>JBILTM010000033.1:0-32347 GCA_044371545.1 Burkholderiaceae bacterium
ACGGCAGTCTACCGGCCAGTCCGGTTAAATGGAGAGCCCTGGGACAAGGAATCCGTGAGCGGATGACCGCCGGAGCGATGGCGTGCGCAAAGAGAACCGACATGCGGCACGACGACCATTGCCGCGGAGGCGGTACCGATCCGGCCGATCGCCCGGCTTCAGTAGGCGGTCCACCCGCCATCCGTGGCAAAGATGCCGCCGGTGAAGTTCGACGCCTCGTCGGACAGCAGGAACGCCATCATCGCCACCTGCTCCCAGACCGTGGCGGGGCGATGGTTCCTGTCGGTGTAGGCCAGGATGCTGTCGATCTTGATCCTGCCCATCGTCGGACCTCGCGCCTGAGCCGCCGCGGCGGCGACCAGTTGTCCTGCCCGCGCGACCATCGGCGTGTCGGTGGCGGCCATGTTGACCGAGTTGACCCGGATGCCATGGGGGGCGTAGTCGATGGCGGCGTTCTTCGTCAGGCCGTTGACGGCATGCTTGCTCGCGACATACGCCGGGTTGCCGGACAGGCCGGTCATGCCGGCGATGGATCCGACGTTGACGATCGAGCCGCCGCGGCCTTGGGCGACCATCTGTCGGAGTTCCGCCCGCATGCACACGAACATGCCGTAGGCGTTCGTCCGGAAGACGTTGTTCCAGTAGTCGTCGGTCGCCTCGTGGATGCTGGCGAAGACGAGAGAGCGCTGCGTCGCGAAGTCGATCGGCGCGCCGGAGTGGACGCCATCCATCACCCCCGCGTTGTTCAGCGCCGCATCGAGCCCGCCGAAGGTGCGCACAGCCCTGTCCACCGCCTCCTGCATGACGGTCGCATCGGCGACGTCGCCATGGACGAAGACGGACTTGCCGCCCATGGCGACGATCTCGGCATGGGTGGCTTCGCCCATGTCCTTGATCCAGTCCACGCAGACGAGGTTCGCGCCTTCCCGCGACAGCCGCTTCGCAGCCGCTGCGCCCATGCCTCGTGCCGAGCCCGTGACCAGTACCGTCTTGCCGGTGAACCGGCCCGGCGTGAAGCGCTTCGGGTCGACCGGCTTCACCGGTACGACCGCATTGCCCTCGGGCCTGCCGCCCCCCATCTGCGCCCGCGCCTCGGGCGCCGTGACGCCCTGGACTCCGGCAGCGGCCGTGACAGCGCCGGCGGAGGCCGCCATGCCCTTCAGGATCTCGCGTCTTTCCACCTTGGCCCCTCCTGGCGACGGACATTCAGAATGCGACCCGGACGAACACCCTCGCGCTCAGCCAGGGATCGAGACCGGCGTTGACCCCGGGCGCGTTGCGCACGCCCGAGCCGGGAAACGTCACGGCGAGGTGACCGTGCACGAAGACGCTCTTCGAGGCAAACCACTTGCCGGTGATGTTCGCCTCCTGGCCCAACTGCGTTCCGTTCAGGGCGGACAGCGCGGAGTTTCCGCCCAGGTTGCTGGTCCTGTCGGCGCGGAACACCCATAACTGCGGTACGTGTTCGAAACGGGCGCCCGGACGCAGACGGGCCTGCATGCGGTGCGCGATCAGGTTGCTGTTCTGGAAGACCTTGACCCGGGCAACCTACTGTGAAAGCGGTCGACTTCGGTCGGCTGGTTCATGCGCGCTCAGGTCTTGGGCCTGGTCATCCGATAACGCTGTGAATCACCGATCACGCACCCCCCTCCATGACCGCAGCACCGCGCAGGGAAGCGCCGCCTCTCGATCCAGCCCGGCTGCTCATCTGGCAAAGACAGGTCACCGCCTCGCTGGTCTGGGTGGGAGCGGGCATTGTCATCATGGTCGGCATCTGCCTGTTGGGCGACGCCTCCTGGCTGGCTGTCGCGATCTGGGCCCCGCTGTCGTTTGCGATGAGTCTGTACACGAAGGTCGCGCTCGCGCGCGGCTGGACGCTCGGATGCCGCGACCCGGCATTGACGGTGCAGCAGATCGCTTTCTCCTGCGCGTCGACCATTGCCTGCTACGCCATCGCGGGCAGCCTGCGCGCCGTCGTTCTGCCGATGCTCTCGCTGGCGCTGCTGTTCAGCATCTTTGCGCTGCCCACCCGAAAGGTGCGCGCACTCGTGGTCTACACCCTCGCGATGTTCGCGGCCGTGGCGAGCGTCATGTCGTGGTGGCAGCCCGAGCGGCACCCGTGGAAGGAAGAACTCCTGACGTTCTTCGTGCTGCTCGTCGTGCTGTCCGCCTTTTCGATACTGGGCGGCCGCCTGAGCAATCTGCGAGCGGAACTCGGGCGCCAGAAGATCGAACTCCAGCAGGCGCTGGCGCGCATTGCCGAGATCGCGCACCGCGACGACCTGACGGGCCTGTTCAACCGGCGGCGCATGGGTGAACTGCTCGACGCCCAGCAGGTCAATGCGGCCCGTGGCGAAGGCTTCGCCGTCGCCATCGTGGACCTCGACAAGTTCAAGTCCATCAACGACACCTACGGCCATGCGGTGGGCGACATCGTGCTCAAGCAGTTTGCCGAACGGGCCAAGGCGGTGCTGCGCGAAGGCGACGTGCTTGCGCGCTGGGGCGGTGAGGAGTTCCTCCTGCTCATCACGACCAACGAGCCGGCCACCGCGCTCGCGGTGGCGGAGCGGCTGCGCCAGCACATCGCCTCGACCTCGGTGGTCCTGCCCGACGGCAACGCCATCCGCTACACGGTGTCCATCGGGCTTGCGCCGCACCATGCGGACGAGTCGACCCCGAGCATCATCGAGCGCGCCGACTCGGCCCTGTACCGCGCCAAGTCGTCCGGTCGAGATCGCGTGGAGTGCAGCTGACCTCCTGGGGGTCGCTCGGGCACGAAGCGCTGTCCTGTCACGCGCTTCGTGACGCAGTGCACCGGGGGGCAGCCCGGCTTCCAGCACGTGCCCCGGATGGCGAACGCTTCTCGGTCTGCGGCGAACGCGCGCCCTGCCTGGCTCGCCGGTCCCCGGGGCGGCGATCCGGATGTCGGCCGGGTGTGGCCGCCGGTCGGCAGGGCGCGGCGGGTGTCCGACTGGCTTGCCATCCTGCCGCGGGCTCGGGAAGCGGTCGGGGCCACATCCTCGGGCCCCTGCTGGAGGCCGTCCAAGAAGGGAGAATGTCGTTGAGACCGATGTTCGCTTGCCCCCGTTCCGAGTCCGGCCACGCCGCGAGCGTCCGGTGAGGGCCGCGCTGTACGTCCTGTGCATGCTGCCGGCGATGCCCGCGGGGGCGCAGACCTGGGTGAAGGTCGACGAGGGCGTCGAATACGATCCGCGCTCCGTCCGGGTCAACGGCAGCCTGCGCCAGGTCCGGGTGCAGGTCGACCTGCCCGTGCCCGACCCCACGAAGATGATCAATCGGCTTCGCATCCTCTACGAGTTCGACTGCAAGAACGCGCTCTTTCGCACCTTGTCGGTGGAGACCCATACCAAGGCCGCGCAGGTGAGCAAGGACGACGAGACCGGACAGTGGACGCGGATCACGCCCCGCCACGAGAGCGAAGTGCTGCTGCGAAACGCCGTCTGCGCCACCCCGAAGTGACCCCCGTGCCTTCGGCGCGCTCGGCCGGCTCCGGCGAGGCCGCGCCGACAGCGGCGGGATCGCCAACGCCGCGCCCGAGGTATCGACGTGCACCACCATCACCGACCGATGCGTGCCCGAGCTGCGGCGCGGTTCACGCCAGCCTGCGAGCCCTTCGTGTGAGCATCGTCGCCAACGGCTGCACGGTGCGGGTGGTGTCGGGCCCGGAAAACCGCCTGCTCGGCCCGCGCGATGGCGTGCAGGTGACGGAAGACCCCGTGAACACAGGGCATCAACGGAATCTGGAAAGACACCGTGGAGTTCGCCTGTACCCGGAGCGTGACGTGACGCTGACCGTCCGTGCGGCGAGCCCGAGAGCGAGGCCGGAATCGCACGCCGCGAACGCCCGCAGCCCGATCGCAGACACTGTCCGGTGCGAGAAGCGGGTCGGCTTCGCGCCGTTCGGCCGCCCTGGATCCGACCCGCCGCTTGCGCCGCACCAGGGTGAGGGCGCTTGAACTTCCTATCCCCCGAGCGACTGCCGGTTCTCGATGATGCCGAGCACGCCCGCGTCCTGCGCCCGCTTCCAGCCAGCGGCGGCCCCGCGCTCGGACGGCCGCGAATCATGGCTCCTTGATGCTGTTGCGCCGCGCGGGTTCGCCTTCAACCCCAGGGTAGCAACGGCCGGCCGATGCGCCCGCGCGTGCCGAACGCGCGGCCGGGCATTCAGGCGGCTGCGAGCGGGCGCCGGCGACGCGTGCTCAGTGCCAGACCAAAGCCGATCAGTCCGACGCCAAGCAGCGCGATCGAGGCAGGCGCCGGGACAGCCGCCTCATTCTTCGTGACCGACGCGGTGTAGCGGGTTGAGTCGTAGAGGTTGAAACGGGTTGTAGGCGTGCAGGTCGCGCAGCTCCGGGCGCCGTTGTGGTCGACCGCGAAGTCGATGGACTGCCCCGCCGACAGCGTGAAGGTCTGGGTCAGCGTCTGACCCGCGAATGCAGCAGTCACGGCAGCCTGGCCCTGCCATGTCGACAGGTCGATGAAGTCGGTCCCGAGCCACATCCGCACGCCGTCCCGGCGGTAATCGGGATAGCCGCCAAAGGCAGGGTCGCATCCGCGGTACTCACAGTTGATCGGGTTATTCAGTGGGTCGGAGAGCCTGACAAAGAAGGTCGCCGTATAGCTGCCTGGGTCGGGGGCCGTGAAGCGAAGGCCGGCGAACGCCAGGTTGTTCAGGCACGTGTCGGCGATGTCGGCGGAATCACAGCCAGGGTGCATGAAATCACTGCCGACCAACAGATACGCGCCCCCGCCGGGACCCTTGAAATTGCCACCGACAACCGAGGTGGCTTGGGTGAACGTCCCCCCGGCGCCATCGAGCCGGCCGTAGTTCCACACGCCACTGGTGCCACCTTGCACACCGTTGAACTCCGCCGCGGCGTTGTACACCGGACCGGCCAGGCTTTGCGTTGCACCACCCGCGAGAATGCCGATCACGGCAAATTCAAACAGGACGACTGAAGCCTTGCGAAGAACCGAGTTCACGGCGTCGATTTCTCTTCTTGAGAGCCCATGGTCAGCTTGCGCCGATCATTGCCCGGCAGATTCCGGAGCAGTGAACTCCAAGCGAGTTTCATGCCATCGCCCGAAAATTCCATTCTGGAACAAGGGCTTGAAGGGTTTTCGGGCTCGGGCAGCGAGTCCGGACAGCCCGAATTGTAAAGTTTTTCGACGTGAAAAAGACCCTGATCCAGCGCTTGCTCGGGAGGGGCCGGGCTGTTCGACAGCTCGCCCGCCGGATCGCCGTTCCTGCCGGGGTCCGGCCTCCGGTGTCCGGCGTCGATGCGGGCCGCCCCCCGTCCAGGGGTCGCCCCCGCGCTCGGACGGCTCGCGGGTCATTGCACCGTGATGTTGTTGCGCCGCGCGACGTCGCCGGCCGAGCCCGAGAGCGAGGCCGGAATCGCACGCCGTGAACGCCCGCAGCCCGATCGCAGACACTGTCCGGTGCGAGAAGCGGGTCGGCTTCGCGCCGTTCGGCCGCCTTGGATCCGACCCGCCGCTCGCTCGAGCGCGAGTGCACGGCGCTGCCGCCCTGGAGCCGCAGGCCGCGCAGGCGCGCCGAGATCGAGACGCGCTCGCACGACGCATCCTGCGTGTCGCCGCTGCTCGACGACCTGGTGCGGGGCATGCTCGCGGCGCAGACGCCGGTGGGAGCGATCGGCGTCCGCTGAAGCCGGGCGGCCGGGCGTTCACCGTGCGTCCGCCTGCGGTGGCCGATGCTGAAACGGTACGAAGAAGCTGAAACGAAGAAGGCGCCCCGGAGGACGCCTTCCACTTCGGCTCGGTGCGGGAACGCGAGCTCAGGACATCGTGCACCGCCGCCGGGCGAAGCCGAGGCCCATCAGTCCAAGGCCGAGCAGGCCGAGCGTCACCGGCTCTGGCACCTGCGCGATCGCATGGTTGTCGGACTCGAGCGCGGGCTGGGTGCTGAGCAGGACCACGCCGTTGAAACCGCCGGAGTCGAACGTGAAGTTGACGTAGCGGTTTCTCTGGGTCGAGCCGTTCCCGAGCGCCATCACCTCTTCGCCCGTGAAGCCGCCGACATCGACATCGTCGAGGAAGAACCGCACGGTGTTCCAGGTGTCAATCGAGCCCCAGTAGAGGCCGAAGTAGTTATAGGTGGCGGGTCCGAAGTAGGCGTTGACGGTGCCCCCTGGAGCCGGCGTCGAGCCGGCGGTGAGGTACGGCGTGGTGTCCCCGAGGGGCGCGACGTACTGACCACTCACCGAACCGGAAACGAGCATGCCGCCGGTGTAGCCGGTCGGCAGGGTACCGTTGTTGAAATTGAAGACCGTGGCGCCGGCGACGCTCGAGGTGATGCCATCGGCGCCGGCATCCGTGCCGCCGAAACTCACGACGATGGCGGCCTGCGAGACCGATGCGGTCAAGGCCAGGGCGCTGAGGATCAGGGCTTTCGAGAGGAGTCTGTTCACGGGTGTTCTTCCAGCGAGTGTGCCAGCGGACTGTCCAATGGCTCGCCGCCAGCCATGCATTTCTCGTGCCACTCTCTCAAAGCCTTGATTCTGAAGGAAACGGAGCCTGCCGGAAGATGCAGCTGTCAGATTTCCCGACACAAGGTTCGAATCGACTCAGCAGGCCCGGCAAGCCGACCGACAACGGGCACGTCGAGACGTTCAACGGATCGCTGCGCGACGAGTGCCTGAACGTGCATTGGTTCGCCTCGATGGCCGAGGCCCGGGCCTCGATCGAGGCCTGGAGGCAGGACCACAATGAGCGCCGGCTTCACATGGCTCGCGGATAGGCATCGCCCGGGGAGTTCGCCCGGAAATCAAGGCACCTGGCCGATCGGCCAAGTGCCAAAGGCGCCGAAGACTAACGCTCTGGATGGCCCGGATTCCAGGAGCGGATCACCAGAGGCCGCTCTCGAGTAACGCCCGATACAAGAAATACCGGACAGGTCAGGAGGCAGTCGCCGGCCCCTTCCGAGCGGCCCGGCGGCGCAGCAACCCGAGCCCGCCGAGCCCCGCCACCAGCAGGCTGAGCGCCGCCGGCTCCGGAACCGTGATCGGCGGCAGGTCCGGAATCGGGGTGGACCCGGACTTGTACTCAACAACGGGGCAGTCTCCCGGCAAACCCATCCCTTGCGGCCGAGACGTGGTCTGCGGTACTAGACCGGACCGGCCCAGTTGCGCGTCGGGAATATCCAGTTTGATGCAGCTCCAACTGCTCCATCCGAATGTCGAGGGGTCGAGGTAATCTTGGTTGAATGAATAACCAGTCGGGAACTGCGAAAACATGGCCGAGAATTGCATGGTGCCCGTGATGCCGCTCGCACCGAACGTAATGTCGAAAACGGGGCTGTCGTAGGTGTTTATGAAGAACTTGACACCTCCTTGCAGGTTATACTGCAAAGGTATGTACTGCGCCGTTCCGCCGATGAAGGGTATGCCAACCGGAGAGTCCACCGCATTGGCTTCGCCACAAAAAAGACAATCGCCGGCAAGATAAAAGCTCGGAAAGCTGTTCAGCCTGACGGTGTCTTTCCATGTATAAGTGTCGCTGGTGGTGTCGCGATAGTACTCCAGGTAAGGAGGCCCGTAGCCGCCATACAAGCGTTCGCCATAATAAGAGACCAGAACCCCGGGGGCACTGCGAGACGCAGTCCCGGGCTGAGAGAGATTGAAATCGAATCGTTGATTGCCCGGTCCCAGGGGCGAGGGCTCTGATTTAGACCCGGTGCGACCATTCAGAAAATAATCAAGGCCTATGAATGGGTTAACTGTCCCGGACTGATTGACAGGTACCCACGCCGGTTTTGGGTCACACGGGGCATACGGAAGATTGCAGGGAGATAGATGCGACAAGATGAAGTTTCTGACAATCGTATTTGAGTTCCCTCCCGTGGGCAAAAACAACGGCCGGACCTGGTCCGGGTCTCCGGTCGAGCTATTATCCCAGGTCAAGGCCCCTCTGTAGTTTATGAGCAATGCCTGGGCCGGCAGGGCAACGGACAGGAGCGCCGCGAAGCAGACGCCAGAAAAGATCGTGCCGCGGAAAATGGATCGATTCGAGGCCATAGAGAGTCTCCGGTACAGGTTTGGGGACATCTTGCTGGGCACTTTGCGGATCGCGATCCAGCGCAACTCAACCCTGAATCTTGTGACGGGAATGTGAGGCTCCACGAAGGGCCGTATGAGACCCGAAGCTGCAGCCGACGACGGTGGCCGTGCAGACCGTGCCGCCGAGGGCCGGCAGGCAGGCCGCCGCGGCATGCACGGTCAATGAGTGCAGGGTGGGGCTGATGCGTTCCTTCGAAGAGGGTCGGCGCACATCAGCGATATTCGTGCCATGACCCGGCACTTCCTCTCTGGAACAAGGGCTTGAAGGATTCTCGAGCTCAGGCAGCGAGTCCGGACAGCCTGAATTGTAAAGTTGTTCGACGCAAAGACGGCCCTGACCGAGCGCTTGCTCGGGACGACCAGCCCGAGTCATTCCACCCCAGCGCATCCCCGATCAGCCCCCTGGCCCGTCGGTCATGACGAACCGCGGGGGGAAGGACGCCGAGCGCTGGATCGACGTCGAATGGGGCGAGGACATCCGCGGCCAGTTCCGCACGATCGTCGAGATCCAGATCCGCGACGACCGCGGCGCGCTCGGCCGCGTCGCCGCCAAGATCGCGGCCTCCGAGGCGAACATCGTCAACGTCACGATGGACGAGGAGCCGGATCGGGTCGCGACGATCAAGTTCACGCTGCAGGTACGGTCGCGGCAGCACCTCGCGCAGGTGTTCAGGCAGGTGCGCAAGCAGGCGGACGTGACGAAGATCACGCGGCTGTAGCGGTCCGGGGACACAAGGCTGGCCGCAAGGGTGTCGGGAAACCTTACATTCGCCACGGACGGAACACGATCGGCAAGACGAAGACATTGAAATAAAAAGCGTTTTCGGGTCTGGCACGCGTCGTGCTCAAGAGGCTGCGGCCCCTCGATCATTCCCCTGGCCTGGAGCAATACCGTGAAGAAGACCCTCTGCGCTGCGTGCGTCGCGAGCCTGTTCACCCTCGCCGGTGCGGCTCACGCCAACGTGATCGTGAACGGCTCCTTCGAGCAGGGCACCTTCAGCCCCGTGATCGCCGACCACTTCGTCGACCTCAATCCGGGCGATACGAAGCTGACCGGCTGGGGCATCCTCGAGGGCCGCAAGGCCAACTGGCACCGGGCGGAAACGTTCAACGTGAGTCCCGCTCAGGACGGCATGTACATGGTCGACCTGAACGACACGAGCGGGGGGCCGACCGCGGGCCTGTTCCAGGATTTCGCCACCATGAACGGCGGGACCTACCTTCTCAGCTTCTGGCTGGCAGGGCCCCAGGTCTCCTTCGGGAATCCGCGCGGCGTGCGCGTCTCCGTCGGCAACCAATCCAACGTGCTGTTCACCGCCCCGGCGTCGGACCCGGTCAACAACATCACGTGGTACCAGCAGACGCTCACCTTCACCGCGACGGGGTCGTCGACCAACCTGCTCTTCGACGGATTCGATGCGAACAGCAGGAACCACTGGGGCGCCTTCATCGACAATGTCTGCGTCGTCTCGACGCAGGGCCCCAACGATTGCCCCACGGGCACGGTGCCCGGGCCCGCGACCCTGCTGCTGCTCGGGGCCGGCCTGCTGGGTCTTCGCGTCGTGCGCCGCACGAAGTGAGCTGATCGGACCGGAGCCGCCTCGGGCTCCGGCATCCCGCGCCGCCGGTCGACCGGCGGCGCGGCCTCGACGCCTCGCGGATCCGGATAGCCTACCGCGACGATCTCCAGCTCGATGCGACCTGCCGGCGTCGTCAGCGACACGGTGTCTCCTTCGCGCGCCTTCAGCAGCGCCTTCGCCACCGGCGACACCCAGCCGATCCGCCCGCTCAACGGATCGACCTCGTCGACCCCGACGATCGTCACCGTCCGTTCGACGCCATCGGACCGCAGGTACGTCACCGTCGTCCCGAAGAACACCTGGTCGTTGCCCGAGTGCGGGCTGGGGTCGACGACCTCCGCGCGATCGAGCCGCTTCGTGAGGAAGCGGATCCGCCGGTCGATCTCGCGCAGGCGCTTCTTGCCGTACAGGGAGTCGTCGTTTTAGGACCGGTCGCCGTTGGAGGCGGCCCAGGACACGACGCGGACCACATCCGGCCGCCCGACGTCGAGCAGCCGCGCCAGCTCCGCCTTCATGCGCGCGTGCCCCTCGGGCGTGATGTGGTTCCGCGGCGCCGCCGCGTCGCCCTCGGCCGGCTCCGGCGGATGATCGTCGACGTGTCGGGGTCGATCGACGACGCGCTGCTCGCGCGCTTCTCGCGCGAGCTCGACGCGATCACGCGGCGCGCCGAGGCCGGCGTGGTGCCGGTGGCGGGCGAGGACCGCGTGCGCCGCGTCGAGACGCTGCCGCCCGGCGACGCCGGCCTGCGCGGCCTCGCGTCCCAGGGCCGCGGCGGCACCGACTTCACGCCGCTGCTGCGCGAGGCCGACGCCCACGCGCCCGACATCGCCGTCGTGCTGACCGACCTCGACGGACCCGCCGACTTCCGGCCGCGCTGGGCGGTGCCCGCGCAGGCCGCGGACGGGGTCCGGGTCGTCGCCGCCCCCCGCGGCCGCGGCGCACCCCCGAACCGACGACCTGAAGCTCGCGGCGGCCCGGCATCAGCGCCGCGCGTCGAGGAACGCACGGACGGCATCGCGGGCCCGGTCGCTGTCGAACAGCGCCGAATGGCCGAAGCCGGGCAGCTCGAGGACCTCGACGCCGCGGCAGTTCGTGCAGGCGCGGACCTGCTGCCTGAATCCCGGCCAGGACGCCATGTGGACGACGCCCCGGTCGGCGAGGCCCTGCACGAACAGCACGTCGGACAGGTAGCCGGTCGCGAAGCTGCGCAGCGAACGCGCCAGATAGGCCTCGGGATGGGCGTGCGGACTCCCGAAGGCGTCGCGCAGGCGACGGCAATGCTCGCCCGCGGCGATCCGGCCGTCGGCCTCCAGCCCGCACCGGTAGACCAGATCGATCGGACCGGGCGCGTTCGCGATGACGCCGCGCGTCGGATGCAGCGTGTTGAGCCGGGTGACCAGGTAGCCGCCCTGCGAGTGCCCGCCGAGGAAGACGTGACGGACCCTCACGCCCAGCTCGCTCGCGGCTCGGTCCCGGACCCACAGCAGCGCGGCCTCGGCGTGCGCGAGGTTGTCGCCGAGCAGCAGGTTCTCCCCGGGGTAGGCGACGCTCACCACCATCATCGACGGGTCGTCGATCAGCCGGCGAAAGCGATCGAGCGTCTCCTGGGCGGCCTTCATCACGCGATCGTCCCGCATCACCGTGCCGTGATAGACGACCAGCACATCGAACGCGTCGCCCTGGGGCTTGTCGATCACGACATCGACGCCGACGCCCTGGTGCATGACCTTCATCGACCCGCGCCAGGCGGCCGACGGCGGCGGCGGGGTCGATGCGGCGACGTCGCCTCCGCAGGCGGTCAAGGTCAGGGCGAGGGCTGCGAGCATCGAAGCCAGCCATCGGTGGTTCATCGCGGACCTCCACGAGTCGTCGTTCCCAGACGCCATGCTCCGCCCGGCGCCGCTTGCAGCCCAGCCCATCGACGTACCCGGTGTAACGAGTGTGTCGCCGCGGCGGATCCGCATCGACGGCGCCGGACCGTTCGTGTGACAGTGCCCCGACGAACGCAAGGGGGTCCGACATGAAGCGATGGCAAGTCCTGGCGGTGTACGTCGTGCTGGGTCCGCCGCTGGGCGGACTGGTGTTCTGGCTGGAATTGGCGGTCGGCGCGACGCTGGAGTCAGCGCCACCGACGGTGGGCGCCGCCTTCGAGTCGCTGGTGCCGTCGATGAACTGGCTTCTGGCGCTCCTCTACATCATGCTCGCGTCCTTCGTGTTCGGCTTGCCGGCCGCGTTCGCAGCCGGTCTCACCCATGCGCTGCTGTTCCGGCGCGTGTCGCCGGCGATCCTCATCGGGCTCGTCTGCCTGGCCGGTCTCGGCGCTCAACTCGTCCCGGCGCTGCTGCCGACACCGGACGGGACGGGCTGGCCATGGATGGACGTCGTCGTGACCGCCGCGCTCCCGCCACTGGTCAGTGCAGCGATCCTGTCGACGAGCCTCGCGCGCCGGGCGGGACCCCGACGCCGAGCCGGCGACGGGCGCGAGCCGGGACGCGATTGACCCGCCTCGTGGCCCGGCGCCACGCGCCGGCCTGCAGTGCCCGTGCAGACGAAGGGGCTTCGATGGAGCGACCGCCGCTGATCCGCAGGACCGCCGCCGACCTGCGCGTGCGGCCGGTCCGATGCGCGACCGCACGGCGCTGGGCTTCGTCGCGCGCGGCGCACCGGCCCGCGACCTCGGCCACGGCGAACTCGACGCGCTGACGGCACGCTTCGCCAGCGGGTCCACCTCAGTCGGCATCGGCCGCGGCCATCGCCATGACCACCGGCAGCCCGCCGTTCTGTCCGGCCGACAGCACCATGCCGCGGCTCGCGAAGAAGAACGCCTCGGGCACGCCCTCGCGCTTGGCGGTGCAGTCGGCGGCGGCGGGCAGCGTCGTGCCGTCCGCGGCCGCGAGCCCCGGCGACACGCGGACGCGAAACGTCCGAAATGATCAAGTTTTCAGGGGCGAGGTCAGCAGGGGCCGGCGATGCTCGCGCGGCTGCGCGAGGTGGTGATCGCCGACGGCAACGTGTTCGAGGTGGGCGGGCAGTACCGGCGCAACATGCAGCGCGATCAGCCGACCACAGCTCGGCTGCCCCGTGCGCGAGGCGGATCGCCGCGCAGGCCCCTCAGCCCAGGCCGGCGACCCAGTTCTCCGTCAGCAGCCCGGGCACCCGGTCGAACTCGGCGAGGTTGTTGGTGACGAGCACGAGGCCTTCGCTGCGCGCGTGGGCGGCGATGTACAGATCGTTGACGCCGATCGGGCGCCCGACCTTCTCGAGGTGCGCGCGGATCGAGCCGTAATGCGCGCAGGCCTTGGCGGGGTAGGGCAGCACCTCCAGCAGGCTGGAGAACTCGTCGATCACAGCGAGGTTCTGCGATACCCGGGCGCTCTTCTCGGCCCCGTGACAGAGCTCGCTCAGGGTGATGGCCGAGATCGCCATGCGGCCGGCGTTCTCGTTGAAGACACCCATGACCTCGATCGGCCGCCGCTTGATGACGTAGATCGCAATGTTGGTGTCGAGCAGGTACTTCAACATCGCCTGTCGGGCTTCAGATGGGCTCGCGCTCGCCCTGCTCCTGGCCGGCGCGCTCGACCATGAAGTCGTCGGACGCGCGCGGCCCGTTCAGGAAGAACTCGTCCCAGGTGTGGCCGACCGGCGAGATGATCCGGTCCACGCCGCGGGCCCGCACCCGCACCTTCTTGACCCCGTCGGGCAGGCGCACATCCGCGGGCAGGCGTACGGCCTGGGTCCGGTTGTTGGTGAATACGGTGGTGATGGTCATTGCACGCCTCGGCGCGGGATATACCATGAGTATATACGACTCGAGACGGTCTCGATCGGTCTGCTGAACGAACCGTGACGTCGACGCCGTCGTCGCCCGCTACGTCGGCGAGGACGCCGTGTCGGGGGCGATGGGCTTCGGCAGGCCGCGCCTGCGATGTTGCGCCGGCTGCGGGACACCGTGCGCTCGGCCGGATCACGAGCCCCGCAACCCCGCCGCCACCTGCCTGTTCAGCGCCTCCACGCGGTCGACGAAGCCCGCCACCAGCAGCGGCGCGATCGGCGATCCGGCGCGGCTCGCGGGCTCGATGGCCAGCAGCTCGAGGCTCAGCGATGGCGATCGGATCGGGCGCACGCACAGGCCCGCGTCCTCGATCTCGGGGGTCAGCATGATGGCCGGCAGGATCGTCGCGTAGTCGCTGTGCTCGATGAACTCCAGCGTGCCGAACATCGAATCGAGGTCGAGCACGTCGGTGACCGTGACCTGCGCGGCCTTGAGGCGTGCCAGGATCGCATCGCGCCGCAGGTTGCCCGGCGAGGGCAGCACGAGGCGCAGCGGCGGCAACGCCGCGAGCGCGATCTCGCGCATGTGGTCCGGGTGATCGCGTCCGCGCAGGACGAGGACCTCGCGGGTCTGTCCGATGGGCGCCACGCGAAGCGCATCCGGCGCGTTGAAGGCCGGCACGATGCCCAGGTCGATCCGTCCGGCGACGACGGCGTCGATGACCTCGGAGCTCATCATCTCCGTCACGACGATCCGCACGTTCGGGTGCTCCGACATCAGGCGTCGCTGCACCGGACCCGAGACGCTGCGGGTGATCGCGGGCATCAGGCCGACGTGGATCGACCCGGACACGCCTTTCCGGTAGGTGCGCAGGGTCGCCTCGGTGGCCTCGATCTCCCTGAGGATCCGGACCGCCTGGCCGTAGAGCGTGCGCCCGGCCGGTGTCTGGCTCACTCCGTGCGGGCTGCGGATCAGCAGGCGGACGCCGAGGCCGCGCTCCAGTCGGGCGATCTGCTGGGACACGCCCGATTGCGTCGCATGCAGGCGCGCCGCCGCCGCGGTGAAACCGCCTTCTTCGACCACCGCCGCGAAGGCGCGCAGGTTGGAGGGCGTCAGCATCGGCATCACACGCTGTGATCGGAGGCATCAGACAATATCATTTCAGGTCATGGCCCGCCCGCGGCAAGATCGTCGTCGTCCAAGGAGGAGACCGATGACGACGACGACCGGCGAGGGCGTGTCCCTCGGAAGGCTCCAGGTGCACGCGCGCCATCCCCTGATCGGCGCGGAGGTCCGCGGGCTCGACCTCGGCGAGCCCCTCGATCCGCAGACGTTCGACGCGCTGCATGCGCTGTGGATGCAGCACAAGCTGCTGATCTTTCCCGGGCAGTCCATCACCGACGAGGCGCACATCGCGTTCGGGCGCCGCTTCGGCGAGCTCGAGATCCATCCGTCGCTCGCGCACCGCTCGTCGAGGAACCGGGAAATCTATCGCGTCTCCAACGTCGACGAGGCCGGCAACATCATCCCGCCCAGGGAGAGCGCCTGGCAGTACATCAACCTGTCGTGGCTGTGGCACACCGACAGCTCGTTCCGGGAGATCCCCAGCAAGGGGTCCATCCTGCACGGCATCGAGACCACCAACGAGGGCGGCAACACGCTGTTCGCCAACATGGTCGCGGCCTACGAGGATCTCGACGAGGCCCTGCGCAGGCGGCTCGAGGGGCTGCGCGTGGTGCACGACCACGACTTCATCATCAAGCAGTCGAAGGAGCTCTCCGCCAGGACCGACAAGGGGCGGTACGACGCCCTGCCGCCGGTGGTCCATCCGCTGGTGCAGGTGCATCCGGTCACCCGGCGGCGCAGCCTGTTCCTGTCGCCGCACACCATGGTGGGCATCGAGGGCGTGCCCCACGACGCGGGCCGGGCGCTGCTCGACGAGCTGATCGCGCACGCGATCCAGCCCCGGTACGTCTACCGGCACGTCTGGTCCGACGACGACGTGATCATGTGGGACAACCGCTGCACGATGCACTCGGTCGAGCCCTTCGACAACGTGAAGGTGCGGCGGGTCATGCATCGCGTGACCCTGGTCGGCGAGGGGCCGCCGATCGCAGCCTGAAGCGCTGTCGGCTCGACGTCGTCCCGGGCGCGCACGTCCAGGTGCGGCAGGACGAGGTGCATCGTCGCCCGGGCATGGGCGGGCAGCTCGAGGCTGATCCTCGATCGTCTTCCGGGCCTTCGACGAGCCGTCCGTCGCCGCGGGCAGCGCGCTCGTGATCGAAGGCGGCATGAGCGCCACCTGCGACGGCGCTGCACGCGCACGTATCGCCGATCAGCCTCCGGGGCTGTCGTTCATGATGTAGCGAGTGAGCTCGCCCACGTTGAGCTCCAGCTCCCGGATGACGTCCTTGACGACGTCGCCGATCGAGATCACGCCCATCACCTTGCCGGCGTCGAGCACGGGCAGGTGCCGGAAGCCTCGCGAGGCCATCATGGTCATGCAACCCTCGAGCGGGTCGGCCGGCTTGACCGTGACCGGGTTCCGCGTCATCACCTGGCTCACCGGCGTCTGCTTCGCGTCGAGCCCCGGCAGCAGCACCCTGATGGCGCAGTCGCCCTGGGTCACGATGCCCACCAGCACATCGTCGTCGATGACCAGCACCGACCGGACGCGGTTGTCACGCATCCTGAGCAGGGCCTCGACAACCATGTCACTGGAGCGGACGTGGATCAGCGTGCCGCCCTTGTGAGCCAGCGCACTCTTGACCGTTCTCATCGTTTCCTGCCCTCCGACGGCACGTTGGGACCCGAAGTGTGCACGAATCGGGATCGCCTGGCGCCGCGTCGGCTCACGATTGGTGAATTCGAGCCCGAAGGGGTCGCCGCGGGCATCGAGCACGGCCAGTCGTCCGGCGCATCGGGCCGGACGCACCACGTCGGGGGACGCACCGGCAGCGTCGGCGAGCCGGCCGCCAGCCGGGCCCCGGGCGCGAACCGGGCGCGCGCGGTGCGCGAGGCCGTGGAAGCGGCGGGCGTCGCCCCGGGCGCGGCTGCGCGGCGAGGGACATGGCGCGGAGCGACCGGTGGCCGGCAACCGCGCCGCTCACGCCCCCGGCTCGCGACGCACGGTCGCGGCTGCCTGCGCCGACGCCGGCTGACCGCACGACATCGATCGGTACACCGGCAGCGGGAGGCTCGCGCCATGCACCCGCCGCCGGGTACTCTCCTCGAGGGCGGCCGCCCGGAATGCGGGCGGCCCCGGTTCAGGGCGCGAGCGGCAGCCGCAGCGCTGCCGCGCCCAGCCGCACGGTGCCGGACAGCGGCGGCTTCAGCGCCACGCAGCCCGGCAGCGAGGCCCCGGCCACGACCAGGCCCGGCGCACAGCCGGCGTCGAACTCGTAGGCCAGGCCCGAGAAGTCCACCGTCACGGTGCCCGCGCCGGCCAGCGCCACGGCCGTCTCGCGCAGCAGGCGCACTTCGCCGTCGGCGCGCCGGTCGACCAGCTTGACGACGATGTCCCCGGCGCCCGCCTCGAGCACCTGCATGCCGGAGCTCACCGTGAGGTGGTTGCCGCCCGGCGCGGGCGCCGGGCTCGCGGGATCGATGGTGAGCGCACCCTCAGGCGCGGCGAGTGTGCGTGTGTGCAACGTGGTGGCCGCGGGCGGCCACGTCGTGGGGCCCAGCAGCCCGGCCGCCGGCTTGCCGGCCACGGTGCGCTGCACGTTGGGCCACGCGGGCACGCCGTTGTCGACACCCTTGAGCCAGTGGTCGAACCACGCGAACATCGGCCGCGACGGCCACAGCTCGGTGTCGTCGACGTCGTAGTGGGTGCCGTCCGGCACGAACAGTTTCTGGTTGCCGCGCACGGCCTGCATGCGCCCGAAAGCCTTGAAGGCGCTGGCCTGGAAGAAGTCGTGCCACAGGGACACGTGAAGCGTCGGCGCCGTGATGCGGTCGGTGACGTCCTGCGCGGCGCGTGCGGACGCGCTGCTTCCCGTGGCGAGCAGGTCGCGCCAGCGCGGCTGGAGCTCGCTGGCGATCGGGACGTCGGGCGTGATCGCGCGCGTCCACCGGGTCGACTTGCCGGGGTCTCCTTCCTCGACGGCATCGAACATGTCGCCGAGCGCGGCGCCGGCCTGCAGCGAGGCCACCCCGCTGGCCGAATCGCCGAAGACGCCGATGCGGCCGTCGGACCAGGGTTGCTTCTCGACCCAGCGGATCAGCGCCTCGCCGTCGCTCACCTCGAGACGCGCGTCCGCAGCGCGGCGCGCGACGGCGCGAGGTCTTCGTCGCGCATGCCCTGCCCCGCGAGCCGGACGAAAGGCGCGACGGCATCGGGTGTGGGCGCGATCGGATGCCCTGTGCCACCGCACGCGGTTCGGGTGGCGCGAATGCCCCGGGGCACAAGCGATCCAGCGCGCGGAGCATGACGACACGGCATCTCCGCGGACCCGGTGCGGCGCCCGATACGACCGGAGACCCGCGGGCAGGCCGCCGAGTCAGAGCTTCTTCAGGATCCCGATCAGGTTCGAGAAGTTGTCGGTCCAGGGCTTGAAGCCCGGCCGGGGCTCGAGGCGCTTGAAGTCCTTGAGCAGCTCGGGCAGGTTCTGCAGCTGGCTCGGGTCGATGATCAGCGCGAAGTGAGACTTGCGGCAGACCTCGTTGTCCTCGACCGAGGTGACCTCGTAGGCGAGCGCCACCTTGCCGAGCGCCGCGGCCGCGGCGGCCATCACCGGCCGCAGGTCGAGGTAGTGGTTGGTGATGTTGAAGACGAGATACCCGTCGGGCCGCATGTGGCGCAGGTACACGCGCATCGCCTCGACCGTCACCAGGTGCGTCGGCACCGAATCGCCGGAGAACGCATCCATCGCGAGCACGTCGAACTGCTGGTCCGGCTCGCGCTCGAGCATCAGGCGGCCGTCGCCGAGGATCGGGACGATCTTCGCGGCCGAGTCGGACAGGTAGGTGAACTCGCTGCGCGCGAGGTCGAGCACCTGGTCGTTGATCTCGTAGATCCGCATCTCGTCGCCCTCGCGGCCGAACACCGCGAGCGTGCCGATGCCGAGCCCGAGCACGCCGAGCTTGCGCGGCCGGTCCTGCGGCAGGCTGCGGAAGACGCGGCCGATGCCCGAGCGGTCGCAGAAGTACGCGGTGGGCACGCGGCGCAGCTTCTCGTCGAGGTACTGCTCGCCGTGGTTGATCCGCCCGTGCAGCATCAGACGGCGCTTGCCGAACTGCGGGTCGTCCACCTCCTCGACCCGGGTCTGGCTGTAGAAGTTCCGGACCACCGCGCGGTAGCCGTCGACGTACGAGAAGGAGATCGCCGCCATCCGCCACGCGTAGAGCGCCAGCAGCAGCAGCAGCACGATCCGCCACGCGAAGGCCATCTCCTTCCACAGCACGATGACGACGAGCGTCGCGCACAGCACGAGCCCGATCGGCAGCTCGTAGTAGGCGTTGAAGATCGAGGGCGCGACCAGTCCGACCAGCGTGCCGCCGAGCGCGCCGCCGATCGACATCATCAGGTAGAAGAGCGTCAGGTGGCGCACCGGCGGCTTGCGCCGCACCAGCTCGCCGTGGCAGACCATGCAGAACACGAACAGCGAGAAGCAGGTGACCCCGACCAGCAGCGGCACCCAGGTGTAGACGTCGTGCACGCGGTCGAGCGCGATGAACGAGATCGGCAGCAGCACCAGGAACAGCTTGCGCACGTAGTACTTCGGCGCGTCGAAGCACAGGATGAAGCTCAAGAGGTAGATGCTGAGCGGCAGCACCCACAGCAGCGGGATCGGCGCGACGTCCTGCGTCAGGTGCCGGGTCATCGACAGCAGCAGGATCGAGGCGGTCGCCGACAGGCCGATCCAAAGCGCGAGCTCGCCCGCGCCGGGGCGCGGCGCGTCCGCGTCCGCGGCGGCCTGCGTGTCGGCCGGACCGGCCGCGGCGGCCGGGCCGGTGGCGCGCCACGCGAGCCACGCGGCCCCGAGCGCCGCCACCACGAAGGCGCCGTAGGCGACCGACCAGACGTTCGCCTGCGACTGCACCGCGAGCGCCGGCTCGATCAGGATCGGATAGCTGATCAGCGCCAGCATCGAGGCCAGGTTCGACAGCGCGTAGAGCCGGTAGGTCTTCGAGCCGTCGCCGCTCGCGATGCCGACCCGCGCGTACCAGACCTGCATCAGCGGGCCGGTCGTCGACAGCAGCAGGTAGGGCGCGCCGCACGCGACCGCGAGCACGGCGAGCACGGCGAGCGACGGGTACTCGAGCGTCGTGCCCTTCCACGCTGCATCGGCCGCCACCGGCAGCGTCGCGAGCGACAGCAGCAGCAGCACCGCGTGCACGATCGGCTGCCGGCCTCGCGAGACCTTCTCGTTCAGCCAGTGGACGTAGCCGTAGCCGAGCAGCAGCACGGTCTGGAAGAACACGATGCAGGTGCTCCAGACCGACGAGCTGCCGCCGAACCACGGCAGGATCATCTTCGCGACGATCGGCTGGATCTGGAACAGCAGGAACGCCGACAGGAAGACGGTGGTGGCGAATACGACCGCTGCGTTCATTCGGTCCGCTCCGGCGGCGAAGGCAAAGGTGGGCGGCCGTCGGGCAGGACGCCCGTCGGCGCGAAGGCGCGCAAGGGTAGCGCATACGGCCGAGCTGCGGGACGCTGTTCCCCGGGCGCCGTGGGGCCGATGTTGCGCGGCCCGGGCGGGCGTGGCGTGGGGCCGGGCCTCGCCCGGGCGCGCCGTTCGTGCCAGAGTGCGTCTGCGGTCACGGCACCGACCCCTGGGGAGCACGCGATGCGACAGTCCGACGCCCACGAGCGGTTCCGCGCGCTGCACGAGGCGCCGCGCGGCTTCGTCATGCCCAACGCCTGGGACGGCGCCTCGGCCGTGCTGCTGAAGCAGGCGGGCTTTCCGGCGCTCGGCACCAGCTCGCTCGCCATCGCGTTCGCGCTCGGCCGGCTCGACGGCGTCGCGGCGGTGAGCCGCGAGATGGCCTGCGCGAACGGCACGCTGCTCGCGGCCGTCTCGGGCCTGCCGGTCAACGGAGACCTCGAGGACGGCTTCGGCCCCGATCCGCGGCACTGCGTCGAGACCGTCGAGGCGGCGATCGCGGCCGGCCTCGCGGGGCTCGGCATCGAGGACACCACCGCCGACCCCGCGCGGCCGATCCACGACTTCGACCACGCGGTCGCGCGCGTGCGCGCCGCGGCACGGGCGGCGAAGGGGCGGATCCTGCTGACCGGCCGCACCGACAACTTCCTGCACGGCCGGCCCGATCTCGACGACACGATCCGCCGGCTGGTCGCGTTCGCCGACGCGGGGGCGGACGTGCTCTACGCGCCGGCACTGCCCGACCTGGACGCGATCCGCGCAGTGGTGCGCGCGGTCGCCCCGAAGCCGGTCAACGTGCTGATCGGCCCGGCCTCGGGGCCGATGCCGCTCGCGACGCTGCTCGAGCTCGGGGTGAAGCGCGTGAGCCTCGGCGGCGCGCTGTACCGGCGGGCGATGGCGGGGCTCGCCGACGCCGCGAAGGCGATGGCCGCGGGCGACCTCGCCGCGGCGGTCGCTCCGGCGCTCCCGGGCAAGACGATCGCGGCGCTGCTCGCGCCCGGCGGGGCGCGCGCGTAGCGTGCGGCCTGCGCACGATCCGCCCCACCCATCCGCGACACGCGACGACATGCCCACGATCGATCTCGCGACCCTGTTCGAGCTCGGCGCACGCGTCGGCGACCGGCTCGTCGCGCGCGGCGAGACCGTCGCCGTCGCCGAGTCGTCCGCCGGCGGCCTGATCGCGGCCGCGCTGCTCGCCCGGCCCGGCGCGTCGGCCTACTTCCTCGGTGGTGCGGTCGTCTACACGCGCCGCTCGCGCCGGCTGCTGGTCGCGCTGTCCGACGAGGACACCGCCGGCATCCGCTCCTCGAGCCCGCCGTACGCGCGGCTGCTGGCGCGCCAGCAGCGCGAGCGCTTGCGCGCGACCTGGGGCCTCGCCGAGACCGGCGCGGCCGGGCCGTCGGGCAACACCTACGGCGATCCGGCCGGCCACGCCTGCATCGCGGTCGACGGGCCGGCGTGCCCGGAGCGCACGCTGCGCACCGGCGTCGCGGACCGGCAGGCGAACATGCTCGCCTTCGCGGTGGAGGCGCTGGTGCTCCTGGATGCGGCGCTCGACGCGGCCTCGGGCGGGGGCGCCGAGGCCTGAGCCGATCGCGCAGACGCCGCGCTCGCGACTACCCCAGCAGCCGCGCGCGCTGCGGGCGGCGGGGCTGCGGCCGGTCCGGTTCCGGAGGCGCAGCCGGTCCGGCCTCCGACGACGTCGCCGCCGCGACCCCGGCCACGCGCGGTGCCTGCGCCGCCACCGCCGGCCACGGCGAGCCCATCGCCTCGAACACCTTCAGCGCCGCGTAAGCGTCGTTGGCCGCGTAGAGCAGCTGCGCCGGCGAGAGCCGCGGCAGCGCCCAGTTCGACGTGGTGACCGACCGGGACTTGTGCAGCCGCCGGCCCAGCACCACCGCCACCGCCGCCTTCGCGCCGAGTGCCTGGCGGTGCCCGAGCCCGCGCAGCAGCTGCGACAGCTCGACGATCGGATGCACCGCGATGCCCAGCTTGCGCTGCAGCGGGCCCCGGTCCGAATCCAGCCCGAAGCCGACCTTGGCGATCGACGTCGATTCGAGCACCACGCGCAGGAATTCGAGCGGCGCGCCCGCGTTCACCTGCACGACGTACGCCCGGTCGGAGAGCGCGAGCTGGATCACGTGCGGTCCGTCCCGGACCGCGTCCCGGGTGAAGGTCGGCTTCGACTCGGTGTCGAAGCCCACGGCGCGCACCCGCGCGATCGCCTCGTGCGCCGCCTCGGCCTGGGCGGCCGTCTCGACGAGCGTGATCCGCTCGAGGGGCAGCGACTCGAAGGCGGGGAGCGCGGCGATCTCTTCCGGGGTCGGGCGGGCGGGGCGGTCGGCTGAGGTCATGCGGGGCGAGGGCGCGGATCGGGGGTCGGCGTCGGTGGCGTCGACGCGCAGGGTACCGCGCCGGGCCGCGCGCGGGCCTGCCGCGACCGTCCGCGTCGCCCCGCCCGAACGGTCGACTTCCGCGAAGGGGAATGGGAGGCGGATCGTAAGGAATGTGTGACAGTGACGATCGTCAACTCGACGGGGCACCCGCCATGGCCGACCTGCTGATCCCCGCGTTCCTCGCGACCGGCCTGCTGTTCGGCCTCGCGACCTACCGGCACCGCCACCTGTTCGGCGAGGGGCCGCCCGACCCCGCGCACGCGGACCTCGCCGACGGCCTGAAGGGGCGGACGTTCTGGGTCGTGCTGTGCACGTTCCTCTGGCCGCTGCAGCTGGTCGGCGGTCTGCACGGGCTCTGGCGCGTGCGCGCCGCGCGGCGCCACTGAACGCGGCAGGCCGCGCTCAGCCGGCCGACGGCGGCGCGAGCCGCCGCTTCAGGCTCTCGATCGCGGCCGCGTCGCCGCGCACGCGCAGCCGGGCGCCGTCGGCGTCGGCCTCCTCGGCGAGCACCTCGCAGCTGTCGAACACGGCCCCGCGCAGGCGCTGGTCGCTCCACGGCAGGAAGAGCTCGGCCTCGACCAGGTCGCGCGCGAAGACGTCGCGGATCGCGGCGTGCAGCCGCGCGACGTCCTCGGGCCGCTTCGCGCTCATCACGATGCAGCCCGGGTAGAGCACGCGCAGCAGGTCGGTCCGCATCGCCTGCGTGCCGGCGTCGCCGACGCCGTCGATCTTGTTGAACACGCGGATCCGCGGCACGTCCTGCGCGCCGATCTCGGCGAGCACCTCGTCGGTGACCTTGAGCTGGCGCTCCCAGCCCGGGTCGCTCGCGTCGATCACGTGCAGCAGCAGCGAGGCCTCGGCCGCCTCCTCGAGCGTCGACTTGAACGAGGCGACCAGGTCGTGCGGCAGGTTCTTGATGAAGCCGACGGTGTCGCTCACCAGCACGCGCGGCACGGTCGGCGGGTGCAGCGTGCGCACCGTGGTGTCGAGTGTCGCGAACAGCTTGTTGGCGACCAGCACCTCGCTGTCGGTCAGCGCGTGCATCAGGGTCGACTTGCCGGCGTTGGTGTAGCCGACCAGCGCGACGCGTGCGACGCCCGAGCCCGACTGTCGTCGTGCGCGCTGCGTGCGGCGGTCGGCCTCCATCCGTTCGATCTCGGCCTGCAGCTCGGCGATGCGATCGCGGATCTTCTGCCGGTCGAGCGCCATCTGCGTCTCGCCCGCGCCGCGCCCGCCGGTGCCCGAGCGCTGGCGCGACTTCGGGCCGGCGAGCTTCGCGGCCTCGCGCAGGCGCGGCCCGAGGTAGTGCAGCCGCGCGATCTCGACCTGCGCGCGCGCGGCGTTCGAGCGCGCGTGGCGGTGGAAGATCTCGAGGATCACCATCGTCCGGTCCATCACCTCGACGCCCGCGTCGATCTCGAGGTTGCGGGCCTGCGAGGGCGAGATGTCGTGGTCGACGAGGATCACGTCGACGTGGCGGGTGTCGGGGTCGGCGGCCGAGCGGGCGGCCTCCTTCGCGCGCGCCGCGCCCTTCGCGCCGCCGCGCGGGCGGGCCTTGCCGGCGGCGACGTCGGTGTCGTCGTCCGCGTCCTGCGCATCGTCGTCCGCGTCGGCACCGGCCTCGTCGCCGCCCGCCGCGTCGAGCCCGTGCTCGACGATGCGCCGCAGCTCGCGTCGCTTGCCGATGCCGAGATAGCCGGTCGCATCGAAGCCCGCGCGCTTCTGCACGAGGGTGCCGACGACGACGAAGCCGAGGGTCTTGGCGAGCTCGCGCAGCTCGCCGATCGACACGTCCAGCTCGGTGTCGGGGGTGCCGGGCAGCTGCACGGCGACGGCCAGCGCGCGCAGCGGCCGGTCGTGGGTCTCGAGGTTCGTTCGCACGGGCGGCACGGTACCACGCCGCGCGGCGTGGCCGTTCCCGCTAGGAGACCGCGCCGCCGCCCTCGCGCAGGTCCGGCCCGCGGTGCGTCGCCGCGACGCGCAGCACCTCGCGCACGCCGTCGATCATCGTCGCGAGGGGCAGGCTCGGCTCGCCCGGGCGCGCGGCCGCCTGCTCGGGCAGCGAAGGAACGTGCACGAAGCCGCTGCGGACTCGGGCGCCGGCGAGCGCGTGCTGCAGCCCGTAGAAGACGTGGTTGCAGACGAAGGTGCCCGCGCTCTGCGACACCGCGGCCGGCACGCCGCGCGCGCGCAGCGCGGCGACGATCGCCTTGACCGGCAGCGTCGAGAAGTGCGCGGCCGGGCCGCCGCGCACGACCGGCACGTCGATCGGCGAGGCGCCCGCGTTGTCCGGGATCCGCGCGTCGTCGACGTTGATCGCGACGCGTTCGACCGACAGCTCGGCGCGACCGCCCGCCTGCCCGAGCGCGACGACCAGCGACGGCGCGTGGAGGCGCAGCGCGCCGCGCAGCACCGGCAGCGAGCGGCGGAACTCGGTCGGCAGGCGCTGCGCGACGACCGGGCGGCCCGCGATCGTCTCGCCGTCGAGCGCGCTCGCGATCATCCAGCTCGGGTTGACGGCCTCGCCGCCGAAGGGCTCGAAGCCGGTCAGCAGGATCGGTCGCGCGCTCGCCATCGTCGTCTCCTCATCGCCAGGTGAAGCGGGGCTGGTCGAAGTGCGCGACCCGCGTGTCGCGGCCGAGCAGCAGCACCTCGCGCAGCTGGTAGATCACCGCCGCGGTCGGCGCGGCGACCCAGTCGTCGCCGAGCGGCATCCGCAGCACCGGCGCGCCGCCCGGCTCGTGCGGCGCATCGAGGATCGGCGCGTCGTCGCGCAGCCACTCGACGAGCGGCACGCGGTGGATCGAGGCCACCTCCTCGGGCGCGGGCACCAGCGCGCGCGCCTCGCCGCCCCAGACGACGACCGGCGTGATCACGAAGCCGCTGCGGGTCGCGTAGTCGTCGAGCCGCCCGAGCACGGCGTCGTCGCCGAGCGCGAGACCGACCTCCTCGTGCAGCTCGCGCAGCGCCGCGCGCTCGGGCGTCTCGCCCGCGTCGATGCGCCCGCCGGGCAGCGCCCACTGGCCGGCGTGGCGGTTCATGTGCGCGGGGCGGCGAGTCATCAGCAGCGCCGCCTCGTCGCGCCACGCCTCGTGCGTCGGCAGCCCCGACAGCGCCGCCCCGTGGCCCGCGTCGACGATCGTCACCGCGATCGCGGCGCGCCGCAGCGCGGGGTCGTCGATCGCGCTCGACGGCCACGACGCGAGCCGCGTGGCGACGCGCTCGCGCAGCCGCGCGTCGTTGGCGATCGGGTCGATGCTCGGCACGGCCCTGCGCCTAGAACACCGCGTGCTCGCCGCGCTCGTCGAGCGCCTCGCCGCGCAGCAGCGCCGCGTAGTGGCCGAACAGCGTGTCGCGGCCCCAGGACGGCGTCGCGTCGGCGTCGTAGCGGCCGCTCGCCGCATCGAGCACCAGCATCGACTCGGTCGCGTAGTAGCGGCCGATCCGCGCGAGCTCGGCCTTCGCGGCGAGCGCGGGCACGACGCGGCCGGCGGCGCCCAGCCCCGCGGCGATCGCGTCGAGCATCGCGACCGGCACCTGCCGGAAGCGCGGCGCGCGGCCGAGCAGCTCGAAGAGCCGCTCGCCCTGCTCGCGCGGCGTGATCGCCGGGCCGGGCCCGCCGATCGGCAGCACGCGGTCGCGCCGCGCCGGGTCGTCGAGGCAGCCGGCGAGGTAGTCGGCGAGGTCGGCGTCCGAGATCGGCTTGCAGGCGGTGAGCCGCCCGTCGCCGAACACGAGGAACGGCTTGCCGTCGCGCACGCGCGCGACCTGGCCCGACAGCGACTTGAAGAAGGCGGTCGGCCGCACGATCGACCAGGCGAGGCCGGAGGCGGCGAGCTCGCGCTCGAAGGCGAGCTTCGCGTGCTGGAAGGCGAGCAGCGGCTTCTGCACGCAGATCGCCGACAGCAGCACCGCCTGCACGACGCCCGCCTCCTTCGCGGCGGCGAGCGCGTCGACGTGCGCGCGGTGGTCGACCGCCCACGCGTCGGCGGGCACGCCGGTGCGCGACGCGAGGCACGACACCCACGCGTCGAAGCGCTCCTCGCCGAAGCCGTCGCGGCGCAGCGAGGCCGAATCGAGCGGGTCGCCGAAGCGCACCGTCGCGCCGGCGAGCAGGCGCTCGACGTCGGCGCGCTGGAGCGCGCCGTTCGGGCCGGCGCGGGGACGCACCAGGCAGGTCACGCGGTGGCCGCGTCGCAGCAGCGCGCGCACCGTCGCGCGGCCGATCGTGCCGGTGGCGCCGAGCACGAAGACGTGCCGGGGCCGCGGCGAGGCGGCCTCGCGCGCGGCCTGCGCGCCGGTCGGCACGGCGCCGCTCAGCTGCGGCCCGCGCGCGCGACGAACGCGTCGATCAGCCCGTCCGGCGCCTTGACGACGTGCTCGGGGCCGGGGAAGCCGCCGCCCTGCACGTCGGCGATGTACTCGCGGAACGCGGCGACGCGCTCGCGCTGCATCGCCGCCTTCATCTCGTGCAGCCGCCGGTACTGCTTCGAGTGGCGCGGGTAGGGCGGCGGGTTGTTGCCGAGGATGTCGTCGGCGAACAGGAACTGGATGTCGCCGCCGCTGCCGGCGCCGATCGACGAGGTCAGCAGCGTCGTGCGCTTCGTGATCTCGGCGAGCAGCGCCTCGGGGATCACCTCGACCTCGACCGCGTACGCGCCGGCCGACTCGAGCCGCTTGATCTCGTCGTAGACCCAGAGCGCCTCGTCGACGGTCTTGCCGACCGCCTTCAGGCCGCCGGTCCAGGTGCTGCGCCGGGGCACGAGGCCCGCGTGGCCCTGCACCGGGATGCCTGCTTCGGCGGCCGCCTCGATGAAGCGCGGGGCCCACTGGCACATCACCGCGTCGAAGCCGGCCTTCATCGCCTCGTAGCCGAGGCGCACCGCGTCCTCGGGGGTGGCCGCGGCCACCAGCGGCACCGAGGCCGCCATGAACACGTGCGGCGCGGCCTGCCGGATCGCGATCGCGGGGCCCGGGTTCGACGGATCGAACCGGCACTTCATCGTGTCGATGCCGGCTTCCTGCGCGGCCGCGGCCTCCTCGGGGGAGAAGGGCAGCGTCTCGGTCAGCACGCGCGTGCCCTTGACGTCGCGCAGGTCCTTGACCGTGTAGTTGCGCAGCCCGTAGGCGCCGCCGACCGTCATGATCCGCTTCAGGCCCCGCTGGGCCGCGTCGCGCGGCGGGATGCCCCCGTCGCCGGTCGCGTGGCTCGCCATCCGTCCCCTCCTGTCTTCGTCCGCGCCGCGCGGGTCGTGGCGCCGGAATCGCGGTCGATTGTATCGAACGCCCGCGCCGCCCGGCCCGGCCCGGCGTGGCGCGCGGATGCGACGGACTGCGGCCGCACGGGGCCCGGCGCCCGCCGTCCGTCGGCGCCGGACGGAGGCATCTGTCGACGATGGACGAACAGGGCGGGTCGGCCGGTGGCGACCTTCATAATTGCCGCAACGGCCACGATTCCGCACCGGGCGGCGTCGGCGCGCCGCGCGTCCCGGCGACCGGTGCACCGCGAGGTCACCCGGCCCCGCCGGCCCGCACGCGACGCACCGGTACGCCCGGACAACCTCCCAGACCCGATGGGGCGACCCGAACAACGACGGTACGAGCGACTCGCGACACGGCAGGATGCCGTGGTGCGGGGTGCCGCGTTCGCGCTGCGCGGGCAGATCCGGGACTACTGCCGCGCGGGGCTCTACATCGCGTTCGACCGGCCGCTCGCGGCCGACGAGCTGCGCGCGCTGCCGCGTTCGGCCGAGGTGCGCGTCGAGTTCCGGGCCGGCACGGCCACTCACGCGATTCCCGCGAAGGTCGCCCGCGCGCTGCCCACCGGGCTCGGGCTGCAGGTCGCCGCGCTGCCCGACGCGGTGATGGCGGCGCTCCGGGCCGCCGGGGCGACGGCGCCCGCCGCGGTGCCCGAGGGGCCCGGCACCGAGGCCCGGCGCACGCTGCAGCAGGACTGCCATCGCGACTTCGGGGCCGCGATGAACGGCGTGCTGAACGTGTTCTTCGACTCCGTCTCCCAGGCGCTGATCGCGGGCTCGGGCGAGGTGGTCGGGACCGCGCTGCGCTCGCGCTTCACCGCCGCGGCCCGCGAGGTCGCGTCCGAGCGCCCGGCGATCGCCGAGCGCTTCGGCGCAGCGCTGCGCGAGTCGCTGCGCGACCCGCTCGCGCGGCGCGACACCGGTCGGTCGGACGAAGCGCCGGTGGAGCTTTCGCTGGTCGACGACGAGCAGTTCGAGGAGTGGTTGAGCCTGTCGACGGTCGTTCACCAGATCGAATCCGACCTCAGCATGCCGCTGGCCGATCTCGAGCGGCGCTATGGCGCGCTGCGGGGCCTGGCGCTCGACCGCGCCTCGAACCCGTTCGGCCCGGCCACGATCTGCCGGGCCTTCCAGGATGCGATCGCGCCGCTCGAGCATCCGGCGCCGGTGCGCACCGTCGAGTACCGCTGCTTCGGTGCCGCGCTGCGCGCGAACTGCGCGAGCCTGTACGCCTCGCTGAATGCCGCGATCGCGCCGCTCGACGGCCCCGCGCCGGCCCTGCGCCGGGCGGAGCGCGCGGGCGTCCCGGCCACGACGCCCGCACGGTCGTCGGACACCGACGCCGACGCCGCGGGCCGCGGCGAAGCCGGCCCGCCGGACGATCCGGTGGGCACTCCGGGCCGCGGCAGCGGACCGAAGGGCCGCGATGCGCCGCCGCCCCGCGGCCCCGGGGCGCCCGACGGCGCGCCGGCGACGCCGGTCGCCGCCGAGCTCGTCGAGTCGCTGCAGGGCCTGTACCGGCCGATGCAGGCCGCGCCGGTGCCGGCGAACGTCGACTACAGCCTCGAGCGGCTGATGAAGTCGCTGAGCCGCGCGGGCGCGTCGCGCCCCGCGGCCCCGCAGCCGGTCGCGACCCATGCGGTCGCCGGCCCGTCCGCGCCCAGCCTGCTCGGCATCATCGACCGGCTCGCGCACGGCGCGCCGCCGACCGCGGGCGCCGCCGCGCCCGCGCCCGCCGACCCGGGCCCCGCGCTCGACCTGCGCGCGCTCGACCGCGTGCTCGATGCGTACCCCACCTTCGCCGAGCCGGCTGCGAGCGGGGTGCTGCCCCCGACGCTGAGCGCGCAGCTCGTGGGCTCGCTCGATGCGTCGCCGCTGCCGGCCATGTACCGGCGCACGCTCGAGTCGGCCGCGGGCCTGCTCGGACGCGCGGTCGTCGAATCCGGTGTCGACTCCGAGATCCATTGGCTGCTGCGGCGGCTCGAGCGGCCGCTGCTCAAGCTCGCCCTGCGCGACGCGAGCTTCCTCGCGTCGGCCGAGCATGCGGCGCGCAGGATGGTCGACCTGCTCGAGCAGTACTCGATCGCGACCGACGAGCAGGGCCGTTTCTTCGACGACGGGCTGCGCCGCTACCTGCACCAGCTGGTCGAGCGCGTCGCCGCGCGCGGCGAGCAGGATCCCTCGCTGTTCGAGCGTGCCCGCGACGTGCTCTCGCGACTGCTCGCGCCGATCCGCGAGACGCGTCGGATGCGCGTCGCGCGGATGCAGGAGGCCTGCGAGGCGCGCGACCGCGTGCGCCGCGCCCGGCTGCGGGTCGCCGACGCCCTCGCGGCGCGCCTCGGCGGCCGCCCGGTGTCCGAGACGGTGCTGCGGCTGCTCGACGCGGGCTGGCGGCAGCACCTCGTGCTGCTCGAGATGCGGGGCGCATCGGACGAGTTCGACGAGGGGCTCGCGATCATCGACAGGCTGCTCGAGTGGCTCGGCCCGGGCGAGGCGCCGGGCCCAGGGTTCCGTTCCGAGCGGACCGCGCTGGTCAACCGGCTCGAGCCCGCGCTCGCCGCGGTCTGCGTCGACCCCGCGCTGCGCGACGCGTGCGTCGCCGACGTCGAGCGCGTGCTCGCGGCGCTCGAGCGCGGCGAGGGGCCGCCGCGCGGGGTGTTCCACCCGCGGCCGGAAGTGGCCTCGCGCGAGCTGCCGCCCGTGCTCGACGGCTGGTCGCAGCGGCTGCGGATCGGCGACTGGTGGCTCGTGCCGCGTGAGGGGCGAACGCTGCCGATGCAACTGATCTGGATCAGCCGGCCCGCTGGCGCGTGCGCCTTCGCGAGCCGCTCGGCCAGCGACCACCATGAGCTGACGCTCGCCGAGTTCGCGCGCGAGGTCGAGGCGGCGCGGATCCGTCCGGTGTCCGACCCGGACCGCCCCCTGCTCGAACGCTCCGAGTTCGCGCTGCTCGACGAGAGCCTGCAGGCGCTGCTCGAGCGGGCGCTGCAGGACCCGGTGAGCGGCCTGACGAACCGCAAGGGCTTCGTGCAGCGGCTCGAGCGCCTCGCGCGCTCGCCCGGCGACACCCGAGCCCACGTCGTCGGCGTCGTCGAGTTCGACGCGCTGCGCATCGTCTGGAGCACCTGCGGCGTCGATGCGGGCGAGGCGCTGGTGCGCGAGCTCGCCCAAGCCGCGCGCGAGTGCCTCGGCGAGCACGCGGTGCTCGCGAGCCTGCGCGACGACACGTTCGCGCTGCTGCTGCCCGGGGCGGACGCGGCGGCCGCGGCCGGGCCGATCGAGGCGCTGCGTGCCCGTCTCGCCAACCACCGTTTCGAGCACAGCGGGCAGCGCTTCAGCATCGGGGTCTGCATCGGCTTCGCGCAGTGGACCATGGCCCAGGGCGATCCCGAAGAGGCGCTGCGGCGCGCCGACACGGCGTGCGTCGCCGCCCGTACGGTCGGCCGCAACCGGGTCCAGGTCTGGGCACCCGACAGCCGCGAGCTGCGCGGCCACGAGGCCATGGCCGACTGGGCCGGACGCATCGACGCGCTGCTCGAGGGCGACGGCCTGTTCCTGCGCGCGCAGGAGGTCCGGCCGATCGCCGACGACGCGCTCGAGCCCTACTACGAGATCCTGCTCGGCATCGAGCCCCGGCCGGGGATGGACGTCGAGCCGACGAGCCTCGTGACCGCGATCGAGCGGCTCGGCCGCTCCGCGGAGCTCGACCTGTGGGTGATGCGCGCGGTGCTCGACTGGGTCGAGGCCCACCCCGAGGCCTTCGCGCGGATCGGCGGCTTCGCGATCAACGTCTCGCCGCTGTCGCTCGGCAGCTCCGAGATCCTGCGCTTCCTCGACGATCGCCTCGCCCGCCTGGGCGTGCCCGCCGGGAAGCTGACCTTCGAGCTGACCGAGACCGCGGCGATCGACAGCTACGGCGCCGCCCGGGACTTCATCCAGCGCATGCGCCGCCACGGCTGCCGCGTCTCGCTCGACGACTTCGGCAGCGGCTACGCGTCGTACTCGCACCTGAAGAACCTGCGCACCGACTCGCTCAAGATCGACGGCGTGTTCGTGCGCGACATGCTCGAGAGCCCGAGCGACCGCGCGATGGTCAAGTCGATGCACGAGGTGGCCCGCTCGCTCGGCATCCGCACGGTCGCCGAGTTCGTCGAGTCGCCGGCCCACCTCGAGGCGCTGCGCAAGATCGGCATCGACTACGCGCAGGGCTACGCGATCCACAAGCCCGCCCGGCTCGACACGCTGCTCGGCGACTGAGCCGCCCGCGGGGCCCGCGCCCCCGGCGGTCAACGCCTGCGCCACCCCAGCCGTTGGAACGACACGACGCTCCGTCGTCGCCCGCCATGTCCGGGCGGTGCCGGGTGCCCGGGGCGCCGCCCCATCCAGCCTTCGAACGATGCCGCAACCCGATCCTCGCTCGGGGCGATCGAGCGTGACCTGAGTCCCCGGGTCCGGCCCGTCGCCCCGTCGATCCCAGACAGGAGCTCGACATGAGCCAGACCCCCGCCCAGCGCAAGGCCCTCGCCGCGCGCACCGCGCGCGCGGACGCCGTGGCGGCCTCCGCCGTGCGGCCCGACCTCGGCCGGTTCGACCCGGTCTCCTGCCAGGCGATGCAGACCGTGGGAGCGCTG
>JBILTM010000359.1:0-2701 GCA_044371545.1 Burkholderiaceae bacterium
CGTCGACTTGCCGGCCCCGGACGCACCGAGCAGCACCGTGAAGCGGGCTTCGCCGAACTCGATGCTCGTCGGCGCGAGGCCGACCGTGCCGTCCCGGTAGACGACCGAGGCCTCGTGCAGGCGAAGCAGCGGCGCGGGCGTGTCGCGGTGGGAGTCCATCGTCCGCATCGTGCGCACCGCAGATTGCGGTTTCATTACAGTACGCAATCGAGCAGCTTCATGTATTACGATGCTCAAACCATGAGCGAAGCCGCCCACGCATCACCGAAGATCGTCGTCACCTCGCGCGCGTTCCCGGAGACGCTGGCCCTGCTCGGCGAGGCGGGTCGGGTCGTCGCGAACGACGCGACCGAGCCCTGGCCGCGCGAGCACCTGCTCGAGACCTGCCGGGATGCGGACGCGTTGCTCGCGTTCATGCCCGACCGCGTCGACCGCGCGTTCCTCGCGGCGTGCCCGCGGCTGCGCATCGTCGCCTGCGCGCTGAAGGGCTATGACAATTTCGATGCGGCGGCCTGCGCCGAGCGCGGCGTGTGGCTCACGATCGTCCCCGACCTGCTGACCGAGCCGACCGCCGAGCTCACGATCGGCCTGATGATCGGCCTGGGGCGCCACCTCACGGGTGCGGACGCGCGGATGCGCGCCGGCGATTTCGCGGGCTGGCGCCCGGTGCTCTATGGCCGCTCGATCGACGGCTCGAACGTCGGCATCCTCGGCGGCGGCGCGGTGGGTCGCGCGATCGCCCGCCGGCTGTCGGGGTTCCGGTGCGAGACGCGGGTCCACGACGCGAACCCCGGCGCACCGCTGCCCGACAACGCCCGCTGGGCAACGCTCGACGAAACGGTCGACACTGCCGACGTGCTGGTGGTCGCGCTGCCGCTGACCGCGGCGACGCGGCACCTGGTCGATGCGGCGCTGATCGCGCGGATGCGCGAGGGCGCGCTGCTGGTCAATCCGGGACGCGGCTCGGTCGTCGACGAGCGCGCGGTGGCCGACGCGATCGAGGCCGGGCGGCTCGGCGGCTACGCGGCCGACGTCTTCGAGCTCGAGGACTGGGCGCTGCCCGACCGGCCGCGCGGGATCGACCCGCGGCTGCTCGCGGCGCGCGACCGGACGCTGCTCACGCCGCACCTCGGCTCGGCGGTCGAGTCGGTGCGCCGCCGCATCGAGCTCGACGCGGCGCTCAACGTCGTCGAGGCCCTGCGGGGCGGGAGGCCGCACGGTGCGCTCGGCGGCTGACGAACTCGACCTGCGCGAGGTGCGCGCGTTCGTCGCCGTCGTCGACTCGGGCAGCTTCCTCGCGGCCGCGGCCCGGCTCGGACTGTCGCAGCCGACGGTCAGCCTGCAGGTGCAGCGGATGGAGGCGCAGCTCGGCACCGCGCTGCTGGTGCGCGACCGTGGCGGCTGCCGGCCGACGCCCGCCGGCGCCCGACTGCTGCCGCATGCGCGTCGGCTGCTCGAGGCCGGCGAGCGTGCGCGCCACGCGCTCGAGCGCGAGCGGCTGTCGCTCGGCGCGTCGACGAACATCGGCGTCTACCACCTGCCGGGCGTGCTCGCCGGTTGGGACGAGCCGGAGGTGGTGGCGAGGATCGACCTGCGGATCGTGGCGCACGCCCCGCTGCTCGAGGCGCTGGCCGACGGCGCGATCGACGTCGCGCTGACCGAATGGTGGGACGGCCGCGCGGGCTACGACGCGCGAGCGTGGCATCGCGAGCCGGTCGTCGCGATCGTGCCGCCCGGGCATCGGCTCGCGGCCGCGAAGTCGGTGTCGATCGAGCGGCTGCTCGCCGAGGCGCTGGTGGGCGGCGAGCCGGGCACCGGCACCGCGACGCTGCTGCGCGAGACCTTCGGCGAGCGCGTCGCGCTGCCGCCGCCGCGCCACGTCTTCGGCAGCACCGAAGGCGTCAAGCGAGCGGTCGCGGCCGGGCTCGGCGTGTCGCTGGTGCTGGCGAGCAGCTGCCGGGACGAGGCCGAGCGCGGTACGCTCCACGTGCTGCGCCTGCGCGAGGGGACGCCCTCGAAGACGTTCCACGCGGTCTCGCGCGCGGATGCACCGCGCGAAGGGATCGCCGCCAGGCTGCGCGATCGGCTCGCGAGGAGCGGCGCGCGGCTCGCCGCGCCGTCGCGGGAAGGATCGGGCCGACGTGCGGGCCTCGCGGCACTGCAGGGCGCGGCGGGCCGGCGGCGTCCGGCCTGAAGCGGGGCGTGTCCCGCATCGGGAGGAGGGCTTCGGATGTCGTGCGCCGATGTGGTCGGACGGATCTCGGTGAAGGACCCGGACCGCTGGGCCGAGTACCGCGCTCGGGTACCCGGCACGCTCGTGCCGTGGGGCGGCGAGCTCGTCCAATAACGTGCTGGATGCGCCGGCGCAGAAGCTGCGCGAGCGGGCGGCCGCGAACGGCCGCTCGTTGCAGCGGGAGCTGCTCGCGCTGCTCGAGTCGGCGACCGGTGATCGCCGCGAGCCGCCGCGGGTGATCCCGCCCCGCGGATCCGACCTGCCACGGATGACGGTCCGGGAGCTGCTCGAGGCCTCGCGCGCCATGTTCCCCAACGGCACGCCGAGTTCGGTCGCGTTCATCCGTGCGCAACGGGACGCCGGGCTCTCGGTCGACCTCGGCCCATGGCCGGATCCCGATCCGTCGAAGTGACCGCGCCGACCCGGCCGCATGTCGCCGAGCCGGCGGCACATTTCCATCGCCGACCG
>JBILTM010000192.1:0-9616 GCA_044371545.1 Burkholderiaceae bacterium
ACGGCGCGATCGTCTTCACCGACGCGCTCGGGCGGCGCATCGAGGCGGCGCCGCGAACGACGGGCTCGACGCAGGCGATCGTCGCCGAGCACGCACGCGAGGGCCCGGCGATCGCTCCGCACACCGCTACCGGCCGCTGGCGCGGCGAGCGGCTGGACCTCGACTGGACGGTCGGCGCGCTGTGTTCGCTCGGGCCGCTCGCCGGCGTATCAGCTACGGCACCAACGTCATGAACACGCTGTTCGGGTCCTCGCGGTAGTCGCCGAACGGCCCGCAGTACGCGAAGCCGGCGCGAAGGCGTCCATCGCCCGGTCTCCAGGCTGAGGCGGGTGTAGCCGCGGCGGCGGGCCTCGTCGAGGATGTGCGCGAGCACCGCGCGGCCGGCGCCGCGGCGGCGCAGCGAGCGCGGCGTGCGCATCGACTTGACCTCGCCGTGCCGCGCGTCGTCCAGTTCCTTCAGCGCGCCGCAGCCGAGCAGCAAGTCGCCGTCGCGCACCGTCCGGAAGGTGATCGAGGGGATCTTCAGGCCACCGACGTCGAGCGCGTGCACGCTCTCAGGGGGCGATTGCGCGTGCATGTCGCGCAGGTGCTCCTCGAGCAGCGCGGAGACGTCGGGGGCGGCGGGGTCGTCGAGCTCGATGCGCTCGGGGTCAGTCCGGCTTGATGCCGGCCCGCTTCACGACCTCGCCCCACCGCTTCTGCTCGGCCTTCACGAATGCCGCGTACTGCTCGGGCGTGCTGCCCACGGCGATCGCCGCGTCGCTCGCGAAGCGCTCGGTCACCGACGACGCGCGCAGCGCCTTGCCCGCCTCCTCGGCGATCCGCCGGACGATCGCGTCCGGCGTGCCCGCGGGCGCCTGCAGCCCGTACCACTGCGAGGTCTCGAAGCCGAGGTAGCCCTGCTCGGCGACGGTCTTCACGTCGGGCAGGCCGGGGACGCGCTGCGCCGAGCCGACCGCGATCGCGCGCAGCTTGCCGCTGCGCACGTACGGAAGCGACGCCGGCGCACCGGTCGCGCCGAGCTCGGTGCGGCCGGCGAGCAGGTCGACCATCTGCGGGCCGGTGCCGCGGTAGGGGATGTGGGTGACGAAGATGCCCGCGACCAGCTTCAGGTATTCGATCGACAGGTGGCCCGCGCTGCCGTTGCCGGCCGAGCCGTAGTTGAGCTGGCCGGGCCGCGCCTTGGCGAGCGCGACGAACTCCTTGAGATCCTTCGCGGGGACGTCGGGATGCACGACGAACAGGTTCGGCACGCGGGCGAGCAGCGTCACGGCGACGAAGTCCCGGTCGACGTCGAACGACTGCTTGGGCAGCATCGCCGGATTGACCGCGAGCGTGCCGACGTGGCCAAGGATCAGCGTGTGGCCGTCGCGTTCGGCCTTCGCGACGTCGGCCATCGCGACGGTGCCGGCGCCGCCGGGCTTGTTCTCGACGTAGACGCTCTGGCCGATCTGCTTCGTCATCTCGGCGGCGACCGAGCGCGCGACGATCTCCGAACTTCCGCCGGGCGCGAAGGGCACCACCAGGCGCATCGGCTTGCGCGGCCAGTCGGCGTCGGCAGCGCGCGCGACCAGCGCCGGCGCGGCGAGCGCGGCGGCGGCGCCGTGCAGCAGTCGTCTGCGGTCCATCGTTCGACAATCCCTGCGAGGCCCGGTGCGTCGCCGGGCCGGGGCAGCGTAGTCGGGTGCCGCGCGCCGGTCAAACCGGGCCCGTCGTCGAGCACGCGTGCGCGCACCCGGCGCGACGCCGAAGGCCCGACGGTGCATCATGAGTCCCATGGACACCCTACCGACCCGCACCCTCGGCCGCGACGGACCCGTCGTCGGCGCCCTCGGCCTCGGCTGCATGGGCATGAGCGAGTTCTACGGCCCCGCCGACGAGGCGGGCTCGATCGCGACGATCCACCGGGCGATCGAGCGCGGCTGCACGCTGCTCGACACCGCCGACATCTACGGCCACGGCGACAACGAGTCGCTCGTCGGCCGCGCGATCGCCGGCCGGCGCGACCGCGTGGTGCTCGCCTCGAAGTTCGGGATCCTGCGCCGGCGCGACGATCCGACGTACCGCGGGATGTCCGGCAAGCCCGGCTACGTTCGCGAGGCCTGCGACGCGTCGCTGAAGCGGCTCGGCGTCGATACGATCGACCTGTACTACATCCATCGCGTCGACGGCGTCACGCCGATCGAGGACACGGTCGGTGCGATGGCCGACCTGGTCCGCGCCGGCAAGGTCCGCTGGCTGGGGCTCTCGGAGGTCGGACCGAACACCGTGCGCCGCGCCCACGCGGTCCATCCGATCGCCGCGGTGCAGACCGAGTACTCGCTGTGGAGCCGCGACGTCGAGCCGCTGCTGCCGGTGCTGCGCGAGCTCGGCATCGGCTTCGTGCCGTACAGCCCGCTCGGGCGCGGTTTCCTCGCGGGCGCCGCCACCGACCCGTCGACGCTCGCCGCCGACGACTTCCGCCGCACGCAGCCGCGCTTCGCGCCGGACAACGCGGCGCGCAACCGCACGCTGCTCGCGGCGTTCGCCGCGATCGCGCGGGAGAAGGGCCGCACGCCCGCGCAGCTCGCGCTCGCATGGGTGCTCGCGCAGGGGCGCGACGTGGTGCCGATCCCCGGCACGACGAAGGTGACCCGGCTCGAGGAGAACCTCGGCGCGGTCGACGTCGCGCTCTCGACGCGCGACCTCGCGCGTATCGACGCGCTGCGGCTGCACGAGGCGGTGGCGGGCGAGCGCTATCCGGACATGCGCTGGACGATGCGCGAGTCCGCGTGATCGCGGCGGGGCCCGGTCGACCGGGCCCCGGCCCGTCGACCGACCCGGGCACGACGGACCCCTGTCACGGAACCGTCATCGATCCCGCCCAGCATTCCCGAAACGACGCCCGACCTTCTCCCGAGCACCACGATGGCCAAGGACTTCTCCCTGATGGAGGACAGCAACCGCTCCTCCAATCCCAGCATCCACGACGTGTCCGATCCCGCGCGCCGCACCCTGATCCGCGGCGGCCTCGGGGCCGCGGTCGGCGGGCTGCTGGCGCCGCTCGGGGGCTGCTCCGCGTTCGGTCCGTCCGCCGACGGACCGCTGCTCGGGTTCCGCAGCGTGCCGGTCGGCACCGCGGACACGGTCGTCGTGCCCGAGGGCTACGTCGCGCAGCCGATGGCGCCCTGGGGCGACCCGGTGGGGCTGCAGGGCGAAGCGCACGCGTTTCGCTTCGACGCCGGCAACACCGCCGCCCAGCAGGAGACCCAGCTGGGCATGCACCACGACGGCATCCATTTCTTCCGCCATCCGGCGGCGCCCGAGCGCGCGACGGCCGGGCTGCTCGTGATGAACCACGAGTACGCCGACGACGGCCTGCTCCACACGGACGGCATGAAGACCTGGAGCGCCGAGAAGGTGCGCAAGGCGCAGGCCGCGCACGGCGTCTCCGTCATCGAGGTGGAGCAGCGCGGCGGCCGGTGGGAGGTCGTCCGGCCGAGCCGGTGGGCGCGCCGCATCACGGCTTCGACCCCGATGGCGGTGGGCGGCCCGGCCGCGGGTCACCGGCTGATGCAGACGGCCGCCGATCCGTCGGGCCGGCGCGTGCTCGGCACGCTGAACAACTGCGGCAGCGGCATCACCCCGTGGGGCACCTACCTCACCTGCGAGGAGAACTTCATCTTCTACTTTCGCGGACCCGAGCAACCCGACGCCCACCAGGCCCGCTGGGGACTGCGTCGCGGCGACCCGGTGGGCTACCGCTGGCACGAGCACGACGAGCGCTTCGATGCGGCGCGGCACCCGAACGAGATCAACCGCTTCGGCTGGATCGTCGAGATCGATCCGTCCGACCCGGGCAGCGCCCCCGTCAAGCGCACCGCGCTCGGCCGCGCCGCGCACGAAGGGGCGACGGTCGCGGTCACACGGGACCGCCGGGCGGTCGTCTACATGGGCGAGGACGCGCGCTTCGAGTACATCTACAAGTTCGTCAGCCGCGACGCGATCCGACCCGGAGGAGCGCAGGCGAACGCCACGCTGCTCGACCACGGCACGCTCCACGTCGCGCGCTTCGACGCCGACGGCACCGGCCGGTGGATCCCGCTGGTGCACGGCCAGGGTCCGCTGACCGCGGCCGAGGGCTTCGCCGACCAGGGCGATGTCGTCGTCAGGGCGCGGCAGGCGAGCGACCGGCTCGGCGCGACGAAGATGGACCGCCCGGAGTGGATCGACGTCGACCGCCAGGGCTGGGTGTACTGCACGCTGACGAACAACAGCAACCGCGGCGGCCAGAACCAGCCCGGCGCCGACGCGGCCAATCCGCGGGCCGGCAACACGATGGGCCACATCATCCGCTGGAAGGACGCCGGCGATTTCGACGGCGCGACCTTCGAGTGGAACCACTTCGTGCTGGCCGGCGACGCCACGCTCGAGCGGGCCGAGGCGCGCGGCACGGTCAAGGGCGATGCCTTCGCGTGCCCCGACGGCCTGTGGACCGACGCCCGCGGCGTGCTGTGGATCCAGACCGACATGTCGACCAGCGCGATCGGCAAGGGCGACCTGCGCAATCTCGGCAACAACGCGATGCTGGCGGCGGATCCGCGCACCGGCGAGATCCGCCGCTTCCTCGTCGGGCCCGCCGGCTGCGAGGTGACCGGCGCGACCGCAACGCCCGACGGCCGGACGATGTTCATCAACATCCAGCATCCGGGCGAGAGCCCGAGCGAGCGCAGCGACCCCGATAATCCCCGCCGGTTCAGCAACTGGCCCGACGGGCGACCCGACGGCCGGCCGCGCAGCGCGACGCTCGCGATCCGGAAGCTCGACGGTGGCGTCGTCGGCACCTGAGGCCGGCTTCGGTCGCCGTCGCCGCTGCGCTCGCCGGGGATCGGCGCTCGCGATCGCGACAGTCTCGATCGCGTTGTCCTGCGTCGCATCGCCCGCGACCGCCGCGCGCCGCTGGGACGACGCGCTGGAGGCGCTGGGCCGCGCGCGCGATCCGTCCAGTGCGGACTGGCACAACCTGATGGGGTTCGCGTCGCGCAAGCGGGACCGCCCCGACCTGGAGGCCGCGCAGCGTCACTGCGACGACGCGTTGCGCATCGATCCCGATCACCGGGGCGCGCTCGAGTATGCGGGCGAGCTCGCGCTGGCGAAGGGCGACCTGCGCTTGGCCGCGCGCCACCTCGAGCGGCTGGTGCGGCTGTGCCCCGCGGGTTGCGAGGAGCGCGACGACCTCGAGCGCGAGGTCGGGCGGTTCAGGCGAGACGGCGGCGGCGCGCGACGGTGAGGCGGTGCGCCGGTCAGCCACCGGCCGGCACGCCGACCCTGGTATACGTGTCGGCATGCGACGCGAGCCAGCGGGCGCCGAGTTCGCCGCCGTGCTTCGACGGGTGGAACTCCGGCGACAGGTAGGTGCGCCAGGCCGCGACGTTGCCACGCGCGAAGCCGTCGCGGCCGAACAGGAACCGTGCAGCGCTCGCCCAGGTCGAAGGCCGGAACAGCGCGCCGTCGTTCCAGAGGTTGCGCAGGGTCTGGCGTCCGATGTCGACGACGAAGGTCGCGGTCACGAACCGGAAGATCCGGACCCGCCATGCGTGGTTCCCGCCGAGCGCGACATAGAGGTCGAAGGCGGTCGAACGGTGCTCGGACTCCTCGGCCGCGTGCCACTCCCACAGCCGGCGCAGCCTCGGCTCGACGCCGTCGAACGCCTCGGGATGGCGCAGCGTCCACTCGGCGAACACCGCGGTCAGGTGCTCGGTGGCGGCGGTCGCCGCGACGCGGTTGCGCACGTCGAGCCGCTCGGCCGCCGCCATCCGGCGCCCGGCCCGTGCCTCGACGGTGTTGACCTGGCCGTGTGCGGCGAGGATCGCGTTGAAGCGCGCGTGCAGGTGGCGGTGCGTCGCTTCCTGGCCGACGAACGCCCGGATCTCGGGCGCGAAGCGCTCGCGCTCGCCGGGCGGCAGCGCGGCGGCGCCGGCGCGGACCGAGTCGATGAAGAACTGCTCGCCGACGGGAAAGCTCATCGACAGTGCGTTGAAGAGCGCCGAGCGGAACGCGTCGCCGCCCGCCCAGCGCACCGGGAACGGCGTGTCGAGGTCGATCGAGAGGCGGCGGACGGTCAGTTCGGTCATGGCGGGTGCCCCGGGGCACGGGCGGCGCGACGCAGGCTGCCCGTGTCGGATCATAGTGCAGGCGGCGCCGCGCCCGCGCGGCGACCCGACGCGCGGGTCGGCGCGACCCCTGTGCAACCGCCCCGCTCGATCCGGGAGCGCTCGAGGCCCACGCCTCGGCGGACGGCTCGAACGGATGCGGCGCGGCGTCGCGGCACGGCCGTCAGCGGTTGCGGTCGATCAGCCGCTGCAGCACCGTCACCAGCGTCGCGGCGTTCGTCGCGCCGAAGGGCTCGAGCACCGCGCGCTCGTGCTCGCGCGCGGCCTCGATCAAGGGGCCCGCGACCGCGCGGCCGCGCGGCGACAGGCTGACGACGATGCGCCGCCGGTCCTCGGCGTCGGGTTCGCGCCGCACCAGGCCCTGGCGCTCCATGCGCTCGAGCAGCTTCGAGACGGTGGGCTGCTTCTGCAGGATGATCTCGGCGACCTCGCGCGCCGACTTCGGCGCGTCCCACAGCGCGGCCATCACGCGCCATTGCATCACCGGCACCTTGCGCGCGGCGAGGTGCTCGTGGAACTGGCCTGAGATCAGGTGGCTCGCACGCGCGAGCAGGTACGGCAGGTAGCCGGCGACGAAGCCCTCGACCGGGTCGTCGTTGGCGGCCGGGCGCGGCGCGCGCGCGAGGGCGTCGTCGCGGCGCGCCACGCTCAGGCTCCGGGCACCAGCGCGAGCACGCGCAGCGGGCTGCCGCTGCCCTGGCGGATCTTCAGCGGCGGCGCGATGACGACCGCACCGGTGGCGGGGAGCAGGTCGAGGTTGGTCAGGCACTGCAGCCCGTAGCGGCCCGCACCGTGCATGTAGTAGTGGCACGGGTAGGGCGGGCGCTGGTGGAAGCCCTGGCCCGCGTCGGTGCCGATCGCCTCCGAGCCGAAGCCGAGCACGTCGCGCTCCTCGACGAGGAAGCGCGCGACCTCGGCGTCGGGGCCGGGCGTGTGCTGGCCGGTCTCGTCGAAGTTCTGGTAATCGACCGGGTCGGTGCGCTTGGACCAGTCGGTGCGCATCAGCAGCCAGGCGCGCGGCGGGATGCGGCCGTGCTCGGCCTCCCAGCGCAGCACGTGCTCCTTCGTCAGCAGGAAGTCCGCGTCGGCGGCGGACTCCTTCGAGCAGTCGATCACGCAGGCCGGGCCGATCAGCCGCTCGACCGGGATCGTGTCGACCGCGTTGTCCGGCAGGTCGCGGCCGCTGATCCAGTGGATCGGCGCGTCGAAGTGCGTGCCGGTGTGCTCGCCGCAGGAGAAGTTGTTCCAGTACCAGCCCGGGCCGCGGTCGTCGTAGCGCGAGATCTCCTCGATGCGGAACGGCAGGCACTGGCCCATCTCGGGCGGCAGCACGATCTGCGGGAACTCGGGCGCGAGCGTCTGCGTGAGGTCGACGACGCGGATGCGGCCGGCGAGCAGGTCGGCGACCAGCGCGGCGAGCGTGTTCGAGGGGGGCAGCCTGTCCATCGTGCGTGCTCGGTGAGGGGCGGACGCCGCGGGCTCAGCCCGCGACCTCGCGCTCCAGGGCCTTGGGGTTGTCGCGCCAGCGCTCGAGCCACTCCTGCGCGACGTCGCCGGGGTAGACGTCCTCGACGCCGTCCTTCAGCGCCTTGACGATCGCCTTCGCGAGCGCATCGGGGCCGAGCTTGGGCGGCGGCAGCAGCTGGTTCCACTCGTCGTCGATCGGGCCGGGGAACAGGTTCACCACGCGCACGCCGGCCGGCCGCATCTCGGCGCGCAGGCACTGCGCGAGCGACAGCGCGGCGGCCTTGGAGGCCGAGAACGTGCCGTGCGCGGGGAAGTTCGCGAGCGCGAAGATCGACAGCAGGTTGACCCACGCGCAGGCGCCGGTCGGCCCGTCGGCCGCGCGCGCGCGCAGCGCCGGGCCGAAGGCCTGCGCGAGCCGCAGCAGCCCGAAGTAGTTGACGTCCATCTCGCTGCGCGCGGTCTCGACGCCGACCCGGTGGCCGATGCCGGCCGCGCGGTGGTACTCGGCGGTGTTGACGACGATGTCGACCTTGCCGCCGATCTCGCCGGCGAGCTCGACGACCGAGCGCGAGTCGGTGAGGTCGAGCGGCACCGGCGTCACCTGCGGCAGCGCGGCGAGGCCCTCGAAGCCGGGCAGCTTCTTCCAGGGCTCGGCGTGGCCGGCCCAGACGATGTCGGCGCCGGCGCCGGCGAGCGCGCGCACCACCGCCTGGCCGACCGCGGTCTTCGCGTCGGTGACCAGCACCTTGCGGAACTTCGGGTCGCAGGTCATCTCGCGCAACTGCGCATCGTCGCTCATGTTCGGAGTCTCCTTGTCGGGCAGCGCGACCAGCACCGCCTGGCCCGCACGGTCGAGCCGCGCGCCGACCGCGACGCGCGCGGGCGCGCCGGCCACGTCGCCGTGCAGGTGGGCGACGACGGTCGGGCCCGCGTCGAGCCGCACCATGCCGAGACGCCACGGCAGGCGCTCGCGGAAGAACAGGTCGTTGCTGTGATGCAGGGTCGTCGTCGCGAGCAGCGTGCCCGCGCCGTCCTGCGTGCGCCAGCGCAGCGTCACCGACAGGCAGCGCTGGCAGGCCTCGCGCGGCGGGTACTGGACCGCCGCGCAGTCGGCGCAGACCTGCAGCGCGAAGCGGCCCTCGGCCGCGGCCGCGGTCAGGCCGAGCGCCGCGCGGCTGCGCCCGCCGGGCGGCAGCGTCGGCATCCGGGTCGCGAGGACCGGGTTCTTGCGCTTCGGGCGCGACAGCGGCTCGACCATCGCTTCAGTCCGCCCGGCCCAGCAGCGCCGCGCCGCTCGCGAGGCCGCGGTCGAAGTTGATCATCCCGAAGCCGCTGACGAGCCCCACCTTCGCGTCGGGCACCTGGCGCGCGCCGGCCTCGCCGGTCAGCTGGCGGATCGTCTCGACCAGCCCGATGTAGCCGCCCGCGCAGCCGGCCTGGCCCGCCGACAGCTGGCCGCCCGAGGTGTTCAGCGGAAACGAGCCGTCCCAGGTGAAGGTGTGCTCGCGCACGAACGCCGGCCCCTCGCCCTTGCCGCAGAAGCCGAGGTCCTCGACCTGCATCAGCGTGATCACCGGGTAGTCGTCGTAGGGCTGGAAGAGGTCCACGTCGGACGGCGTCACGCCGGCCTGCGCGTACAGGTCGTCGACGTCCATCGCCCAGCCGCCGCGGAACTGGATCGGGTCGTCGGGAAAGCCGTTGTGCCGCTCGATCGTGCCGAGCAGCCGCGCGTGCGGCAGCCCGAGGTCGCGGGCGCGCTCGGTGCGCATCACGAGGAACGCGTCGGCGCCGGCGCAGGGCATCACGCAGTCGAAGAGGCCGAGCGGCTCGGCGATCGGGCGCGCGTCGAGGTACTCGGCGAGCGAGAGGCGCTTGCCGAGAAAGAGCGCGAGCGGGTTCAGCTGGGCGTTGTCGCGCTGCGCGACGCAGAGCTTGCCGAAATCCTCGCGCGTCGCGCCGTAGGTCCGCATGTAGTGGTCGGTCAGGAATGCGAAGCT
>JBILTM010000360.1:0-2694 GCA_044371545.1 Burkholderiaceae bacterium
CGGCGAAGGCCTTCGTCGAGAAGCGGCCGCCGTCGTTCTCGGGGCGCTGAGGCCCGCCGCCCGGCGGCCGGGCGCGGTTCAGGTCCGCGTCCGCCCGCGCCGGTTGATCTCGTCGACCTGGCCGTTGAGCGTCCAGAAGTCGTAGAGCCAGCCGACGAGGAAGAGGCCCCCGGTCAGCAGCCACAGCAGGCCGGTGAACCACTTGCGCAGGTAGAAGCGGTGCAGGCCGAGCACGCCGAGAAAGGTCTGCAGCAGCCAGGCGATGCTGTAGTCGACCGGGCCGGTCGCGTAGCGGCGGTCGGCGCCGCGGTCCATCGACGGGATCAGGAACAGGTCGATCAGCCAGCCGATGCCGAGCAGGCCGAGCGTGAAGAACCAGATCGTGCCGGTGACCGGCTTGCCGTAGTAGAAGCGGTGCGAGCCGGTGAAGCCGAAGATCCACAGCAGGTACCCGACGGTCTTGCGGTGCGTGTCGTTCGGATCGACGGCCAAGGGGGCGTCCTTCACTTGACCGAGAAGTCGGTGCGGGCGGGCGGGCGCGCGTCGCCGGGCTCGGCGATCCGCGGCGCGAGCAGGAAGAGGCGTTCGTCGGCGACCTTGCGGGCATCGCGCAGGTAGTCGCGAGCGGCCTGCGCGCGCCGCTGCGCGATCTGCTTGACCTCCTCGGTCGCGACCGGCGAGGCGGCGACCAGCTGCCGCTCGAGCTCGTCGGGCGTCGGCACCTTGCCGCCCGAGCCCGCGTCGAGCTTCGCGTCGCGCCACGCGCGCTCGAGGAGCTGGGGCCGCTCGGCGTCGTCGAGCTTCACCTCGGACAGCGCGGGCAGCTCGCCCCCGGGGTTCGCGCGTCGCAGCTGCCCGAGCTTCGCGCCGCGCAGCGCGCGATCGAGTCGATCGCGCTGCATCGCCGCGCGATCGCCCTCGGGGTCGCCGACACCCGCGATCTCGATCGACAGCTCGGGCCGCGACTCGAGCGCGCGCGCGAGTGCGTCGAGGCGCGAGCGGTCCTCGTCGTCGAGCGTCGTGCCGCCCGCGGGGAACGCGATGTGGCTGAGCTCCGCGGCGTCCCCGCCGCCCAGCGACGCGAGGAACGAGAACGGCGAGGTGACGACCTTGACGATCAGGTTGCCGATGGCGCGCCACAGCAGGCCGCCCACCGAGAACTGCGGGTCGGAGATCGTGCCGGAGATCGGCAGGTCGAGGTCGATGTTGCCGTTGCGGTCCTTCAGCAGCGAGACCGCGAACCGTACCGGCAGGCTGGTGGCGTCGGGGCTGTCGACCTTGTCGCCGAAGGTGAGCTGGTTGATGACCAGCTTGTTCTGCGCGGCGAGGCGGTCGCCCTCGATGCGGTAGCGCACGTCGGCGGTGAGCTTGCCCTTCTCGATCGCGTAGCCGGCCCAGCGGCCCGAGTAGGGGCTGAGCTTGGGCAGGTCGAAGCCGCGCGCGACCGCGCGCAGGTCGAGGACCCGGTTCTGCGCGAGCGGCGCGATCTTGCCGGTGATCTCGAGCGGCGTGTCGTCGTCGACGCGGCCGGTGATCAGCACGTCCGACGGCTCGGTTCGGTCGCTCGCGAGCGCGTCGATCGAGCCGACGAGCTGCGTCAGGTTCGCGGTGTAGTTCGGCCGGATGAACAGGTCGGTGAAGTTGACGTTGCCGCTCGCGATCCGGACGGTGCCGATGCGGATCGTCGGCTGCGGGCCGCCGGTGCCCGCGGCGATCGTCGCGTTGCGCCCGCCGCCGCCGCCGGACAGCACGTTCGTCGGGCTGGTCGCGACCTCGCGTTCGCGCTCCTCGGACGTCGGTGCGGCAGCGGTCGTGGCGGGCGCCGTCGCGGCGGGTCGAGCCGGGCGCACGGCGCGCGCGTCGGACGCCTCGGTCAGCGAGCGCCGCGCGGTGCCGGCGTCGCGGTCGCGGTCGACGACGAGATCGGCGAGGTTCAGTCGGCCGTCCGGCTCCAGGATGATCCGCGCATAGAAGTCGACGAACGCGACCGCCCCGATCTCGATCAGGCTGTCGCCCGGGCGCGCGGTGCGCCAGTCGACCTTCACCGACGGCAGCGCGAGCGCCGACCAGCGCAGGAAGTCGTCTCCGGTCTGCTTGTCGATCGCCCGGAACTCGTTGAACGACAGCTCGCCGTCGAAGCCCAGGCGCGACACCGCGCCGTCCTGCCCGCTCGACACCCGGAGCCGCCCGCTGCTCCACAGCTGGCCGCTCGCGAGCGCGACGTTCACGTAGGGCTCGAGGTACGGGTCGAAGTGCGTGACCGTGAGCCGCTGCAGCCTCAGCTGCGCGTCGAGGTCGAGCGGCGCCGGCCGTAGCGCGCCGCGCGCCGACAGCCGCGAGCCGTCTGCGAGCGCGACGCTCGCCTCGAACGGCACGCGCGCGGCGGGATCGAGCGTCAGGTCGGTCGCCTTCGCGTTCAGCGTCACGCGCGGCAGCTTGCGGTCCTTGGCGATGAGCGCGTCGTCGTAGTCGATCTGGATCGACGCGAGCTCGGCGCCGGCGACACGGACCGACCAGGGCGGGGACGGGGAGGGCGCCGACGACGCGGTCTGCGCGGCCGGCGCGGGTGTGCCCGGCTCCGGCACGTACCAGTCGAGCAGGTCGACGCGGCCCGCGCGGTCGCGCCGCGCCGCGATGCGCGCGCCGGCGACCTTCGCCGAGCCGATCTCCACCGTGCGCGCCACCGGGTCGAGC
>JBILTM010000193.1:0-9582 GCA_044371545.1 Burkholderiaceae bacterium
CCCGAGGACGAGACGGCCGACGCGTGGTATTCGACGCTGCCACTCGACCCCTATGCGGCGACGGACGAAGCGGAATTCTTCGCCGTCGCGGTCGAGGCCTTCTTCGTGGATCCCGAGGTGCTCGCTGGTGCATTCCCCGCGCTGTACGTCAACTTCAGCAGCTATTTCCGCCAGGATCCCCGATCACGCGTTCCCACGCAGCCCTGACCGGGCCCGGCGCGACTGCCCGCCGGGTGCCACCGGCCCGGATCCCGTGCGACGCACCCACGAGATCGCACCAGGCGGGTGCCCTTCGTTTGACTCAAGTCAAGAACGTCATGTCGCGTGACGAACTGCATTGCCGAAGGGTCACGTGCAGAACGTAGAATCCGCGGCACATCATGATCCGTCTCTTCAATCACTATCTTTCCGTCCGGCTCCTGCTCCTCACCGTGCTCGAGGCGCTGGTGCTGTACCTGTCCGTGGTCGTCGGCTTCGAGCTGAGGATGGTGGCGCCGATCGGTCAGTGGCCGCGGCTGGAGGCGGGCGTATTCACGATGGTGATGCTGACCTCGATGTCGGCCCTCGGCCTGTATCAGACCCATTCGGAGCCGTTCCGCACGACGATCCAGCGCCTGCTGATCGCGTACGGTCTGTCGCTCCTGTTGATCAGCCTCGTCTTCTACCTGCTCCCCGAGACCTACATCGGCCGCGGCGTGATGGCGTGGAGCTCGCTGGTGGCGCTGGCGAGCGTGCTCGCGATCCGCGTGGTGTTCTTCCGGGTCACCGACCTCGGCCTGCCGAAGCGCCGCGTGCTGGTGCTGGGCAACGGGTCGGAGGCCGAGGATGTCATCCGATACCTGCATTCCGAGTCGCTTCGTCGGTCGGTTCAGTTCGCCGGCCTGTATCCGGTGATGGCCGACAGGACCGACGACGGTGCCGGACGAGGCTTGGATCATGGCGCACTGAAGCGATCGGTCGAGGAACTGCGCGTGTCGGAGATCGTGGTTGCGGTCCGAGAGCGGCGCGGAGGCGTGCTGCCGCTTCGCCAACTGCTCGACAGCAAGCTCCAGGGCATCAAGGTGATGGACCTGCAGTCCTTCTACGAGCGTGAACAGGGCATCCTCCGAATCGACAGCATGCGCGCCAGCTGGATGATCTTCGGGGACGGCTTCGGACACGGCATCACGCGCGACGTCATCAAGCGTTTCTTCGATGTTTTCGTGTCGATGGCTCTCATCGTCGCCACGCTGCCGCTGCTCGTCATCGCGATGGTGGCGATCGTGCTCGAATCCGGCTGGCCGATCCTGTATTCGCAAGAGCGCGTAGGCCAGGGCGGGCGCCGCTTCTTCATCTACAAGTTGCGGACGATGCGCCAAGACGCGGAAGCCGACGGCACACCGCGGTGGGCAGGGGTCGGTGACAAGCGGGTCACGCGCATCGGCGCCGTGCTTCGCAAGACCCGGATCGACGAGTTGCCCCAGCTGTGGAACGTCCTGAAGGGCGACATGAGCTTCGTGGGTCCCCGGCCGGAGCGCCCCTTCTTCGTCGAGCAGCTGACCGAGCGGATTCCTTTCTACGACGTGCGCCATTCGGTCAAGCCCGGGGTGACGGGTTGGGCGCAGGTGCGTTATCCGTACGGCGCGAGCATCGACGATGGCATGTTCAAGCTTCAGTACGATCTCTATTACGTCAAGAACCACTCGCTGTTCCTCGATCTGATGATCCTGGTCGAGACCCTGCAGGTGGTACTGCTGGGCAAGGGGGCCCGCTGAGCGGCCCGCCGCTGATCGGCCTCCTCGGTTACGCGGCCGCGACGCTCGCGTGGGCCGCGCTCGCGCTGCTGATCTCGGTCCGGAACCGAACGCGCGGAGCCGGAGTCGGCCTGGCTGTCTCCGCGATCGTGCAGGTAGCGTGGGCGGCCGTGATGTTCGCCTCCCTCGTCTCGGCGGATCTGCCGGTGCTGCCGATCGCCGCGCTCGAGGCGGCGCGCCCGCTGGCGTGGTGTCTCTTCCTAGTCTCGCTGCTGCACGGCCGAGCGAGCAGGAGAAGTGTTTCGGCAGCGGTCGCGATCGCGCTGGCCGTCGCCGCCATCCAGTTCGGCACCTGGGTGGCGGAGGCGAATCCGCAAGCTCGTTTCGGCAGCTCGCTGCTGGCGGCCGTGCTCGTTCTGCTATGGGTGGAACAGGTCTACCGGAACACCGACGAGCGGATGCGCTGGTCGATCAAGTTCCTGTGCCTCGCCCTCGCCGCGCTGTCGGCGTTCGACCTCGTGCTGTTCGCCGACGCGCTGCTGTTCGCACGGATCGAGTACGGCTGGTGGGCCGCGCGCGGCTACGCGCACGCGCTGGTGGTGCCGCTGATAGCGATCGCCGCGGCGCGGGCCGTCGACTGGCGCCTGGGCATCCGCGTGTCCCGCAAGGTCGTGTTCCATTCCGCGACGCTGCTCGCCTCGGGCGTCTTTCTGCTGGCCGTATCGGCGATCGGCTACGGGCTCCAGGCCGTCGGCGGTGCCTGGGCCGGCGTCGCGCAGACGCTCGTCGTGTTCGTCGCGCTGGTATCGTTGCTGGCGATCGTCGCTTCGGGCAGTCTCCGCGCGAAGCTGCGCGTGCTGATCTCGAAGCACTTCTTCACGTACCGGTACGACTACCGTGCGGAGTGGCTGCGCCTCACCGAGGTGCTCGCCGAGCCCGACCGCGCCGAGGACCCCGATGGGTCGATGGAGCGCCGGTCCCTCGGCGCGCTGCGGTCGCTCGTGGAGAGCCCCGGAGGCGCGCTCTGGATCCGGGAGGACGGCGGCTCCTTCGTCTGTGCGGCCCGGATGCGGTGCGGCGAGCGGCCCGTGGTCACGGACTCCGAGCCTCTGGTGCGTTTCCTCACGGAGCGTCGATGGGTCGTCGAGATGTCCGAGTGGCGCGCACATCCGGAGCGCTACGGCGACCTTGTGCTGCCTCAATGGCTCACGTCCGACCCCGACGCCTGGCTCGTCGTGCCGCTGCTTCTCCAAGAACGCCTCGTCGGGTTCGCCGTGCTGCAGCGCCCTGTCGCTCCGCTGACCCCGGACTGGGAAGTACGGGACGTGCTGCGTGCTGCCGGCATGCAGATTGCAGGTTACCTCGCCGTCCGCCAGGCGGTCGAAGGTCTCGTGCAGGCCCGCCAGTTCGATTCGTTCAATCGGATGAGCGCCTTCGTCGTCCACGATCTGAAGAACCTGGTTGCGCAGTTGACGCTGCTCCTCAAGAACGCGGCCCGGCACCGCGACAACCCGGAGTTCCAGCGCGACATGCTGGAAACCGTCGAGAATGTCCTCGACCGCATGCAGGGGCTGCTGATGCAATTGCGGGCAGGCACCCGTCCGATCGAGCCGCCCGGGCCGGTGCGGCTCGACGATACGCTGCGAGGCGCGCTCGCGTCGAAGAGAGGATTGCGTCCCGAGCCCCTCCTCGAGATCGCCGAGAGCGCCGCAAACGTCGAGATCGTGGCCCACCGCGATCGACTGGAGCGGGTCGTTGGCCACCTGGTGCAGAATGCCGTTGAAGCCACTCCGGCGGAGGGATCGGTCCGGGTGGTCGCCCGCCGGGAAGACGGGCACGCGGTCGTCCAGGTGGTCGATACAGGGCGCGGCATGAGTCGCGAATTCGTCGAGACACGCCTGTTCAGGCCATTCGCGTCGACCAAGGAGCACGGCATGGGGATCGGGGCGTTCGAGAGCCGCGAGTACGTGAAGGAAGTGGGCGGGTCACTCGTCGTCGAGAGCGTCGAGGGACGGGGCACCACCTTCACCCTTCGGCTCCCGGTGCAGGCCCTGCCGAGCCGCCCGGAAGCGGATCTCTAGCATGAGCAACGAACGCCCCGTCCTCCTCGTCGTCGAGGACGACCGCGGTCTCCAGAAGCAGATGCGCTGGACCTTCGACCAGTACGACGTCGTGACCGCCGAAGATCGCGACAGTGCGATCGCCGCGCTTCGGCGCTGCGAACCTGCGGTGATGACCCTCGACCTGGGTCTGCCCCCGCACCCCGACAGCACCGAGGAAGGCTTCCGCATCCTCGAGGAGGTGCTGTCACTCGCGCCCGGTACCAAGGTGATCGCGCTCACCGGCCAGAACGATCGCGCCAACGCCGTCCGCGCGATCGGACTCGGGGCTTACGACTTCTTCGCGAAGCCGTTCGAGGCGGACACACTCGGACTGGTGATATCGAGAGCCTATCGCGTCGCCGATCTCGAGCGGGAGAATCGACGCCTTCTCGAGGCACAGCTGGGCGAGACCGTCGAGGGCCTCGTGACGCGCGACACGGCGATGCTGAAGATCTGTCGACAGATCGAACGGCTCGCGCCGACACAGGCCACGGTCACCCTTTTGGGCGAGTCCGGAACCGGAAAGGAACTCCTCGCCCGCGCGCTTCATACGGGGTCGCCTCGTCGCGACAAGCGCTTCGTCGCGATCAACTGTGCAGCGATCCCGGACCAACTCCTCGAGTCGGAACTGTTCGGCTACGAGCGAGGCGCCTTTACAGGCGCCGCGAAGACGACGCCGGGCAGGATCGAGACCGCGGATGGCGGCACCTTGTTCCTGGACGAGATCGGCGATCTGCCGCTCGGTCTGCAGGCGAAGCTGCTGCGATTCCTGCAGGAGCGGGTCATCGAGCGGGTCGGGGGCCGCCAGGAGATCCCGGTGGATGTCCGCGTCGTCTGTGCCACGCACCGGAACCTGCGCGACCGGATCGCCGAAGGCGCGTTCCGCGAGGATCTGTTCTATCGCCTGACCGAGATGATCGTGACGATCCCTCCGCTGCGTGCGCGCGTCGGCGATGCAGCCCTGCTCGCCCATGCATTCGTGCGGAGGCTCGCGCAGGCGCAAGGGCGCGACCGTCTGGTGCTGCGGGACGACGCGCTCGACGCGATCGCGGCTCACGCCTGGCCGGGCAACGTGCGCGAACTCGAGAATGCGATCAAGCGCGCGGTCATCATGGCCGAGGACGACGCCATCACCGCCGATGACCTGGGGCTGGTCCCCGCCGGCGAGCCGGAGGTGCTGAACCTGAGGCAAGCGCGCGACGAGGCCGAGAAGCAGGCGGTGGTGCGGGTCATGGCCCGCTGCGACGGCAACATCGCCAAGGCTGCCGAACTTCTCGGCATCAGCCGCCCGACGCTCTACGACCTGCTCAACCGATTCGGGATGCGCTGATGCGAGCCTGGGAGCAACCGATGAAGACGACGCTTGCCCGACGTTCATTGAGAGGTGCGACCCTTGCCGCCGCCATCGCCGCGGCGCTGTTCGCTGCCGGCTGCGGGAAGGACGATCCCAAGGCGCTTCTGGAGAAGGCGCGGACCGCGCTCGCCGCGGGCGAGGCCGGGGCGGCGGAGATCCATCTCAAGAATGTGCTGCAACGCGCGCCCGACACCGGGGAAGCCCGCGCGATGCTCGCATCGATCTACATGGCCCGGCGCGACTACGCGTCCGCCGAGAAGGAGTGGCAACGGGCGCTGGAGCTCGGCGTACCCGCGGATCGGGTCCTGCCCGGCCTGCTCGAGGCGCGGGTATCGGCCGGCCTGGCGAAGGAGGCCCTCGCCGCAGCGGCTCAGTACGGCCCTGCCGTCACTGAATCCACGGCACAGGTGGCGTACTGGTCGGGCCGAGCGCACCTCGTGCTCGGAGAGCGCAGGGAGGCCGCGGCGTCTTTCGAGAAGGCCCTGGCCGCCGACCCGAGCATGCACCGGGCGAGCCTCGGCGTCGCGCTGCTGAAGGCCTCCGGTCGCGATCTCCCGGGCGCGGAGGCCGACGTCGACGCGGTACTCGCCAAGGCGCCCGGGCTCGGCGAGGCACTGCTGTTCAAGGCGGAGTTGCGACTCGCCGACCGCGACCGGGCGGGCGCACGCACCTACCTCGAGAAGGCGATCGAGGCCGACCCGCAGTCCGCGCAGCCGCGCAACATCCTGGTGTCGCTGCTGACGGAGTCCGGCGAATACGCCGCCGCGGCCAAGCAGTTCGAGGGCCTCACCAAGGTCGCCCCGAACCGTCCGCTCACGCAGTATCTCGGAGCGATGCTCGATTTCAGGCAGGGCCGGACGGACGCGGCGAGGGACGGCGTTCAGGCCGTCCTGAGGGTCGCGCCCGACTACGCTCCTGCCATCGCGCTCGCAGGCAGCATCGCGCTCGCACAGGGCGCGCTGGAGGCGGCCGAGACGCACGCTCGCAAGCTGGCCGACCGGACGCCGAACTCGATCGAGGGCGTGCGCCTGCTCGCCGCCGTCCACCTGCGCCGCAACGACGCCGAGCGCGCGCTGCAGACCGCGAAGTCCCTGCTCGATCGTGGCGTCCAGGATCCGGTGCTGCTCGGCATCGCCGGTGAAGCGGCCCTGCGCCGCAACGATGTCGTGGCCGCCACCGGGTACTTCGAGCGAGCCTCGAAGCTCGACCCCGGAAACGCACTGAGACGTACCAGCCTGGGTCTCGCGCAGATCGCTGCGGGACGCAACGACTTGGGGTTCGGCACGCTCGAGTCGGCCGCCGAGATCGACGCGAACTCGGCCCAGGCCGATCTGGCTCTGATCAGCGCGAGGATGCGTGCGAAACAGTACGATCAGGCACTCGCAGCGATCGACAGACTCGAGAAGAAGCAACCAGGCAAGCCGCTGGCGCACGGGCTGCGAGGCAGCGTTCATCTCGCCCGCAGCGACGTGGCAAGCGCCCGTGCGAGCTTCGAGGCGGCGCTTCGTGCCGACCCGACGTACTTCCCCGCCACGGCGAGCCTGGCCGAACTCGACGTTCGCGCGGGCAAGCCCGACGACGCGCGAAAGCGGCTCGAAGCCGCGGTCCAGAAGGACCCTCGCAACGTCCAGGCAGCGATCGCGCTGGCCCGGTTGATGGAGCGCACCGGCGCCAAGACGGAGGATGTCGAGGCGCTGCTGAAGCGCACCCGAGGGGCGAACCCCGACTCGATCGAACCCGCGCTGGCGCTGGCGCAGCTGCAGATCCGTACGAACCGCGCCCGAGACGCGATCCCGACGCTGCAGCAATCCCTGAACCAGCATCCCGACGACCGCAGGCTTCTGGAGGTGCTCGGCACCGCCTTCCTGCGCAGCGACGAGAAGCAGCAGGCGATCGACACGTTCGAGAAGCTGGTCGCGCTCGAGCCGAACTCGACGTCCGCACTGATTCGCCTCGGCGAGATCAAGGCGAACTCGGGAGACACGACGGGCGCGATGGCCGCGTTCCGCCAGGCGGCGTCGCTCGATCCCAAGGCGCCCGGTCCTCAGGTCGCGATCGCGGCCCTGCTCGTCAAGGACGGCAAGATCGCCGAGGCGCGCAGGATTGCCACGACGATGCAGAAGGAACTGCCTTCGAGCGCAGCGGGCCTCGCCCTGGAGGGGGACCTCCTGGCCGCCGAGAGGAAGTGGCCCGAGGCCGCCGACGCCTACCGCAGGGCCGCAGCCGTCGAACGCTCGCCGCAACTCGTCATCAAGCGGCATGTGGCGCTCATGCGGGCCGGGCGGTCGCAGGAGGCCAGCACGGTCCTCGCCGACGCGATCAGAAGCGCGCCCGGCGACGTCGCGCTCCAGATGTACGCCGGCGAAGTCGCGGTGTCCGGAAAGCAGTGGCAGGCGGCCGTGGGTCACTACGAGGCCGTGATCGCGGCAGCCCCGGCGAACGCCGTCGCGCGCAACAACCTGGCGTGGTCGCTCCACGAGTTGGGCGACCCGAAGGCTCTGGAGCACGCCGAGGAGGCCTACAGGCTGGCACCGCGGGCCCCGGCCATCCTGGATACACTCGCCGCGATCGTCGCCGAGCGGGGCGACTCGAAACGCGCGGTCGGCCTGCTGAAGGAAGCGACCGCTCTTTCGCCCGACGCCCCGGCGTTGCGGCTGCACTACGCGCGAGTGCTGGCCAAGTCCGGCGATCGACCGGCAGCCCGCGAGAATGCCGAGCTTCTGATCCGGAAGTTCCCAGACGCTCCCGAGACGGCGGCGGCACGCCAGCTGCTTGCGTCGCTGTGAAGGCCTCGGGCGTCGCGCCGCGGACCCACGGTCTCGGCCGACTGTCGGTCGCCGACTCCCGACCCGTCGCCCGACCCATGAGGTTCGCGACGTGGGTGACAATATTCCTAGCGCCATCGGGTGCGGCCGCGCACGATCGGTTCGGCGCCTCCGGACGAAATGCCGGCGGATGGAGGGCAAGCCAACCGCCGGCTCCGGGCGCCTTCTGCAGCCCTTGGCGTCACCTGCTCGACCTTTCAGGAGTACCTCGATGATCCGGTTGTTCTTCGCAGTCGCGGTCGCTGCCGCACTCGCCGGATGTGCTTCGGCCCTGCCGCCGGCCCCCCAGAAGGCAGCCGCAGTACCGAACTACGCTTACCAGATCGGCCCCGGCGACGCCCTCGAGATCAATGTATGGCGTCACCCGGAGCTATCGGCGAAGGTCCCGGTGCGCCCCGATGGTCGCATCACAGTGCCGCTGATCGAGGACATGATCGCCACCGGCCGGACGCCTGCCGAGCTCGGCCGCGACATCGAACAGCGACTCGCGAAGTACGTCCGCGAACCAAACGTATCGGTGCTGGTCACGAGCTTCGTCGGCAACTCGTCCGAACAGGTGCGGGTCGTCGGGCAGGCCCAGAAGCCCGCCGCGATCCCGTACAAGCAGGGCATGTCGCTGCTCGACGTGATGATTCAGGTCGGCGGCCTGACCGAATACGCATCCGGTAACCGGGCCGTGCTGATCCGCCAGACCCCGCAGGGACCGCAGCAGTACTCGCTCCGGCTGCGCGACCTGCTCAAGGGCGGCGACGTCGGCGCGAACGTCGAGGTCCAGCCTGGCGACGTGATCATGATTCCAGAAAGCTGGTTCTGACATGGTCGAAGGCTGGCACCAGTTCAGGTCCCTGCTGCCCGCGATGTGGCGACATCGGTGGTTGGCGCTCGCCGCAGCGATCGTCGTCGGCCTCGTCGGTGCAGCCGCGGTGATGGCCATCCCGTCCAAGTACCAGGCGACCGCGCGGGTCTTCGTCGACACCCAGTCGATCCTCAAGCCTCTGATGGAGGGGCTCGCCGTCCGCCCGAACGTCGACCAGCAGGTCGCGATGATGGCGCGCACGCTGGTGAGCCGGCCGAACGTCGAGCGGGTCGTGCGCATGGCCGATCTCGATCTCAAGGCCAAGTCGCCGTCGGAGCGGGAGGCATTGATCGACGAGCTCATGCGCAAGATAGTGGTGAGGCCATCGGGTGGCATCAATCTCTACTCGATCGACTACCAGGACTCGTCACCGGACGCGGCGCGGCGCGTCGTCCAGTCCCTTCTGTCGATCTTCGTCGAGGCCAACCTCGGCGACAAGCGGCGCGACTCCGAGCAGGCACGCCGCTTCATCGACGAGCAGATTGCCCTGTACGAGAAGCGGCTCGTCGAAGCGGAGAGCGCGCTGAAGGATTTCAAGATCCGCAATCTCTCCGTGATGCCAAACCTCGCCGGCGACTACGTCACAGTCGCCGGCACCGCGCAACGGGAACTCGACGGCGCGCGCCTCGAGCTGCGCCAGCTCGAGAGCAGTCGCGAGGCATTGCGTCGGCAGCTCGCCGACGAGAAGCCGACGTTCACATCGAGCGAGGCG
>JBILTM010000194.1:0-9570 GCA_044371545.1 Burkholderiaceae bacterium
TAGGACGGAAGTTCACTGTGGTCTAACTTGTATTTGGGTTAGGGCACTGTACTAACGGATGCGCCGTTGCCCAATAACCCCGATGGGCGTTTCCCCGCCCTCCCCGACGAACGGTCGCACGGCGCGATGCACGCCGGTTCGCGCTTCGCAGTCGTGTCCGCATAACCGCCCTCCCCCGCCCGAACGGCGGTGTCGCCCCACGCCCCGCGACCGCTTCCCACCGACTCTTTCGACCTACGACCTCGGTTGCTCTTGAAGCGCCCGGGCTTCCCCCGGATACTGTTCTTATGTACAGTATCCATGGGCCCGTCGCATCGCCCCGCCCTGCCCTGCAGTCCACCCGGCTGCTCGACCAGGTGCGCGAGCGCATCCGCTACCTGCACTACAGCCTGCGCACCGAGCAGGCCTACCTGCTGTGGATCCGCGCGTTCATCCGGCACCATGGGCTGCAGCATCCCCGCACGCTCGGCGGCCCGGAGGTCGAGGCCTTCCTGAACGCGCTCGTCAACGAGCGCAACGTGTCGGCCTCCACGCACAAGCAGGCGCTGTGCGCACTGCTGTTCCTGTACAGGGAGGTGCTCGACCAGGACCTGCCGTGGATGCAGCAGATCCAGCGGCCGGCGGTCCGCAAGCACGTGCCGGCGGTGCTCACCGTCGCGCAGACGCGCGACGTGCTCGAGCGCATGGAGGGCGAGCCGGCGATCGTCGCGCGCGTGCTGTACGGCTGCGGGCTGCGCCTGACCGAGGCGCTGAAGCTGCGCGTGAAGGACGTGGACTTCGAGCGGCACGTTGTGGTGGTGCGCAGCGGCAAGGGCGGCAAGGACCGGGTGGTGATGCTGCCGCGCTCGCTCGCGACGGACCTGAAGGCGCAGATGGCCCGCGCGCGCGGGTGGTGGGAGCAGGACCGCAAGCTCGATCGGCCGGGCGTGGAGATGCCCGACGCGCTCGCCCGCAAGTACCCGTCGGGCGGTGCGAGCTGGGGCTGGCACTGGGTGTTCCCGGCCGACCACTGCTCGCGCGATCCGCGCAGCGGCATCGAGCGCCGGCACCACCTCTACCCGCAGCTCATCCAGCGGCACCTGAAGCGCGCGGTCCGGGCGGCGGGCATCCACCTGCCGGTGTCGGTGCACACGCTGCGGCACTCGTTCGCGACGCACCTGCTGCAGTCGGGCACCGACATCCGCACGGTGCAGGAGCTGCTCGGGCACAGCGACGTCAGCACGACGATGATCTACACGCACGTGCTGAAGATCGCCGCAGGCACGGTCGCCTCGCCGCTCGATGCGCTCGCGGGTGAAGGAGGGTCGCGATGAGCGCACGGCGCGTCGGCCGTGCGTGCCTCGTCAGGCGACGCGCGCCGCCCGCGAGTTCACTTCGCGCGGATCCACCCCACCTCGAGCGTCGCGCCCGACGGCGTCCTCGGGTTGGTGAACCGCAGCTCGTCGTCGCTCAGCACGGTGACGAGCCGCTTCTGCTCGCCGGCCTCCAGGAGGTTCGCGTAGGTGCTGCCGTCGAGCTTGAGGGTCAGCGTGCGGCTCGACTCGTCGACAGTGTAGGTGCCGTAGTACGAGATCGATCCGGACACCACCGCCCTGTTCTCTTCCGGCGTGCCCTGGTCGCGGCTGTTCGCCCCGAGCTTCGGCAGGTCGGCACGGTGCTGGATCAGCGCGAAGTGCCCGTCGCGCGTGAACATCATGACGCCCTTCGGCGTGGCGCCGAACATCGCGGTCCGGCTGCCGTCGGGGCGCACGTTGTCGGCGGTGGCGAGCCGCCAGGTGCCGACGATCCGATCCTGGGTCGACTGCGCGACGACGGGCCCGCTCCACAGCAGGGCACCGAGCTGCAAGGGCAGCGCGAGCACGAGCGCGGTCGTGATGGATGGCTTCATGTCGTCCTCTTCGGTTCGTCGGTGATCCGGGCACGCGGGGCTCCGCGGTCTGCACCGACGCGGTCCCGGACACTCTATCCGGGTGCCTCGGCCGCCCCAATGGCCGCTTCTGGGGATGGCGCCGTGCGACGGTACCGTGCCGCCGAGGTGCGGCGCGAACCGGCGGCGGCACAGCGACGGGAGCGGCGATGATCCCGCCCTACGCCGAGCTGCACTGCGTCACCCACTTCTCGTTCCTGCGCGGCGCCTCGCACCCCGAGGAGCTGGTCGACCGCGCGAAGGCGCAGGGCTACGCGGCGCTCGCGGTCACCGACGAGTGCTCGCTCGCCGGGGTGGTCCGCGCGCACGTGCGGGCCAAGGAGGTGGGGCTGCCGCTGCTGATCGGCGCGGAGTTCGGGCTGCACGGGCTGTTCGGGCACCCGGACGCCCCGGTCGTGCCGCCGCAGCGGCCCTCGGGCGGCCCGAAGGACCCGAAGGACGGGCGCACGCTGTCCACGCGTGCCACGGCCCGCGACTCGCGTGCGCCGCCCGCGCGCCTCGTGCTGCTCGCGCAGGACCGCGAGGGCTACGGCAACCTGTCGGCGCTGATCACCCGCGCGCGGATGCGCGCCGCGAAGGCGCACTACCGGCTGCACGCGGAGGACCTCGACGGCGGCGTGCCCGGCTGCGTCGCGCTGCTGGTGCCCTGCCCCGTGGTCGCCACGCACGCGGCCGGCGACGACGCGGCGCCCGGCACGCCGCTCGCGCGGCTGCATGAGCAGGCGCGCTTCGTGCGGGAGCGCTTCGGCGCGCGCGCCTGGCTCGCGGCGGAACTGCTCGCGCGCGGCCACGACACGCCGCTGCTCGGGCGGCTGCGCGAGGTCTCGGCGGACTCGGGGCTGCCGCTGGTCGCGGCCGGCGACGTGCACTACCACCTGCGCTCGCGCCGCAGCCTGCACGACGTGCTCGCGGCCACGCGGCTCGGGCGCCCGGTGAAGGAGCTCGGCTTCGCGCTGCCGCCCAACGCCGAGCAGCACCTGCGCTCGCGGCTGCGGCTCGCGCAGCTCTATCCGCCCGAGTTGCTGGAGGAGACGCTGGAGGTCGCCGCGCACTGCGCGTTCTCGCTCGACGCGCTGCGCTACGAGTACCCGCAGGAGATCGTGCCCGACGGCCACACGCCGGCCTCGTGGCTGCGGCGGCTCGCCTACGACGGTGCGGCGGTCCGCTACCCGGACGGGCTGCCCGACACCGTCCGCGCGCAGATCGAGCACGAGCTCGCGCTGATCGCCGAGCTGCAGTACGAGGCCTACTTCCTGACGGTCGCCGACATCGTCCGCTTCGCGCGCGGCCGCGGCATCCTGTGCCAGGGGCGCGGCTCGGCGGCCAACTCGGCGGTCTGCTACTGCATCGGCATCACCGAGGTCGACCCGTCCCGGATGAGCGTGCTCTTCGAGCGTTTCATCAGCAAGGAGCGCAACGAGCCGCCGGACATCGACGTCGACTTCGAGCACCAGCGCCGCGAGGAGGTGATCCAGTACCTCTACGGGAAATACGGCCGCGAGCGCACCGCGCTCACCGCCGCGATCGCCACCTACCGGCCGCGCTCGGCGCTGCGCGACGTGGGCCGCGCGCTCGGCGTGGACACGCAGCGCATCGACCTGCTGACGCGCAACCAGCAGTGGTGGGACGGCCGCTCGATCCGCACCGAGCGCTTCGCCGAGGTCGGCTTCGACCCGGAGTCGCGCGTGGTGCAGCAGTGGATGAAGCTCACGCAGCAGCTGGTGGGCTTTCCGCGTCACCTGTCGCAGCACAGCGGCGGCTTCGTGATCGCGAAGGATTCGCTCGCGCGGCTGGTGCCGATCGAGAACGCGGCGATGGCCGAGCGCAGCGTGATCCAGTGGGACAAGGACGACCTCGACGCGCTGGGGCTGCTGAAGGTCGACGTGCTCGCGCTCGGCATGCTGAGCGCGATCCGCCGCGCGCTCGACTTCGTGACGCAGCGGCGCGGCGGGACGCCGGGCGGCGCGGGCGCGTTCCGGCTGCAGGACATCCCCGCCGAGGACCCGGACACCTACGAGATGATCTCCGCCGCCGACACGGTCGGCGTCTTCCAGATCGAGTCGCGCGCGCAGATGAGCATGCTGCCGCGGCTGCGGCCGCGCTGCTTCTACGACCTGGTGATCGAGGTCGCGATCGTGCGGCCCGGGCCGATCCAGGGCGGCATGGTCCACCCGTACCTGCGCCGCCGCCAGGGCATCGAGCCGGTCGAGTACCCGCGCGACGAGATCCGGCCCGCGCTCGAGCGCACGCTCGGCGTGCCGATCTTCCAGGAGCAGGTGATGCAGATCGCGATCCTCGCGGCCGGCTTCACGCCGGGCGAGGCCGACCAGTTGCGTCGCGCGATGGCCGCGTGGCGGCGCAAGGGCGGGCTGCACGCATTCCAGCAGAAGGTGATCGACGGCATGGTCGCGCGCGGCTACTCGCTCGACTTCGCCGAGCGGATCTTCCGGCAGATCGAGGGCTTCGGCGAGTACGGCTTCCCGGAGAGCCACGCGGCGAGCTTCGCGCTGCTGGTCTACGTGAGCTGCTGGATCAAGCGGCACGAGCCGGCGGCCTTCCTCGCGGCGCTGCTCGACTCGCAGCCGATGGGCTTCTACGCGCCCGCGCAGCTGGTGCGCGACGCGCGCGAGCACGGCGTGGAGGTGCGCGGCGTGTGCGTGCTCGCGAGCGACTGGAGCTCGCTGCTCGAAGAACAGACCGACGCCCCGCCCCAGGTGCACGGCGGCGTCGACTGGCGGCCGCAGCCCGCGGTGCGGCTGGGCTTCAACCGCGTGACCGGCCTCGGCGAGGAGGCGGCCGCGCGACTGGTCGAGGCGCGCGCGCGGCGACGTGCGGCCGGCGTCGAGCCGCCGTTCGCGGGCGTCGAGGACCTCGCCCGCGAGGCGCGCCTGGAGCGCCGCGACCTGCAGGCGCTCGCGCGCGCCGACGCGCTCGCCACGATCGCCGGGCACCGCGTCGAGGCCGCGTGGGAGGCGGTCGCGATCGAGCGGATGCCGGCGCTGCTCGCCGAGGCGCGCTTCGACGAGGCGCCGGTCGCGCTGCCGCCGATGAGCGAGGGCGAGGCGGTGGTTGCCGACTACGCGTCGCTCGGCGTGCCGATGGGCCGGCACCCGCTCGCGCTGCTGCGCGAGTCGCTCGCGGCGTTCCAGGTGCAGCCGGCCGCGGTGCTGCGAGGCTACCCCGACGGACGCCTCGCGCGCGCGAGCGGGCTGGTCACCCACCGCCAGCGCCCCGAGACCGCGAAGGGCGTGGTGTTCGTGACGCTCGAGGACGACACCGGCACGGTCAACGTGATCGTCTGGCCGGACGTGCTCGAGCGCTGGCGCAAGGAGATCCTCGGCGCGCGCCTGATGACGGTCTACGGCGTCTGGCAGGCCGACTCCGCGACCGGCGGGCAGGTGATGCACCTGGTCGCGCGGCGGGTGGTCGACCACACCGCGCTGCTCGGGGCGCTGACGACGCGCAGCCGGGACTTCCGGTGAGCGGCGGGCGTCACTGGTGCCAGCCGACGACTGCTACGATCGGATGCGCTCCGCCCCCCCCCCGCGTGCCCGACCCGCTCCGAGACGATGAACCACCACCCCTACGCCGACCTGATCGACCTCGTCGTCGACGAGCGCCGCCCGGGGCACAGCCGATGCTCGATCCGGCTCGCGCCCAAGCACATGAACCCGCACGGCGTCGCGCACGGCGCCGTGCTGTACGCGCTCGCCGACACCGGCATGGGTGTCGCCCTCTATCCGACGCTCGAGCCGGGGGAGCTGTGCGCGACGATCGAGATCAAGATCACCTACTTCAAGCCGGTCGCGGGCGGCACGCTGGTGTGCACGACCGAGATGCCGAACCGAGGCAAGGCCGTCGCGCACCTGGAGTCGAGCCTGCACGTCGGCGACCGCCTGGTCGCGCGGGCGGCGGGCAGCTTCGCGATCTTCCGGCCGACGCGCTCCGCGTCGGACGCCGGCGCCGCGGGTCCGAGCGGTGCGACCTGACGGCGCGGTGCCCGTCGGGCAGTAGTGCGCCGCGACCGCGGCCGAACGGGCCCGACCTCGGGCCGCTACGCGGCCCGCCGCGCGAGCAGCGCCCAGACGCCCGCCGCCGACAGCAGCGTGCCGCCCGCGAGGTTGAAGCGCCGCTGCGCGCGCGGCGACGACAGCAGCCGTCTCGCGGTGCTCGCGAATGCGGCATAGAGCGCCGCGTTCGCGGTGGCCATCACGACGAACGTGACCGCCAGCACCCAGAGCTGGCGCGCCACGTCGGCCGTGGGATCGATGAACTGCGGCAGGAACGCGACGAAGAACACGATGCCCTTCGGGTTCAGCGCGGTGACGACGTAGGTGTTCGCGAAGAGCCGCCAGCGCGAGCCGGGAGCCTGCGGCGCGGCCGGGGCCTCGCCCGCGACGCCCGCGCGCAGCAGGCGCACGCCGAGGTACAGCAGGTAGAGTCCGCCCACCCACTTGATCACGGTGAACCACGTGGCCGAGGTCGCGAGCAGCGCGCCCAGGCCGAGCAACGAGAGCACCAGCGCGGTCGAGTCGCCGAGCGCGACCGCGGCGACCAGCGGCAGGTTGGCGCGGCGCCCGTGCGCGATCGAGTAGCTGATCACGGTCAGGATCGTCGGGCCGGGCAGCACCAGCATCACCGCGGACGCGGCGACGAACGCGAGCCAGAGTTCGAGGGACATCGGTGCGGACTCCTTGGGGCACCACGGGGCCCGTCGACCGGCCGAAGCGCGCGACGCGCACCCGCGGCTGCGGCGAGGCGAACGGCAGGCGCCGCCGCCCACGATGATAACGGCCGCGCCGAGGCCCCTTGGTAACATCGCGCCGCAGGCCGGCACCCCCGAAGCCCGGCCGCACGCCCCACCCAGGAGACACGATGACCGACCGCCGCACCGTCCTGCACGCCACCACCGCCGCCGCCGTCGCGGCCGCGATGCCGGGCCTCGCCCGCGCGCAGGCCTTCCCGAACCGTCCGATCCGCCTGATCTGCCCCTGGACCGCCGGCGGCACGACCGACATCGTGATGCGCTCGTGGGCCGAGAGCGCGTCGCGCATCCTCGGCCAGCAGGTGGTGATCGAGAACAAGGGCGGTGCCGGCGGCACGCTCGGCGCGATCGAGCTGACCAACGCGAAGCCCGACGGCCACACCCTCGCGCAGCTGCCGCACAGCGTCTTCCGCATCCCTCACATGCAGAAGGTGCAGTTCGACACGACGAAGGACTTCACATGGATCATCTGCATGACCGGCTACACCTTCGGGATGGTCGTGCGCGCGGAGTCGCCGATCAAGGACATCAAGGACCTGGTGGCGTTCGCGAAGGGGAAGCCGGGCGAGTTCACCTTCGGCTCGCCGGGCATCGGCACGAGCCCGCACCTGGCGGTCGAGGAGTTCGCGGCGAAGGCCGGCATCAAGCTGTCGCACGTGCCGTTCAAGGGCGTGGCCGACGGGCTGCAGGCGCTGATCGGCGGGCACACGATGGGGCACAGCGACTCCACGGGCTGGGGCCCGCAGGTCGAGGCCGGCCGGCTGCGGCTGCTCGCGACCTACGGCAGCAAGCGCACCAAGCGCTGGCCGAACATCCCGACGCTCAACGAACTCGGCTACGAGACGGTGTCCGATTCGCCGTTCGGCGTGTGCGGCCCGAAGGGCATGGACCCCGCGATCGTCAAGGCGCTGCACGACGCGTTCCGCAAGGTCATCGAGGACCCGGCGGTGCTGCAGACGCTCGACAAGTACGACCAGCCGGTGATCTACATGGACACCGCGACCTACACGAAGTTCGCGCAGGAGACCTTCGTCGCCGAGAAGGGGACGATCGAGCGGCTGGGGATGGCGAACAAGTCGTGATCGCGGGGCCGGCGGCGCGCCGGGCGCGGCCGCCGCGTCACTTCGGCGCGGGCTCGCGCTCGCGCCGGTACGCGTCGTAGTCGCGGTCGGCGCGCTCGAGGCAGGCGGCGCGCCGCTCGGGCTCGACCATGCCGTCGCAGGTGGAGCGGCGCCAGCCCTGGGACGCCTGGTACACCTCGCGCGAGGTGCAGCCGGCGAGCAGCAGCGCGGCGAGGGTCGCCGCGAGTGCGACCGGGGCCGCCCGTGGCGCGCTCCTCATCTCGCCGCGCGCAGCGCCCGCCCCAGGTCGTCGATCAGGTCGGCCGGATCCTCGGCGCCGACCGCGATCCGCAGCAGCCCCTCGTTGATGCCCGCGGCGCGCCGCGCCTCGGCGCCCGCGCGGCCGTGGGTGGTGCTCGCCGGGTGCGTGATCGTCGTCTTCACGTCGCCGAGGTTCGCGGTGATCGACATCAGCCGGCACGCGTCGACGACGGCCCACGCCCGGCGGCGCAGCGCCTCGCCGTAGGCGTCCTCGCCGTCGCGCCCGAGCTCGAAGGAGACGATCGCGCCACCGGTCTTCTGCTGCGCGAGCGCGAGCGCGTGCTGCGGATGCGAGGGCAGCCCCGGATAGTGGACCTTCGAGACGCCGGGCTGCGACTGCAGCCAGCTCGCGAGCGCGAGCGCGTTGGCCGACTGGCGCTGCATCCGCATGCCGAGCGTCTCCAGGCCCTTGAGCAGCACCCACGCGTTGAACGCCGACAGCGTCGGGCCGGTGGTGCGCACGAAGGGCGCGAGGGTCTCCTCGATGTACGTGCGATCGCCGACGACGGCGCCGCCGAGCACGCGGCCCTGGCCGTCGATGTACTTGGTCGCCGAATGGATGACGATGTCCGCGCCGAGCGCCAGCGGCGTCTGCAGCGCGGGGGAGCAGAAGCAGTTGTCGACGGCGAGCTTCACGCCGCGCTCGCGTGCAACGGCCGCGAGCGCACGCACGTCGGTCAGCGTGGTGAGCGGGTTCGACGGGGTCTCGAGGTACAGCAGCTTCGTGTTCGGGCGGATCGCGGCGCGCCAGGCGTCGATGTCGTCCTGGCGCACGAAGGTGACCTCGATGCCGAAGCGCTGCAGGATGCCGAACATCTGCAGGGTCGCGCCGAAGAGCTCGAACGCGGCGACGACGTGGTCGCCGGCGCGCGTGAGGCTCATCACGGTCGCCATGATCGCCGACATGCCGGAGGCGGTGGCGACGCAGGCCTCGCCGCCCTCGAGCGCGGCGAGCCGGCCCTGGAACGCGGCGACGGTGGGGTTGCCGGCGCGCGAGTAGATGAAGCCGTCCTCGTCGCCGGCGAAGCGCGCGGCCGCCTGCGCGGCGTTGTCGAACACGAAGCTCGAGGTGAGGAAGAGCGGCTCGTTGTGCTCGTTGTACTGGGTCCGCGCGAGGCCCTCGCGGATCGCGAGGGTGTCGAGGCCCCAGGGCCGGTCGGTGTCGCTCATGTCGATGCTGCCCGTGGAAGACGAAAGGCCCGCCGTGCATGCAGCATCGGCGGGCCCCGGCCCACTCGATTTAGCTGCATTTGTCATGCGCCCGCAAGCGAGTCAAATCGGCGCGAGGTGCAGGATAGCACGGCCGGCCGGGGCGGCGCCGCGGCCGGCTCTCGAGGGGTCGGGCGCGCCCGACCGCCGGGCGATGCTCCGCGCGGGTCGCTCGCTACCGAGAACTGCAGGTTCATCTGGGCGCGCTGGCCCGGCTCCTCGGCCGCGGGCTGCGGCGCGTTGCGCGCGGCCTCGATCCGGTCGAGGTACTCGGCAGAGACGTCGCC
>JBILTM010000034.1:0-32099 GCA_044371545.1 Burkholderiaceae bacterium
CGCTCGGCGCGCCACGTGCTGCGCGGCATCCATTACCAGCTGGTCAAGCCCCAGGGTAAGCTGGTGCGGGTGGTCTCGGGCGAGGTGTTCGACGTCGTGGTCGACCTGCGTCGTGCCTCGCCGACCTTCGGGCGCTGGTTCGGCTGCCGGCTCGACGCGGTCGTGCACCGGCAGCTGTGGGTGCCGCCGGGCTTCGGCCACGGATTCGTCGTGCTGAGCGAGACGGCCGATTTCCTCTACAAGACGACCGAGTACTGGTTCCCCGAGCACGAGCGCAGCCTCGCGTGGAACGACCCCGCGGTCGGCATCGACTGGCCGCTGGGCGGCGCGCAGCCGACGCTCGCCGCGAAGGACGCCGCGGCGCCGCGGCTCGCGGACGCCCAGGTCTACGACTGACCCCCGGGCGCCTGCGCGCGGCTCGATCCGCGGTAGCATCGCCGCCGTGCTCCACCGACTCTGGCGTCTCCCGGTCCTGGTCGCGCTGCTGTTCGGCGGCCTCGCGACGGTCTTCACCGTGTTCCCGCTGCTCGGCGACCGGGGGCGCGAGCGCTGCATCGCGACCTGGTCGCGCTGGCTGATGCGCGCCTGCGGCGCGCAGGTCCGCGAACGCGTCGCCCCCGGCGCCGAGCCGCTGTCGGCGATGCGGGGCACGCACGGCGCGGGCCGGGGCCGGCTGCTGCTGTCCAACCACGTCTCCTGGCTCGACATCTTCGCGATCGACGCGCTCGCGCCGGCCTCGTTCGCCGCGAAGGCCGAGATCGCGTCGTGGCCGCTCGCCGGCACCCTGGTCGCGCGCGCCGGCACGGTGTTCGTCGAGCGCGGCCGGCGCCACGCGGTCCACGGCGTGATCCTGCGCATGGGCGAGAAGCTCGCGGCCGGGCATCGCGCGGCGGTGTTCCCCGAGGGCACGACCAGCGACGGTCGCCGGCTGCTGCCGTTCCACGGCAACCTCGTGCAGTCGGCGCTGAACGTCGGCGTGCCGATGGTGCCGATCGGCCTGCGCTACATCGACCCGGACGGCGAGCCGAGCCACGCGGCGATGTTCGTCGGCGACACGACCTTCATCGCGTCGGTCTGGCGGGTCATCGGGCATCCGACGCTGATCGTCGAGGTCCACGTGCTGCCGGCGATCGAGCCCGCGCCGGGCCTCACCCGGCAGCAGGCCGCGCGCGAGGCGCGCGCCGCGATCGCCGCGCGCCTCGGCCTGCCGCTCGACGACACGGTGCCCGAGGCGCTGCGCGCGGTCCGCGAGACCGCCGCGTCCTGAAGGCGTCCCCGGCCGCGTCAGGCGCGCCCGGGCACGCGTGCCTGCGGGCAGCGCACCTGCCAGGTCCTGCGGTCGGCGAGCCGCACCGCGGACAGCGCGCCGCCCCAGACGCAGCCGGTGTCGAGCGCGACCAGGTTCTCGCGGACCACGAGCCCGAGCGTCGACCAGTGCCCGCAGACCACGACCACGTCGGCGGTGCGCCGGCCGGGCGCGTCGAACCAGGGCACGAGCCCCGGCGGGGCCGTGTCGGCGCCTTCCTTGACCTCGAAGTCCATCCGGCCCGACGCGTCGACGAAGCGCATCCGCGTGAGCGCGTTGACGATCGCGCGCAGCCGGTCGTCCCCGGTGAGCGCATCGTCCCAGCGGTCGGGCGCATTGCCGTACATCGTGCGCAGGAAGTCGACCCAGTGCGGCCCGCGCAGCACCGCCGACACCTCGCCGGCGAGCGCGACCGCCTGCGCCGCGGTCCACTGGGGAAACACGCCGGCGTGGACCAGCAGCCGGCCGTCCTCCAGGTGGGCGAGCGGACGCGTGCGCAGCCAGTCGAGCAGCGCGTCGCGCTCGGGCGCGGCGAGGATCGCGTCGAGCGTGTCGCCGCGGCCGGCCTTGCGCACCCGGTGCGCGGCGGCGAGCAGGTGCAGGTCGTGGTTGCCGAGCACGACGGTCGCGCGCGCGCCGAGCGCACGCACGCGTCGCAGCGCCTCGAGCGAGGCGGGCCCGCGGTTGACCAGGTCGCCGGCGAACCACAGCGGCGCGCGGCCGTCGGGATCGCAGTCGGCCAGCAGCGTGGCCAAGGGCGCGTCGCAGCCCTGCAGGTCGCCGATCGCGATCGGGCCGGTCACCGCGGGTCGCGACGGCTCAGCCGACGACGCGGCGCAGCTCGGCGCGCAGCGGGCCGACGTACTCGGGGAGCCAGCGCTTCAGGTCGCGGCGGACCGCGTCGTCGCCGAGCTGGCGCGTCTGCTCGAGCCACGGACGGAAGGCGTCCAGCCAGTCGGCGGGTACCTCGGCAGCCCGCGCGACCTTGACCTTCTGGTGGTGGGTCGAGCGCGTGTTCTCGTTGTCGGCGAGCAGCTCCTCGTAGAGCTTCTCGCCGGGGCGCAGCCCGGTGAACTCGATCGGCACCTGCTCCTCGGTGAAGCCGGCGAGCCGGATCATGTCGCGCGCGAGGTCGACGATCTTCACCGGGTCGCCCATGTCGAGCACGAAGATCTCGCCGCCGCGGCCCATCACCGCCGCCTGCAGCACCAGCTGCGAGGCCTCGGGGATCGACATGAAGTAGCGGATGATCTCCGGGTGCGTGACCGTGACCGGCCCGCCGCGCGCGATCTGCTCGGCGAACTTCGGGATCACGCTGCCGTTGCTGCCGAGCACGTTGCCGAAGCGGACCGTCTCGAAGCGGGTGCGGCCGCGCGCCTGCAGCGCCTGGCAGACCATCTCGGCCAGGCGCTTCGAGGCGCCCATCACGTTGGTCGGGTTGACCGCCTTGTCGGTGGAGATCAGCACGAACTCCTCGACGCCGTGCGCGATCGCGGCCTCGGCCACGCGCAGCGTGCCGAGCGTGTTGTTGCGGATCGCCTCCCAGGCGTTGCCTTCCTCCATCATCGGCACGTGCTTGTAGGCGGCCGCGTGGAAGATCAGGTCCGGCCGGAGCTCGCCGAGCACCGTGTCGAGCCGCCCGACCGACTTCACGTCGCCGACGCGCGCGACCACCGGCACGTCGGGCATCCTCGAGACGAATTCCTCGAGCAGCGTGTAGAGCGCGAATTCGCTGACGTCGAAGAGCACCAGCAGCGACGGCCGGTAGCGGGCGATCTGGCGGCACAGCTCCGAGCCGATCGAGCCGCCGGCGCCGGTCACCAGCACCGTCTTGCCGGTGAGCCGCTGGCGCAGCTGCTCGGCGTCGAGCGTCACCGGCTCGCGGCCGAGCAGGTCCTCGAGTTCGACGCGGCGCAGCCAGTCGACGCTCGCCTCGCCCGAGACCATGTCCTCGAGCGACGGCACCGTCAGCACCTGCGCGCCGGCCGCGATGCAGCGCTGCATGATCCGGCGGCGCAGCGCGGTCGGCACCGTCGGCATCGCGAGGATCGCGGTCGAGACGCCGAGGCGGCGCGCGACCTTCTGGAAGTCGTCGGTGCCGCCCATCACGCGCACGCCGCGCACGACGCGGCCGCGCTTGACCGGATCGTCGTCGAGCAGCGCGACCGCGCGCCAGCGGTGGCTGCGCGACAGCTCGCGCAGCAGCGCCACGCCCGCGTCGCCCGCGCCGATGACGATCACCGGGTCGCCGACGTGGCGGGTCTCGCGGGCCTGCAGGTGCTCGCGCAGCATCCGGTAGGCGAAGCGGCTGCCGGCCATCAGCGCGACCATGACCAGCGGCATCATCAGCAGCGCCGAGCGCGGCACGATCGCGTCGATGCGCAGCATCAGCACACCGATCGGGACCACGGCGGTCGCGAGCAGCGCGGCCAGGATGATGCGGCGCAGGTCCTGCAGGCTCGCGTAGCGCCACAGGCCGCGATAGAGACCGAGCACCCAGAAGATCGCGGCCTGCAGCGGCAGTGCCCAGATCAGGAGCGGGCTCATCCGCTCGAACAGCGCGACGACGCCCTCGAAGCCGAAGCGCACGCCCCAGCTCACGAACCAGGCGACGAGCGCGAGCCCGACGTCGTAGAGCCAGGCCGCGGCATAGCGCCACGCGATCACGCGCGCCGGCGAATCGACGCCCGGGGCGGCGCGTTCGGTCGGGTCGGGATCGGAGGCGGGCCCCTTGGGCGGCTGGAGCATCGGGACAGTGTATCGCAAGGCCCCGCGGCCTCAGCGCGGCTGCGCGGGGCGGCCGGCGCGCGGGCGCGTGCCGAACCGGATCGCCAGCCAGCAGGCCGCGTGCAGCGCGAGCAGCGCAACGAAGCCGGTCGCCTCGGCGTCCGCGCGCAGCGACCCGAGCGCGACCGCCGCGCTCGTCGCCATCAGGGCGGCGTAGGCGATCGCGGTGCGCCGATGCCCGAAGCCGGCGAGGTTCAGCCGCTGGTAGGCGTGCTCGCGGTGCGCGCGCCAGACGCGTTCCCCGCGCAGCGCCCGGTCGAGCAGCGTCGCGGTCGCGTCGAACAGGAAGGGCATGAACGCCATCGCCGGCAGCAGCGGCGACCACAGGCCGCGCTCGATGCCCAGCAGGCCGAGGGCCGCGGCGAGGAATCCCAGCGTCGTCGATCCGAGGTCGCCCATGAACACGCGGGCCGGCGGCAGGTTGTACGGGAGGAAGCCGCAGGCCGCGCCGGCGACCGTCGCGGCCGCGATCGCGAGCGTCGCGTCGCCGCCCGAGAACGCCGCGACCGCAAGGGTGCCGAAGCCGAGCACCCCCATGCCGCCCGCGAGCGCATCCGAGCCGTCCATGAAGTTGTACAGGTTGACCGACCACGCGACGAGCAGGGTGCCGGCGACGAGGGCGGTCGGCGACGCGCCACCGAGCGTGCCCGCCACCGCGATCGCGGCGGCGAGCAGGTGCAGCGGCAGCCGGGAGGCCGCGTGCAGCCCGAGGGCGTCGTCGAGCGCCGACACCGCGGCGACGATCGCGAGGCCGATCCACGCCTGGATCGGCAGCGCCCCGTGCACGACGCCCGCGATCGCCGCGACCGCGACGACGACGCCGGCCCCGCCGATCCTGGGGACGGGCGTGACGTGCATCGAGCGCTCGTTCGGGCGATCGAGCAGGCGCCGAGCGAGTCCGGTGCGCAGCAGCGCGAGGATGACGACGGCCGACACGGCGCACGCCGCGGCGGCGGCGGCGAGCGGGGCGAGCGCTGAAGAAGTGTGCGGCATCGGCATGGGGCCCGCGATCATATGACACGGCCGCGCCGGCCTCGTCCGGGGGCGGTGTCCGGGCCGACGCACGACCCGACCGCGAAGTATGCTTCGCGGCGTGATCGTCCGAAACGTGCTGCTCAACCTCGTCGGGCTCGGACTGCCGCTGCTGGTCGCGATCCTGACGATCCCCCCGCTGACCGGGGCGCTCGGCACCGGCCGCTTCGGCGTCCTGACGCTGATCTGGGCGGTCGCCAGCACGGTCGGCGTGCTCGACCTGGGGCTCGGTCGGGCGCTCACCCAGCACATGAGCGCGGCCATCGGCGCCGGACGCGCCGAGCGCGCGCAGGCCATCGCCTGGGCCGGGCTGACCCTGCTCGCGGCGCTCGGCGTGCTCGCGGGCGCGGCGCTGTGGGCCGGGGCCCCCGCGATCGCCGCGTTCCTGCGGCAGCCCGGCGACCGCGAGACGATCGAGGCGATGCGGGCGCTCGCCTGGACGATGCCGGCCATCATGCTCGCCTCGGGGCTGCGGGGCGTGCTCGAGTCGAAGGCCGCGTTCGGGCCGATCAACGCCGTGCGGGTGGTGACCGGCGTGCTGACCTTCGCGGCGCCCTGGTTCGCGGTGACGGTCGGCTGGAACGACCTCGGGGTCATCGCGTGGCTGCTGGCCGGCGTGCGACTGCTCGGGCTGCTGCTGTTCGGCGCCTGGGTCGCGCGCCTGCTGCCCGGCACCTTCGTGCCGCGTCGTCCGGAGTCCGCGCTCAGCATGGAGCTCCTGCGGGTCGGGGGCTGGATGACGGTGACCAACATCGCGAGCCCGCTGATGAGCTACCTGGACCGCTTCGTGATCGGCGCGGTCCAGTCGCTGAGCGCAGTCGCGTGGTATGCGACGCCGCAGGAGATGGTCTCGAGGCTGCTGCTGTTCGCCGGCGCGCTGAGCAGCGTCCTGTTTCCGCGACTCGCCGAGCTGCACGCCGCCGGCGACGGTGCCGGGACCGGATGGCGGCTCGAGCGCCTCGCGCTGCTTGCGCTGTTCCTCGTGCTCTTCCCGGTGATGCTGTGCCTCGCGGCCTTCGCGGAGCCGGTGCTCGACGCATGGCTCGGCCCGGAGTTCGCGCGGCACGGTGCCGCGCCGATGCAGGTGTTCTGCGTCGGGGTGCTGGTCAACAGCCTCGCCCAGGTGCCGTTCGTCTCGCTGCAGGCCCGCGGCCATGCGGCGACGATCGCGGCGATCCACTGCGTGCAGCTGCCCCTGTTCGTGGTCGCGGTCTGGCAGCTCGCCGAGCACGCCGGCGTGATCGGCGCCGCGCTCGCCTGGAGCGGACGCATCGTGGTCGACTTCGTCGTGCTGCGCATGCTGTCGCGCGCGCGCGTCGGCGCGGCCGCAGGCATGCGCACCGAGACCGGCGCGGTCCTCGTCGGTGTCCTCGCGCTGGCGGCCTTCGCGCTCGCGATGACGCTGCCGGGATGGACGGGGATCGCCTCGGGCCTGGCGCTCGGCGCCATCGCATGGGGCCTCGCGGCGTCGCGGCTGCCGCGATGGTCGGCGGGCGACGCGATCGCGGCCGTGATGCGCCGGAGCGGCGCTTGAGCACGCGCGGCACGGGTCGCGTGCTGGTGACCGGAGCGACCGGATTCGTCGGCCGGGCGGTCGTGGCACGGCTTCGCGCGAGCGGTCGCCCGCTTCGCCTCGCGGTCCGGGCGGACGCCGGGACGCCCGATGCCGTCGTCGTGCCCGACGCGGGCCCGCAGGCCCGCTGGGACGAGGCCCTCGACGGGGTCGAGGTGGTGATCCACCTCGCCGCGCGTGTCCACGTGATGCGCGACGCCGCGAGCGATCCGCTGTCCGCGTTCCGGCGCATCAACGTCGACGGCACCGAGCGGCTCGCGCGCGCGGCCGCCCGGGCGGGCGTGCGCCGGCTGGTCTTCGCGAGCAGCATCAAGGTGCTCGGCGAGGCCGCGCCGCCCGATGCGCCGTTCGACGACGCGTCCCCGCCGCGGCCGCTCGATCCCTACGGCGTGTCGAAGCTCGAGGCCGAGCGGGTGCTGCTCGCGGTCGCCTCGACGTCCACGCTCGAGGTCGCGTCCCTGCGGCCCCCGCTGATGCACGGGCCCGGCGTCGGCGGCAACCTCGCGCGGCTGCTCGCGTGGATCGACTCGGGCTGGCCGCTGCCCTTCGGCTCGGTCGAAAACCGCCGCAGCCTGCTCGCCGTCGACAACTTCGCCGATGCGCTGATCCTCGCGGGCGACCATCCCGCCGCCGCGGGCCGCGGCTTCGTCGTGTCCGACTCGCCGCCGCTGTCGACACCGGAACTCGTGCGCCGGCTCGCGCGGGCGATGGATCGCCCCGCACGGCTGCTGCCGGTGCCGCCGTCCTGGCTGCGGGCCGCAGGGCGCGCGGCCGGCGGCGGTGCCGCGCTCGAGCGCCTGACGGGATCGCTCTGCGTCGACGGGTCGGGGTTCGCGCGAGCGCTCGGCTGGGCGCCGCGGCTCGATGCGGAGGCCGGCCTCAGGGTGACCGCGCGGGCCTTCGTCGAAGGACGGGCGCAGCCGGGGCGCCGGATCGACTGACGTATACTCGACCGATGCCGATCGACGGTCGCGGGCCACTGCTGAGCGTGAGCATCGTGGTCTTCCGGTCCGACCTCGGCCTGCTCGCGAGATGCCTCGATGCGCTCGACGCGGCGCTCGACGCACTCCGGACCGCTCGGCGAGGCGTCGACGACGCGGGGCGGTTCGCCGAGGTGAGCGTGGTCGACAACGGGCCCGGCGACTACTCCGCCGGGCTCGCGACGTTCCTGGCGGACCGTCCGCCACCGCGATCGGGCGTCCCGGCCGAACCGATCACCGGGCACGGCAACCTCGGCTACGGACGCGGCAACAACCTCGTCATCGCGCGCACCGCGGCCTCGTACCACCTGGTGCTGAACCCCGACGCGGAACTCGCGCCCGACGCGCTGGTGAACGGGGTGTCGTTCATGGAGCGCCATGCGGACGTCGGGCTCGTCGCGGCGACCTCGGTGTCGCCCGACGGCGAGACGCTGAACCTGTGCAAGGGGTATCCGTCGCTCGCGGTGCTCGCGATGCGCGCGCTGCCGCGCGCGCTCGCGGTCGGCCCGTTCGGGCGCAGGCTCGCTGCCTACGACCTGCGGGCCGCCCCGGGCGGCGTCACCGACGTCACCGGAGCGATGGTCAGCGGCTCGTTCATGCTGTTCAGGACCGCGCCCCTTCGCGCGCTCGGCGGCTTCGACCCTGCGTACTTCCTGTACTTCGAGGACTTCGACCTCGCCTACAGGATCGGTCGCGTGGCGCGCGTCGTGTGGCTGTCGGATGTCCGGGTGCTTCATCACGGCGGCCACGCGTCGCGCAAGGGCTGGACCCATCGCCGGCACTTCGCGCGCGGCGCGCTGCGCTTCTTCTCGACCCACGGCTGGCGGCTCTGGTGAGCCGCCCGGGCGGGCTCAGCCGGCCCCGTCGCCCGAGCGCCTGCGGGGCACGCCCCGGCGCATGACGGCGCGCAACGCGGCGGCGCTCGCCGAGCGGGCCTTCTGGGTGGCCCGTCGCTTCGCGAGGCAGGTCGGCAGGCCGCGGAGCGCGTCGCGCTTGGCCCGCAGCAGCACCGCGGCCCGGCCGCGGGATGCGAACACCGCGATCGTCACGAGCGTCATCGCCAGGTGCAGCGGCAGGTAGACGAGCAGCAGCGGCCACGGCATGTTCCGCAGGAAGACCCAGACCAGGTTGCGGTGGCCGTGGTAGACCTGGAAGTCGCTGTGGCGGCCGACGACCGCCGAGCCCTCGTGCATCACCACCGCATCCGGCACGTACATCGCGCTCAGTCCGGCGAGGCGGGCGCGGAAGGCGATGTCGACGTCCTCGACGTAGCAGAAGAAGTCCTCGTCGAAGCCGCCCGTCGCGACGAGCACCTCGCGGCGGTAGAGCGCGGCGGCCGCCGAGGGCGCGAAGATCTCGCGGGGCTGCAGGTACCGGCCCGCGGCCGGCTCGCCATGGCCCTCGCGCCACGGCAGGCCGCTCACGTGGTAGACGTCGCCGACGCCGTCGAGCCGCTCGCCGCGCACATCGGCGAGCATCCTGCAGCCGAACATGGCGTGCTCCGGATGACGGATCGCCGCCTCGACGAGTCGCTCGAGCCAGTCGGGCGCCGCGACCGCGTCCGGATTGAGCAGCGCCACCAGTCCGTCGTCGATCTCGCGGAACGCGAGGTTGTTGCCGCCCGCGAACCCCCGGTTGATCGGGGAGCGGATCACGCGCACGCCCGGATGGCTCGACTCGAGCCCGTCGGCCGAGCCGTCGACGCTCGCGTTGTCGACGACGATCGTCGAGAAGCGCGGATAGGTCTGATGCCGGAGCGACTCGAGGCAGCGCGGCAGGCAGTCCGCGCCGTTGAAGTTGACGACGACGACGGTCACCCGCGGCGGCGAGGGCCCGAGGTTCATCGGTCGGGCGGTACCAGCAGCGCGCGCGCGTCGTGCAGCGTCGCGACCACGTGGGTGTGGTCGCCGTCGGCCACCGGCGGCGCGCCGGCGGGCCGGTAGAGGGCTCGCACCGGCACGCCCGCCCGCCGGGCCGCGAGCATGTCCGACGCGGTGTCGCCGACCATCACAGACCGCCCGAGCGCGACGCCGAGCTCGTCGCGCGCCCGCAGCAGCATGCCGGGGTTCGGCTTGCGGTCGAACGAGTCGGCGCGGTAGCGGCCGATCCCGTGCTCGGGATGGAAGGGGCAGTGGTAGACCGCCGCGAGCGGCACGCCCTCGCGCTCGAAGCGGGCACGCATCCACGCGGTCAGTCGCTCGAAGGCCGCCTCGTCGTAGTAGCCCCGGCCGATGCCCGCCTGGTTCGTGACCACGACGAGCGCCATGTCGAGGACGCGCGCGGCGCCGCACAGCTCGAAGATGCCGTCGACGAAGTCGAAGCGCTCGACGGTGTGGACGTAGCCGTGGTCGACGTTGACGACGCCGTCGCGGTCGAGGAAGAGCGCCCGGGTCATCGACCCGGCACGAGCGGCGCGAGGAGCGTCTGCGCGCGCGCGTAGTCGTCGGGCACGCCGATGTCGATGAACAGCCCCGAGCTGGTGAACACCTCGACGACGCTCGCCGCCACGCGCGGCACGAACACGTCGGTCTCCAGCGAGAATGCCCGGCCGGCCGGCATGTCGTTGAGGAAGCCGCGCGGCAGCAGGTAGCAGCCGGCGTTGATCAGGCCGGGTCCGGGCACGCCCTTCTCGGCGAACGCGACGATCCGCCCGCCGTCGACGCCGAGCCGCCCGAAGCGCGCGGTGTCGTCGACCGCGCGCGCGACGACGATCGGCGCGCCCGAGCCGCGCCACTGCGCGACGAGCGCGTCGAGCTCCAGGTCGAGGAAGGTGTCGCCGTTGAGCACCAGCACGGGGTCGTCGCGGCACTGCGCGAGCGCGAGCTTCGTCGCGCCGCCGGTGCCGAGCGGCTCGGACTCGATCGCGTACGCGATCGACAGGCCGCCCCAGGCGTCGCCGAAGTGCGAGATCACCGTGTCCGCGAGGTGACCGACCGACAGCACCGCCCGGCGCACGCCCTTGGCGGCGAGCGAGCCGAGCAGGATCTCCAGGAACGGCCGCCCGGCCACCGGCGCCATCGGCTTCGGCACGTCGGAGACGACCGCGCGCAGCCGCGTGCCGAACCCCCCCGCGAGGACGATCGCCTCCATCGGCCCGCTCACCCGTTCGGGAACATCGCCCGCTCGACCAGGCCGCACAGCGTGTGGCCGGCGACGATGTGGCCTTCCTGGATCCGGGGTGTCGCGCCCGACGGCACCCGCAGCAGGTGGTCGCACAGCGCGTCCATGCGGCCGTTGCGGTTCCCGGTGAAGCCGACGGTCACCACGCCGTCCGCGCGGGCCTGCTCGAGGGCGGCGACGACGTTCGGCGAGTTGCCCGAGGTCGACAGGCCGAGCAGCACGTCGCCGGGGCGGGCGAGCGCCTGGACCTGGCGCCGGAACACGTGCTCGTACCCGTAGTCGTTGCCGATCGCGGTCAGCACCGACGTGTCGGTGGTCAGCGCGATGCCCGCGAGCCCGGGCCGGTCGTAGTTGAACCGGCTGACGAATTCGCCGGCCAGGTGCTGGGCGTCGGCGGCCGAGCCGCCGTTGCCGGCGAACAGGACCTTGCCGCCCGCGCGCAGCGCACGCACGCAGGCGTCGGCGATCGCCTGCAGCGTGCCGGCGATCGAGGCGTCCTCGGCCATCGCGGTCAGCACCGCGACGCTGCCGAGCATCTCGGATCGGATCGTGTCGGTCATGGCAGTCGCCAGCCTTGCGTGCCGGCCTTCGTGAAATGGCAATTGACGATGCGCCCCTCGAAGCCTGCGAGACGCCTCACGACCTGCATCCGGCGGTCCGGATCGACGAAGAACATCATGAAACCGCCGCCGCCGGCGCCGGAGACCTTGCCGGCGCGCGCGCCCGCGGTGCGCGCGGCGTCGTAGACCTCGTCGATGCGCTGGTTCGCGATGGCCGCCGCCGCGTCGCGCTTCGAGCGCCACGACGCGTTCATCGAGGTCACGAAGGCGTCGAAGTCGCCGCGCAGCACGCTCTCCTTCATCGTCGTCGCCTCGCGCTTGAGCGCGTGCATCGCCTCGAGCGTGCGTCCCCGACCCGCGCGCAGGTTCTCGCTCTGCTCGGCGATGATCGCCGCCGATTCGCGCGACACGCCCGTGTAGTACAGCAGCAGCGACGACTCGAGCTCGGACAGGATCCAGTTCTTGACGCGCAGGGGGTTCACCAGCACGCGATCGTCGGCGTAGAACTCCATGAAGTTGAACCCGCCGAAGGCCGCCGCGTACTGGTCCTGCTTGCCGCCCTTGAGCCCGAGGTCGATGCGCTCGATCTCGTAGGCGAGGTGGGCGATCTCGTACTCGCCGAGGGGCAGGTTCAGCAGTTCGACGAAGGCCTTGACCATCGCGACCACCAGCGTCGACGACGAGCCGAGGCCCGAGCCCGCCGGTGCGTCGGAGTAGGTCGTGAGCGTCAGCGGCAGCGGCTTGCCGCCGCGGAAGTCCCTGACGATGCGGTTGTACACGCCACGGTGCAGCCCGAGCGCGCCGTCCTGGCCGACGTCCGCGTCGGCCGCGACGTCGACGTCCTGCTCGATGTCGGTCGCGCGGATCACCAGGCGACCGTCGGTGCGCGGCACGATCGACGCATAGGCGTACAGGTCGATCGTCGCGTTCAGCACGTGGCCGCCGTGCTCGTCGCAGTAGGGCGACACGTCGGTGCCCCCTCCGGCCAGTCCGAGCCGCAGGGGCGCCCGTGCGCGCACGCCCGCGCCGGGCGCGTCGAGGAACTCAGAGTTCGTCATCGTTGGTGAACGGCGGGCGCGACGCGTTCGAGCGCTTGAGCGACGTGCGGTCGTCCCGGTACTGGTTGAGGTGGATGCGCATCTCGCGGTCCTCGACGCGCGACGTGCGCACCGGACGGCCGCCGAAGGCGAGTTCCTCGTCGGTCCGCTTGCGGATCACGAACTCGATGCCGCATTCGGCGATCGGCGTCTGCGACTGGTCGTAGCGGGGCAGGCGGAAGCGGTAGGTCTGGTCGAGCAGCTCGACGCGCACCGTGTCGGCCTCCGGGCCCAGCCCGGCGAGCATCTCGAGCACGCCGATCGAGCGCTCGCTCCACGAGCGCCGCTTCGTCATCGTGAACGTCCACTTGTGGTCGGCGTTGAAGGTGCTCGGGAACGTGCCCTGCTCGTAGAGGTCCTCGTCCGGCACGGTCACGATCACGTGTCCGCCCGGCTTCACGACGCGCAGCCAGTTGCGCAGCCCCTCGCGCGGTTCGACCAGGTGCTCGAGGCAGTGGCTGCTGTGCACGAAGTCGAGGCTCGAGTCGGCGACCGTCTCCAGGAACTGCGCGTCCCCGTCCTCGAGGTCCCAGGTCCGCACGGAGCGCATCATCGGGAACAGCTCGAGGTACAGCGACAGCGGATCCGGCTTGCCGCCGATGTCGATGCCGTCGCCGACGAAGTAGCGGGTGAGGAAGTTCGGATGCTGGAGTCGACGGGAGATCGACTTGCTGCACTCTTTCATCGGTATCCCTGGAGTTCTCGGAGTCGGGGTCAGGCCGACACGGTCGCGCGGAACACGAGCTGTCCGTCGCCGAGGTGGCCGAAGCGGGGCGCGACGAAGCACTCGACCGCGGCGTCGTCGAAGCCCGCGTCGTGCAGGCGTGCGATCACGTCCCAGCCGAAGTCGGTGAAGACCAGCGACCCGTCGGCCGACACCGGGTTGCCGTGGTACAGCGGCGGCGCGAGGTGCTCGATCCCGCCCTCGCGCAGCACCGCGCGCGGACGGCTCTCGTCGGCCTGCGGGTCGAACGGGATGCTCATCAGCAGCTCGCCGCCGCGACGCAGCACGCGGCGGCACTCGCGCAGGCCCTGCCACGGGTCGGGCACGTGCTCGAACACGTCGTTGCTGACGATCAGCTCGAGGCTGCCGTCGGCGAAGCTCATCGCCTGGATGTCCTCGTGCCGGATGCCGGCGATCACCGTGCCGCTCGGTGCGGTCGGCGACAGGTACTCGGAGCCCCGCACACGGTGTGCCGAGAACGTCGCGGTCGCCCAGTGATAGACCGGCGTGACCGCTTCCATGAGGTAGACGTCGGCCGGCTCGCCGCGGTCGTCGAGGCGGCTGCGCATCAGCGCCGCGATGACCCGCTGCCGGTTGTTCAGCCGGCAGGCCGGACACTCCAGGCGCTCGCGGAAGTTGGGGATCCAGCCTTCAGGCGTCTCCCGTCCCCCGGACAGCATGTCGACCAGGAACGGAACGTGGCGTGCGCAGGCGAGGCATCGGCCCGGCACCGCGTAGGGCGCGCCGTCGCGGTGCCCGGCGTTCAGCATCGCCTCGATCTCCCGGCCGCGCGTCCATTCGGGCGTCGCCGTCAGCGCGTCGTAATCGCGTCGCGACCGGCAGCGCCCGAGCGGCTCGAGGCGTTCGGCCTGCGCGGCGTCGAGAGCGGTGCCCGGACCGACCAGCCCGGATGCGGCGCACGGCGGCGGCAGCCGCAGCCCGACCGCCTCGAGGATCGTGCGCATCGTGTCCCGGCCTCGACCCGGACCGTAGGCGTCCGAGGCGAACCTCAGCCCGGCCGCCGACACGTGCTCCCACAGCGCGCGGTCCTGGTACAGACGGACGATCGCGTCGGCGATCGCCGCCGGGTCGTCCGCGACCAGCACCTCTTCGCCGCCGCGCAGCTCCATGCCCTCGACCGCGATCGAGGTGGCCACCGACGGGATGCCCAGGCTCATCGACGACGCCAGCTTGCCCTTGATGCCGGCGCCGTACCGCAGCGGCGCGACCGCGACGCGGATGCGGTCCAGCGCGCCGCCGAGATCCTCGACGAACCCGGTGATCTCGACGTCGGGGCCGGCCAGCGCACGCAGCTCCTCCGGCGCGTTGGCGCCGATCGCATGGAACCGCACGCCGGGCAGCCGCGCGCGCAGCAGCGGCATCACCTCGGCGACGAAGAACCTGACCGCATCCACGTTCGGCGCGTGCTGGTAGCCGCCGACGAACGCGATGCCCTGGCGCGCGGCGAAGCCGACGCGACTGCCGCGGATCGGGATCGCCCACGCGAACACGTGGATCCGGTCGGGCGGGAGGTGCTCGGCGAGCAGCGCCTGCTCGGCGGTGCTGTGGACGATGACTGCATCGGCGTCGCGCATCACGGCGAGCTCGTGCTCGCGCATCGACGCCGCCTGCACGGCGACCTTCGGGTCGGTGCCGAGCGAGGCTTCGCGCTCCATGCGCAGGAAGTGCAGGTCGGAGGTGTGGTAGACGACGCGCGCCCGGGGGCAGCGCGCGCGCACCGTGTCGAGGTGGCGCCGCGCGACGAGCGGCCGGAAGATCACCACGAGGTCGTAGCGCGCGCCGTGGTCGGCGAGGTGCGCGGCCACCGAGGTGACGTGGGGGGCGTAGAGCACCTCGATGCCGGCACGCTGCATCGCGACGGTGTAGCCGGGCATGTAGAGGAAGTTGTCCTCCGGCACGAAGGTCACGTGCACGCCGGCCTGCCGCAGCAGCAGCATCATGTTCAGCGCGGTGATCGAGCCGGCGTCGCGGTCCGGCGTCGGCGTGCAGTGGTCGAGGACCAGCGCCCGAAGCCGCACGCCGGCGTCCTTGGCCGCATCGACATTCTCGCCGGGCGGATGGTGCTCGGCGAGCCGCTCCTTCCAGCGCTCCTTCAGCTTCTTCGCGTTGACGACCTGGTACGACTTCACGCCGCTCGCGAGGTCGGTGCCGGACGAGATGCCCTCGAAGTGGGTCACCATCGAGGCCGGCTGGACCATCGTGCGAAGGCCGGCGGCGCGCACCCTGAACGCGAGGTCGGAGTCCTCGCCGTAGGCCGGCACGTAGTGCTCGTCGAAGCCGCCGAGCCGCCGCCACAGCGGGGTCGGGACGATGATCGCCGCGCCCGAGCAGTAGTCGACGTCGCGCGCGTAGTTGTACTCGGGCGCGGCCGGATCCTGTAGCCGTCCGAAGTTCCAGCCGCTGCCGTCGCGCCAGATGATGCCGCCCGACTCCTGCAGCCTGCCGTCGGGGTAGACCAGCTTCGAGCCCACCAGACCCGCGTCCGGAAATGTCTCGAACGTGCGCACGAGCTCGTCGAGCCAGCCGGGGTGCACCTCGGTGTCGTTGTTCAGCATCAGCACGTAGTCGCCGCGTGCGAGCTCGGCGCCGCGGTTGCAGCTGCGGATGAAACCGAGGTTGGTCGCGTTGCGGACCAGCCCGAGCCCGGGGATCCCCTCGAGGCGGTCCGCACTGCCGTCCGGCGAGCAGTCGTCGACGACGATCACCTCGAATCGGGTCGACTGGGGATGCCGTTCGATCGAGCGCAGGCAGCGCAAGGTGTAGTCGACCTTCCCGTAGACCGGGATCACGATCGACACCTGCGGCTCGAGCGAGGTCGGCAGCATGCCCGGCGGGCTGAGGTCGGGCGCCGCCGCCGGATCGAAGGCCGGGTTCGACGACGCGTCGCCGGTGCGCGGCGCCAGGCCCTTGAGCAGGTCCTGGCGGGCCTTCCAGAGCGCGTACGACGGCAGCTGCCCGAAGATGCCCGGGAACCGCGTGTAGGCGGCCGTCATCAGCTGCGCGCGGGTGTGCGCGGAGATCGGCAGGCCGTGGTACGCCCGGCGCATCGCACCGAACGTGGTCCCGCTCGGCGATCGTCCGCCGAGCGCGGCCGACAGGGCGCGCGACAGGCCGCGAAGGGGAGCGGTCACGCGCCAGGAGGTCGAGGCGCGCGTGGCGTCGAGCGCCGATCGGGCCGCCTCGGCCTGGTGGCGCAGCGCCTCGAGCTGCCGCTGCGCGGCCTCGGCCTCCTCGGCCGCGCGTCGTCGGGCGTCGGCCAGCTCGGTCGCGACGGCACGGTGTTCGGTGGTGACCGAGTCCAGCTGCTGCTGCACCTGCGCGATGCGGGTCGCGGCCGCCTGCCGCTCGCCGAGGAGGACCTCGCGCTGGGCGCCCAGCGCGGCGTGCTCCGCGTGAAGCGTCTGGGCCCAGCGCGAGATCCGCTCGTGATCGGCGAACAGGTCCGACGCCGGATCGACGAACACCGACGGCGCCAGGGGCTCGACGGGCGCATCGCTGCACAGGGCGATCAGGTAGACCGGGTCCGCGAGCCCGACCGTGCCGCGCTCGGTCCTGCCGGACGCATCCACGCTCCAGGCGCCGTAGCTCGCGGACGCGGCGGTGCCGTCGATCGGGTACACGAAGGAACCGCTGCCGATCCGCTGGCCCGACAGGCCGACGTGCCTGAAGTACCGGCGCAGCAGCGCCTCGAACTCGGCCCGGTCGAGCTCCTTGACGTGGTACTCGTTGCGCTCGGTCGCGCTCGCCGAATAGACCGGGCGGTCGGGCGAGGAGATCACGAGCCGTCCGCCCGGGCGCAGCACCCGGTGGATCTCGGCCAGCATCTCCTCGTGCCGGTCGTGGTGCTCGATCGTCTCGAACGAGACCACCACGTCGACGCTCGCGTCGGGCAGCGGGATCGCGTCGGCGCGCCCGGCGGCGAACCGCAGCCCGCGCAGGTCGCCGTAGGCGCGACGGGCGTGGTCGACGGCCTGCTCGGCGATGTCGACGCCGACGACGCTGCGGGCGGTCTTCGCGAGGATGGCGCTGCCATAGCCTTCACCGCACGCGATGTCCAGCACGTCGCGGTCGCGGACGATCTCCAGGCACAGCGCGTACCGGTGGAGGTGCTCGTGGCGGATCTGTCCGCCGAGCGACGGGATGAACCGCTCCCCGGTCCAGGGCAACGATTCGTCGGGCACGGCGACAGTCGGGTTCGGTGCGTTCATGAGGAAATGGGGCGCGGTGCGGACGGTGTCGCGTCCGGGGTCGACGCCTCGATCGCAAGCCCCGCGGGGAACTCGAGGCAGTGGAAGGTGCACGTGGAGAAGCCGGCCTGCAGCACGATGGCCCACGCGTCGGCGCCGAATTCGGTCCTCACCATCAGGTCGTCGGAGACGTCGGCGGCATTGCCGTGCCAGCTCGGCGCGAGGCCCTCTCGGCTGCGGCCCAGCCGCTGCCAGACGATCGGCACCGTGAAGACGCAGCGCCCCCCGGGCGCGAGGATCCGACGGCACTCGCTCAGGGCGCGCGTCGGGTCGGGCACATGCTCGAGGGTGTCGGAGTGCACGACGACGTCCCAGGTTCCGTCCGCGAAGGCCAGCGCCATCAGGTCGACCTCCGGATAGGCGACCAGCCGGTGCCCGGGGAACCTCGCGAGCCACGGGGTGAGGGCGCCCGCGGGATTGATCTCGAGCAGCCGCAGCGAGGCCACGCCGGGCGCGCTCGCCGCGCGCTCGAGCGGGCCGTCCAGCCGCAGCGATCGCAGCAGCGCGTGGGCGAGCGCGAGCGAGCGCAGGTTGTTGCCGCACCGCGTGCAGCACCGTCCCTGCTGCCGGTCGATGTAGTCGACCTCGTGGGGCGCGAGCGCCCAGGCGCTGATCAGCTCGGGCCACAGCACCCGCCGATCGACGTAGTCGCGATGCCCGCAGACGGGGCAGGACGGGGCGATGCGCCCGTTCACGCGGCCTCCAGCGTGATGCGCCGCATCGGCACGCCGACGAGCCCGAAGACCGTCGCGCTCGCATGCGCCCGGACGATCAGCGCCTCGTGGATCCAGTGGTGCTGGACGTGCGCCTCCTGCGTGCCGTCGGCCAGCGCGATCGACAGGCTGTAGTCGCCGACCGGCAGCACCGGCATGCGGAACTCGAACGTCGCGACGATCGAGCCGCCCTCGGGGACGCGCGGCGCGTCGTCACGGTACGACAGGTAGGTGTTGTCGCCGAAGATCGTCTGCCCGAGACGGTCCTTGAACAGGAAGCCCACGATCGGGCTGTCGATCGGCTCGCGCGCGTCGCAGCGGATCTCGAGCCGCACGATCTCGCCGCCGACGACCCAGGCGAGCGGCTGGCCGTGCTCGTCGGTCAGGCGCGCCGAGGCGATCATCGCCTGGCGCGTGCCGAAACCGCGGGCGTCCGGCTGGAAGCGGAAGACCTCGATGTCGTTGCGCAGCGTGGAGCGATCGATCAGGTCCGCGCGGACGTCGCGCTCGGACGGGGCGGCCGGGCCGGCGTCGGCGATCCGGTGGACGCCGGCGTCGTTGGCGGCCCCGGCCGTCACCGTGCCGCCGGGGGTCGTCTCGGCCGCCTGCGTTCCGGTCTCCGGGGACGCGGGGGCGTCGGGCTCGACCGGGTTCGATGCGCCGGCCGCGTGCTCGCCGCGGATCTCGTCGTAGAGCGACGCCAGGTAGTGCTCGGTCACCCGCTTGGGCGCGCCGCTCATCGTGAGCCGGCCGCGCTCGAGCAGGATCGCCCGGCTGCACAGGTTCAGGACGGCGCCGACGTCGTGGCTGACGAACAGCAGCGTGCCGCGCTCCATGAAGCCGCGAAGGAAGCGCATGCACTTCTGGACGAAGTACGCGTCGCCGACCGACAGCGCCTCGTCGACCACCAGGATGTCCGCGTCCACGTGGGCGACGACCGCGAAGGCGAGGCGCACGTACATGCCGCTCGAATACGTCTTCACCGGCTGTTCGATGAAGTCCCCGATGTCGGCGAACGCGGCGATCGCGTCGAACCGGGCGTCGACCTGCTCGCGGCTCAGGCCGAGCACCTGCCCGTTCATGTAGACGTTCTCGCGACCCGAGAACTCGGGATTGAAGCCGGCACCCAGCTCGAGGAGCGCCGCCACGCGTCCCGCGATGCTGACCTCGCCGAGCGTGGGCGGCAGCGTGCCGCACAGCAGCTGGAGCAGCGTCGACTTGCCCGACCCGTTGCGGCCGACGATGCCGAAGGTCTCGCCCCGCCGGACCTCGAAGTCGACGTCGCGCAGCGCCCAGAACTCGCGGTAGTACTGCTTCGGCGCGAAGCCGAGCGCGCGGCGGGCCCGCGGCATCACGAACTGCTTGAGCCGGTCCCGGGGGCTGTCGTAGATCGAATAGCACTTGCCCAGGCCGCTGGCGCGGATGACGACCTCGCTAGATGACATCGGCGAAGCCCTTGCGCGTGCGCTGGAACCACCAGAACCCCACCGACGCCACCGCGGCGGCGACCACCGCGTACAGCGCGAGGCCCGCCCAGTCGGGCATCCTGCCCCAGATCAGGACCTTGCGGCTCTCCTCCATGATCAGCGTCAGCGGGTTCACGTGGATGAACCCGCGGAACGACTCGGGGACGGCCTCGATCGGGTAGAACATCGGGGACAGGAACAGCATCACCGTCGTGACGATGCCGACGGCGTGGCCGATGTCGCGGACGTAGACCCCGAGGGAGGCGAGGATCCAGCCCAGCCCCAGCGTCAGCAGCACCAGGGGCAGCAGCACGAGCGGCAGCAGCAGCACCGTCGGCATCAGGGTGCCCTTGAGCAGCAGCAGCGCCGCCAGCAGCACCGTCAGGCCGATGCCGGTGTGGGCGAGCGCGCTCAGCAGGCTCACCGGCACGAGGATCTCGAGCGGGAAGACGACCCGCCGCACGTAGCTCGAATTGCCGAGGATCAGCCCGGGCGCGCGGTTGATCACCTCCGCAAACAGCCCGTGGACGATCATCCCGACGAACAGGATCAGCGCGAAGTCGGTGCGCGTCTCGTTCGGGTCCGCCCCCCAGCGGGCGCGGAAGATGACGCTGAACACCACCGTGTACACCACCAGCATCAGCAGCGGGTGGAAGAACGACCATGCGAGCCCGAGGATCGAGCCCTTGTAGCGCCCCACGGCCTCGCGCTGCGCCATCTGGCCGATCAGTCCGGCGTGCTGCCCGAGCGAGCGGAGCATCGCCCCCGGCGTGGCCGGCAGGCGGGCGTGCGGGTTCAGCATCGCGGGCGGCCGGGCGCGACCCGGTGCGGCACCGCGGACGCCCGGCTGGCGCGGGTCGGATTCCAATACATAACCTGTCATTATAACCTTCCCGCTCGGACGACCGACTTGACCGGACGGGCCACTCGCCGCCCCGCCCGCTCGTGCCCGAGGCCCGTGCCGCGGCGGTGCCCCACGGGGAGCGATCCGCTACCATCCGGCGTTCGCCTCCGTCGCGGGGGCGCCCCCAAGGATCGCGCCGATGTCCCCGAACACGCTCTCCGCATCGATCTTCAAGGCCTACGACATCCGCGGGATCGTCGACGGCGACCCCGCCCGGGTCACGCTGACCGACGAGGCGGTGCGCTCGATCGGCGCCGCGCTCGCCGTGCGGGCCCGCGAGGCGGGGATCGCGGCGATCGTGGTCGGCCGCGACGGGCGGCTGTCCGGGCCGCGGCTGATCGCGGCGCTGACCGACGGCATCACCTCGGCGGGCGTCGACGCGATCGACGTCGGCATGGTACCCACGCCGGTCGTCTACTACGCGACCGCGCTGACCGGCACCGGCTCGGGCGTCGCGGTCACCGGCAGCCACAACCCGCCCGAATACAACGGCCTGAAGATGATGCTCGGCGGCGCGACGCTGCACGGCGACTCGATCCGCGCGCTGTACGACGCGATCGTCGCGCCAGGCTTCGCGCAGCGCGCGGCGGCGGCCACGCGCGGCAAGGTCGTCAGCCGCCCGGTGTCCGACGAGTACCTCGCCCGGATCCTCGGCGACGTGAAGCTCGCGCGGCCGATGAAGATCGCGATCGATTGCGGCAACGGCGTCGCGGGCGCGCTCGCGCCGACGCTCTACCGCTCGCTCGGCTGCGAGGTCGTGGAGCTGTTCACCGAGGTCGACGGCACCTTCCCGAACCACCACCCGGACCCGGCGCACCCCGAGAACCTCGAGGACCTGGTCCGCTGCCTGCGCGAGACCGACTGCGAGATCGGGCTTGCCTTCGATGGCGACGGCGACCGGCTCGGCGTCGTGACCAAGCGCGGCGAGATCATCTGGCCGGACCGCCAGCTGATGCTCTACGCGCAGGACGTGCTCGCGCACCGCCCGGGCGGCCAGATCATCTACGACGTCAAGTGCACGCGGAACCTCGCGCCGTGGATCCGCAAGCACGGCGGCGAGCCGCTGATGTGGCGCACCGGCCACTCGCTGATCAAGGCGAAGCTCAAGGAGACCGGCGCGCCGCTCGCCGGCGAGATGAGCGGCCACGTGTTCTTCAACGACCGCTGGTACGGCTTCGACGACGGCCTGTACACCGGCGCGCGACTGCTCGAGATCCTCGCGCGCACCGCGGACCCGAGCGCGGTGCTCGAGGCGCTGCCGGACGCGTCGGCGACGCCCGAGATCCAGATCCGCACCGCCGAGGGCGAGAACTTCCGGCTGGTCGAGGCGCTGCAGAAGACCGCGAAGTTCGAGGGCGCGACCGAGGTCATCACGATCGACGGCGTGCGCGTCGAGTACCCCGACGGCTTCGGGCTCGCGAGGGCGTCGAACACCACGCCGGTGGTCGTCACGCGCTTCGAGGCCGACTCGCCCGAGGCGCTCGCGCGGATCCAGGCGGCATTCCGCTCCGCGATCAGGGCGGTCGCGCCGCAGGCGACGATCCCGTTCTGACGGGGGCTAGCGCCCGGCGCGCAGCCGTTCCGGCGCCGCGCGTGCCTTCTGGCCCAGGCCCGGCGTGCCTTACGCGCGGAACACGTAGTGCGGCCAGATCTGCTCCGAATGCAGGCCGTCGCCCCGGATCAGCGTTTCCTCCACCACCTCGGTCGCGCCGATGCAGCTCGAGACCGTGGCGTCGTCGAACACGAGGTAGCCGCCCTGGACCATGTGCGGCCGCACGCCCAGGTACGCATAACGCACCGCCGGGGCGATGTCGCAGTCGATGTGCGCGAGCGCGATCCGGCCCGCCCTGGCCATGACCCCGGCATTGGTGTCCTCGAAGCGGCCCTTGACCAGCTCGAGGTTGTCCAGGCCGAGCTCGGCGACCCGGCGCCGCAGCGAGTCCAGGTCCGCGTCGGAGAAATCGCCCGCGTTGTGCGCGTCGACCGACTTGTCGGTCTCGGGCATCCCCTCGAAGGTGTCCATCGCGTAGACGCGGACCCCGGGGTAGAGCTGCCGCGCGACGTAGGCCATGAAGATCGCGCTGCCGCCGCGGTAGCTGCCGTACTCGACGACGTGTCCGGTCGGGATCCGGCTCAAGAAGAACCGCATGATCAGGTAGATGTTCATGCGGTTGGTTTCGCTCATGATCGTGCGGTCCGCTGCGACCGCGTACGCATCGCGATAGAGCGGGTCGGCGAGGATCTTCTGCGCCAGGTCGGCGAACTGGAGCCCCCAGCCGCGCTGGTAGCCCTCGTAGACGTTGCGACCGCGCCGGGCGCCCGTCGACAGTCCTGGCAGATCGGGAAGGTACGATTCCATGAGCCTTTGAGCGCGGAGTGGGCCGGCGGCCGCATCGTTCCGGTGGGCGGGTCAGGGCCCGCTGCGGCCATGTCATGGTAGCAGAACGGGTCCCGGAGGCGGCTTGACCTATGATCCGGGCGTGCGCGTCCTGTACTCGATCGGCTGGCTGCTCGCGACCCCGCTGGTCGTCGCCTACCTGCTGTGGCGCGGGCGCCGCCAGCCCGAGTACCGCGCGCACTGGGCCGAGCGCTTCGGGCTGCACCCGCGCCGCGCCGACCGGGCGCCGCTGATCTGGATCCACGCGGTCTCGGTGGGCGAGACCCGGGCCGCGCAGCCGCTGGTCTCGGCGCTCGCCGCCGCGTATCCGCAGGCGCGGATCCTCGTCACCGCGATGACGCCGACCGGCCGCGAGACCGCGCGCGAGCTGTACGCGAAGCCGCTCGGCGCGCGCTTCGCGCAGGCCTACCTGCCGTACGACTACGCGGGCGCGCCGCGGCGCTTCCTGCGCGCCTGGCGGCCGTCGATCGGGCTGGTGATGGAGACCGAGCTGTGGCCGAACCTGATGGCCGTGGCGGAGCGCGAAGGGGTGCCCATCGCGCTGGTCAACGCGCGCCTGTCGGCCCGCTCGCTCGCGCGCGGCGAGCGCACGCGCTCGCTCATGGCGCCGGCGGCCCGCCGGCTGGCGGCGGTGCTCGCGCAGTCCCGCGAGGACGCCGCGCGGATCGCCTCGCTCGGCCGAGAGGCCGACGCGGTCACCGGCAACCTGAAGTTCGACAACGCGCCGAAGGCGCCGCTGCTCGCGCTCGGCACCGGCTGGCGGGCGCGGATCGGCCGGCCGGTGCTGGTCGCCGCGAGCACGCGCGACGGCGAGGAGCCGCTGCTGTGGGACGCGTGGCGGCGCGCGCTCGGGGAAGCGGGAGGCGACGCCGCGTCCGCCGCTCGGGGCGGTGCCTCGCCTGCGCGCCCATGGGCGGACGCCGCCCCGGAGGACGGCGCGCCGCGCCCGCTGCTCGCGATCGTGCCGCGCCATCCGCAGCGCTTCGACGAGGTCGCGCGCGCCGCGGCCGCGGCCGGCTTCTCGGTCGCGCGGCGCGCGGCGCTCGACGATCCGGCGGTCGACTGGTCGGGCGTCGAGCTGCTCGTCGGCGACTCGATGGGCGAGATGGACGCCTGGTACGCGCTCGCCGGCTGCGCGGTCATCGGCGGGTCGCTGAAGCCGTTCGGCTCGCAGAACCTGATCGAGGCCTGCGCGGCCGGCTGCCCGGTGCTCGTCGGCCCGAGCACGTTCAACTTCGCCGAGGCCGCCTCGCAGGCGGTCGAGGCGGGCGCCGCACGGTCGGTGGCCGATGCGGGCGCGGCGATCGAGGAGGGGCTGCGGCTGCTCGCCGACGACGGGGCGGCGCGCGCGATGGGTGAGGCGGGCGCGCGCTTCGCGGCGACGCACCGGGGCGCGACGCGGCGCACGCTGGAGGCGCTGGCACCGCTGCTCGGGCGGGCGCTCGGCGCACCGGCCGGCACGCCCCGGGAGGGCTGACCGGGGCGCGCGGCGCGTCGTTCGCGTCCCCGGGTCCCGGACGCGGATCCGGCGCGACCCGGCTGGCTCAAGCGCCGCCCGGCCGGCCTCGGCGGCGGCGCCAGACCCGCGTCAGCGCGCCACGACCCGCCTCAGCGCGGCGCGACCGGCTGCGAGGAGCGCCCTCCGCGGACCGCCGGCGCCGAACCGCCCGCAGGCGCCGTGGGACGGGCGGCCGGTGCGGCCGGGGCCGCGCCCGACGGCGACGACGACGGGGCCGAGGGCCGCGCGGACCCCGACGGCGACGGCGCGGGCTTCGGCGGCTCCGGCGGCCGGTACGGCTCGAGCAGCCCGTTGATGCGTTCGACGTCGACCTCGGTCAGGTCGCCCGCGGTGTTCTTCAGGCGCAGGCCGTTCAGCAGCACGTCGTAGCGCGCCCGCGCGAGGTCCCGTTGCGTGGAGAACAGCTGCTGCGCGGCGTTCAGCACGTCGATGTTGATCCGCACGCCGACCTGGTAGCCGAGCTGGTTGGATTCGAGCGCGAGCTGGCTCGACTTCTGCGCGGCCTCCAGGGCGCGGACCTGCTCGAGACCGCTCTTGACGCCGAGGAAGGTCTGCCGCGCACCCTGCTCGGCGACGCGCCGCGCGTTCTCGAGGTCGAACTGGGCGCGGTCCTGCAGCGCGATCGCCTCGCGCACCCGGGCGTCGACCGCGCCGCCGGTGTAGATCGGCATCGAGAACTGCAGGCCGACGATGCCGGTCGCGGTGCGCACGCCCGACAGCGCGGCGTTCAGCGCGGCGTTGGTGCTGCGGCCGTAGGTGCCCTGCACGACGCCGTCGAGCGTCGGGTAGTGGCCGAAGCGCTGCCGATCGATCTCGCGCTTGGCGATCTCGCCCGACAGCTCGGCCTGCCGGACACCGTAGTTCTGCGCGCGCGCGACCTGTGCCCACTCGCCCTCGCGCGACGCGTCGGGCGCGAGCACCGGCACCTCCCGCCGCAGCGAGAACAGCTCGGTCACCGGCTTGCCGACCAGCTGCGCGAGCAGCGCGCGGCGCACCTCGAGGTCGTTCTCGATGCCCGCTTCCTGCGCGCGGGTCAGGTCGAGCCGCGACTGCGCCTCCTGCTGGTCGGTGATCGTCGCCGTGCCGACCTCGAAGTTCCGGCGCGCCGACTCGTACTGCTCGGTGAACGCCTGCTTCTGGGCGCGCACCACCGACAGGCTGTCCTGCGCGGCGAGCACGTCGAAGTAGGCGGTCGCGACGCGCAGGATCATGTCCTGTCTGGCCTGCGAGAGCGCGAGCTCCGCCGACCGCGCCGCGAGCTCGCTCTGCGCGAGCGCCTCGCGGTTCGCGGGCCGGTAGATCGGCACCGACGCGAGCATGCCGAGGGACTGCGAGTCGAAGTCGCGGGTCGGCGCGATGCTGGTGTCGACGACGTTGTAGTTCGCGTTCGCGGTGGCGTTGACCGTCGGTTTCAGGCCGGCCTGCGCCTGCGGCACCCGCTCGCGGGTCGCGGCGAGCTGCGCGCGCGCGGAGGCGAGCACCGGGTCGATCTCGGCCGCGGCGCGCACCGCCGAGATCAGGTCCATCGCGAAGGCCGGCGTGCCGGGGGCGGCGAACGCGGCGGCGAGGGCGAGGGCGAGGAGGCGGCGGCGCATGGGCGGAGGCTCCGGGTCGTGAAGGGCGGCGTGTCGGTCAGTACGTCGGGCAGGAGGGGTCGACCTGTCGTGCCCAGGCGTCGATGCCGCCGGTCAGGTTCCAGACGTCGTCGAAGCCGCGGCGCGCCAGGTACGCGGCGACCTGCATGCTGCGCATCCCGTGGTGGCACACGCACACGACCGGGCGTGAGGCGTCGAGCGCGTCGGCGTCGGCGACGATGCGGCCCATCGGGATCGGGGTCGCGCCGGGCAGCGACGCGATCGCGACCTCCCAGGGCTCGCGGACGTCGAGCAGCAGCGGCGCCGGGCGGGCCGGGTCGGCGAGCCAGGCGGCGAGCTCGGTGGGCGTCAGCGGGCGCATCGCGGCGACGTCCCGGGTCAGAAGCGGAAGCCGCTCTTGGCCGGGAAGCCGCGCAGCGGCTTGGCGACCGTCTCGAACAGCACCTTCGAGGTCGAGCCGCCGGCCTGCGCGCGGGTGACGATCTGCGCCTGCATCACCGGCAGCTCGCCGACGATCGCGGCGAGCCGGCCGCCGGCCGACAGCTTCGCGAGCAGCCGCTCGGGCACGACCGGCACCGAGCCCGACAGCATGATCACGTCGTAGTTGGGCAGGTTGATCGAGGGGTCCGCGCCGTCGGCGTGACGCACCGTCGCGTTCGAGACGCCCGCGCGCGCGAGGTTCTCGGTCGCGAAGCGGGAGAGGTCGGCGTCGATCTCGAGCGTGTCGACGTGCTTGCCACGGTGCGCGAGCAGCGCCGCCATGTGGCCGGAGCCCGCGCCGATCTCCAGCACCGACTCGTGCCGGCGCACGGCGAGCTCCTGCAGGATCCGCGCCTCGACCTTCGGGGCGAGCATCGACTCGCCGGTCGCGCGGCCGCCGATCGTCAGCGGGATCTCCATGTCGGTGAACGCCATCTGGCGGTACGCCGGCGGCACGAAGTCCTCGCGGCGCACGACCGACAGCAGGTCGAGCACGTCCTGGTCGAGCACGCTCCAGGTGCGGATCTGCTGCTCGATCATGTTGTAGCGGGCGCGTTCGAAGTCCATTGTCTTCTTCTCCCTCAGGCCGGAGGAGCGGATTCTACCGGCTCGCCCGCCCGCCGACGGCGCCGGGCGAGCGCCTGGGCGAGGTCGTCGAGCAGGGCGTATAGCACCGGCACGACCAGCAGCGTCAGCAGCGTCGAGGCGATCACGCCGCCGATCACCGCGTGGGCCATCGGCGCGCGCTGCTCGGCGCCCTCGCTGGTCGAGACGGCGAGCGGCAGCATGCCGAAGACCATCGCCAGCGTCGTCATCAGGATGGGTCGCAGCCGGATCTCGGCGGCGGCGAGCAGCGCCTGCCCGCGCTCCACGCCGGCGCGCCGCTGCTGGTTCGCGAAGTCGATCAGCAGGATCGCGTTCTTGGTCACCAGGCCCATCAGCATGATGAAGCCGATGACCGAGAACATGTTCAGCGTCGAGCGCCAGGCGAGCAGCGCCACCATCACGCCGATCAGCGACAGCGGCAGCGAGGCCATGATCGACACCGGCTGGATGAAGCTGCGGAACTGCGAGGCGAGGATCATGTAGATGAACACCACCGCGAGCAGCAGCGCCTGCAGCGCGTAGCCGAAGCTCTCCTGCATGTCCTTGGTCGCGCCGCCGGTGACGAACGCGAAGCCGGGCGGAACCGGGATTTCCTTGAGCTGCCGCTGGATCTCGAGGCCCACGGTGCCTGGGGGCGCGCCATAGACGTTCGCGGTGATCATCACCTCGCGCGTCAGGTTCTTGCGGTTGATCTGCGTCGGGCCCTCGGTGGGCACGAGCTTCGCGACCTGGCGCAGCGGCACCAGCCGGGGCGCGCCGTCGGCGTCGAGCTGCGCGGAGGCGACCGTCAGTCGCGCGAGGTCCTCGATGTCGCGCCGGCCCTCCATCGGCAGGCGGATCCGCACGTCGTAGTTCTCGTCGTCGGGCGCCTTCCAGGTGGTCGCGACCTCGCCGGCGAGCAGCGGCCGCAGCGCGGCGCCGACCTGCGCGACGCCGATGCCGAGGTCGGAGGCGACCGCACGGTCGACCTCGACGGCGACCGTCGGCTTCGCCGGCTTGGAGCTGGTGTCGAGGTCGACGACGCCGGGGATCCGGCGGATCGCCTCGACCGCGAGCGCCGCGAGCGCCTCGATCTGCTTCTGGTCGGCGCCCTGGACGCTGACCTCGATCTGCTTGCTGCCGAAGGTGCTGAAGACGCCGAGGTTGGTGATCGTGATCCCGGCGATCCGTTCGAGCCGCTCGCGCACCGGTGCCACGAGCTGCTTGACCGACATCGCGCGCTGCGTGCGGTCCTTCAGCCGCACGAACACCGTCGCGTAGTTCTTGCCCTGCACGGCGCCGGTGTTCACCGTCGCATAGGTGAACACCACCTCGGGGAACTCGCGCAGCGCCGACTCGACCTGGCGCGTCTTGTCGGCGGTCAGCTCGAGCGAGGAGCCGACCGGCGTGTAGAACTGCAGGTACATCTCGTTGTTGTCGGGCTGCGGCACGAACTCGGAGCCGACCGAGCGGGCCAGGCCGAGCGCCGCGACCAGCGTCAGCACCGCGCCGGCGACCGTCGTCCAGCGGTGCGCGAGGCCCCAGCGCAGCACCGCGACGTAGCCGTCCTCGAGCCGGCGCATCAGCCGCTCGAAGCCGCGCAGCAGCCGCGCGACGGGCCCGTTGCCGCGCGCGCCGTGCGCGTCCGGGTCGTTCCACACCGACGAGAGCATCGGGTCGAGCGTGAAGCTGATGAACATCGACAGCATCACCGCGAACGCGACCGTCACGCCGAACTGCTTGAAGAACTTGCCGATGATGCCGCCCATGAACCCGACCGGCAGGAACACCGCGACGATCGTGAAGGTGGTCGCGGTGACGGCCAGGCCGATCTCGCGCGTGCCCTCGAGCGCGGCGACGCGGTGGTGCTTGCCCATCGCCTGGTGGCGCACGATGTTCTCGCGCACGACGATCGCGTCGTCGATCAGCAGGCCGACGCAGATCGACAGGGCGAGCAGCGTGACCAGGTTGATCGTGAAGCCCATCGCGTACATCACGAGGAACGTGCCGATCAGCGAGATCGGCAGCGTGAGCCCGGTGATCACCGTCGAGCGCCACGACGACAGGAACAGGAAGACGATCACCACCGTCAGGATCGCGCCCTCGACGATGTTGCGCTGCACGCTCTTGACCGAGTTGCGGATCGCGGTCGACTGGTCGCGCACGGTGACGATCTTCACGTCGGGCGGCAGCTGCTTCTGCAGCTCGGCCGCGATCCGGCGCACGTTGTCGACGACGGCGATGGTGTTCTCGCCCTGCGCCTTGACGATGTCGAGCGAGATCGCGCGCTCGCCGTCGACCAGCGCGAGCGACTCGCGCTCCTCCTGCCCGTCGACGACCCGCGCGACCTGGCCGAGGTAGACCGGCTGCCCGCCGCGGCGCGCGACGACGATCCGCTCGAAGTCGGCGACCGACTTCAGCCGGCCGCGCACCTGCACCGACTGCTCGCGCTCCCGGGTCACGATGCTGCCCGCGGGCAGCTCCTGGTTCTCGTTGCGCAGCGCGGTCAGTATCTGGTCGACGCCGACCTTCAGCGCCTCCATCTCGGCCGGCCGCAGCACGACCTGCACCTCGCGCTTGACCCCACCGACGACGCTCACCCGGCCGACGCCGCGCGCGTTCTCGATCCGGCGCTTGACCACCTGGTCGGCGAGCGTGGTGAGCTCGCGCGCGTCGCGCGTCGGCGACTGCACCGCGAGCGAGAGCACCGGCTGGTCGTCCGGGTTGAACCGCAGGACGATCGGCTCCTTGACCTCCTTCTTGAACGCCGCGCGCACCAGCGCGACCTTCTCGCGCACGTCCTGCGCGGCGCGCGCCGGCTCGGTCACCAGGTCGAACTCGACGATGACGACCGACTGTCCCTCGTACGAGCGCGACGACACCTTGTTGATGCCGCTGACGGTGTTGACCTGCTCCTCGATCTTGCGGGTCACGTCGGTCTCGACGATCTCCGGCGAGGCGCCCGGGTACTCGGTCTGCACGAGCACGACCGGGAAGCTGATGTCCGGGAACTGGTCGATCGCGAGGCGCTGGTACGAGAACAGGCCGAGCACGACGAACGCGGCCATCATCATCGTGGCCAGCACCGGGTTGCCGATCGAGATCCGCGTGAACCACATCGCGCGCGGCTCCGGCGGCTCAGCGCACCGCGGGCGGCGGGGCGGCCGACGCGGTCGCGCCGGTCGACGCGTTGCCGGGGCCCGCGCCGGGCTGGATGCGGACCGGCGCGCCGATGCGCAGTGCGCCGAGGTTCGACGCGACGATGCGCTCGCCCGCGGCGAGGCCCTCGAGCACCTCGACGCGCGCCCCGCCCGGCGAGGCGTCACGCAGGCCGAGCTTCACGTCGCGCTCGACGAGGCGGCCGTCGACGATCGCGTAGACGAAGGTGCGCCCGCCGGCGTCGCGGATCGCCGACTGCGGCACCGCGAGCACGCCCTCGCGGGTCTGGACCTTCAGGTCGCCCTGCGCGAACAGCCCGGCGCGCACCGACGGGTCGCGGTTGTCGAGCGCGATGTACACCGGCACCGAGCGCGTGCCGGCCTGCGTCGAGGGGGCGATGCGCACGATCCGCCCGAGCTGCGGCCGTGCCACGCCCTCGATGCGCAGCTCGACCGGCTGGCCGACGCGGACCGCGCCGATCTCGGCCGCGGGCACCGGGGCCTCGATCTCCATGCGCGAGAGGTCGACGATCGACATCACGCGGCCGTCCACCGGCAGCTTCTCGCCGGGCTGTGCGAAGCGCTCGGCGACGATGCCGTCGATCGGGGAGACGAGCACGGTGTCGGCGAGCGCCTTGCGCGCGAGCGCGAGCTGCGCGGCCGCGGCGTCGCGGTTGCCGACGGCCACCTCCCAGGCCGACTGCGCCTGGTCGAGCGCGCTCTGCGACACGAAGTTGCGCTCCTTGAGCTGGCGCGTGTTGTCGAGCGTGCGCTTCGCCTGGTCGACCTGCGAGGCGGCGGCCTTGAGCTGCGCGTCGCGCTCGCGCACGCGCACGTCGTACTCCAGCGCCTCGACGCGCGCGACCGCCTGGCCGCGGCGCACCGCCATGCCTTCGCGCGCGACGACCTCGCGCAGCTCGCCGGGGACCTTCATCTTCACGACCGTCTGCTCGACCGGCTTCAGCGTGCCGGTGAGCGGCACGCTGCGGTGGATCGTCACCGCGGCGACGGTCGCGATGTCGCCGGCGGCGAACTCGATCGGCTGCTCGGCGGGCGCCGGCGCGGGCGCCTTGACGGCCGAGGCCGCGGTCTGCGTCGACGGCGTCTGCTGCCGCCACCACCATCCGCCGCCGGCCGCGAGCGCGGCGACGACGAGCGCCCCGACGACGGCGCGCCTCACCGTGGCTCGGGCCGCAGCGCGGCAAGGATCAGTTCGACGTGAGTGTCGAGCATGCGCTCCGGGTCGACCGAGGCGCCCGTCAGCCCGCACAGGTCGAACGAGTGCGTCCACATCGCCTTCATCACCAGCGGCGAGATCCAAAGGTGCGCGGCGGTCTCGGCGTCGATCGCGCGGAACTCGCCGCTCGCGATGCCGCGCTCGAGGATCGAGGCGAACAGGTCGTTGTTCGGCCGGATCACCTCGTCGTGGAAGAAGCGGGCGACTTCGGGGAAGTTGCCCGCCTCGGACATGATCAGCTTGCAGAGCCCCGCGAGGCGGGTGCCGCCGAAATCGCGCCACCAGGTGCGCATGAACGCGTCGACCAGGTCCGAGGCCGGCGCGTCCGAATCGTCGATCTCCGCGCGGAACCGGTCGAGCAGGCGCACGATGTTCTCGCGCACGAGGGCCTTGAACAGGTCTTCCTTGTTCGCGAAGTACAGGTAGAGCGTGCCCTTCGAGACGCCGGCACGCGACGCGATGTCGTCCAGGCGCGTCGCCGCGTAGCCGCGCTCGACGAACAGGTCGAGGGCGGCGTCGAGCAGCTCGGCGGGACGGCTCTCCTTGCGGCGCTCCCAGCGGGGGACGTGGGGCGCGGCGGGCGCGGGTACGGGCGGG
>JBILTM010000195.1:0-9516 GCA_044371545.1 Burkholderiaceae bacterium
GAACGCGGTCACGTCGCCGGCCTGCGTCTCGATGATCGGCAGCGCCGTCAGCGAGCCGGTCTTGCCCTTGACCGCGCCGTTGGTGAACTTCTCGACGTATTCCTCGTTGACGCGGGCGGCGCGCTCGAGCAGGCGGCTGTGCAGGTAGAACACGTCGCCGGGGTAGGCTTCGCGGCCCGGCGGACGGCGCAGCAGCAGCGACACCTGGCGATAGGCCCAGGCCTGCTTGGTCAGGTCGTCATAGATGATCAGCGCGTCCTGGCCGCGGTCGCGGAAGTACTCGCCCATCGTGCAGCCGGAGTACGGCGCGATGTACTGCATGGCCGCCGAGTCGGAGGCCGAGGCGGCCACGATGATCGTGTAGGCCAGCGCACCGGTCTCTTCCAGCTTGCGGACCACGTTGGCGATGGTCGAGGCCTTCTGGCCGATCGCCACGTACACGCAGATCAGGTCCTTGCCCTTCTGGTTGATGATGGTGTCCACCGCCACCGCTGTCTTGCCGGTCTGGCGGTCGCCGATGATCAGCTCGCGCTGGCCGCGGCCGACGGGCACCATCGCGTCGATCGCCTTCAGACCCGTCTGCACCGGCTGCGACACCGACTTGCGCGCGATCACGCCCGGCGCGACCTTCTCGATGACGTCGGTCATCTTCGCGTTGATCGGGCCCTTGCCGTCGATCGGCTCGCCCAGCGAGTTCACCACGCGGCCGAGCAGCTCGGGGCCGACCGGCACCGACAGGATCTTGCCGGTCGCCTTGACGACGTCGCCCTCGGAGAGGTGCGTGTACTCGCCCAGCACCACCGCGCCGACCGAGTCGCGCTCGAGGTTCAGCGCGAGGCCCACGGTGTTGCCCGGGAATTCGATCATCTCGCCCTGCATCACGCCGGACAGGCCGTGGATGCGGCAGATGCCGTCGGTGACGGAGACGATCGTGCCCTGGTTGCGCGTGTCGGCGGCGACGTCCAGGGACTGGATCTTGGTCTTCAGCAGTTCGCTGATTTCGGCGGGATTGAGTTGCATCGTCCTTGTCCTTGTCTGTCTCTGTTCGTCGTCGCGTCAGCCCATCAGCGCGTCGGCGAGCTGAGCGAGCTTGCCGCGCACCGAGGCGTCCATGACCTCGTCGCCGATGCGGATCGAGATGCCGCCGATCAGATCGGGATCGACGCTGACCGACGCCTTGACCTTGCGGCCGTACTTGCCTTCGAGGGTGGCGACCACGTCGGCCACCTGCTGCTCGGACAGCGGGTACGCCGAGGCGATCCGCGCGTCGAGCACGCCCTCGTGAGCGTTGCGCAACGCCTCGAAGGCCGCCGCGATCTCGGGCAGCACGACGAGCCGGTCGTTGCCCGCGAGCACCGTCACGAAGTTGCGCTGCTCGGTCGAGAGGCTGCCGGCGACGTCGGAGACCAGCGCGGCCACCTGGGCGTCCGAGATGCGCGGGTTGCCGATCAGCGGGCGCGCGGCGTCGCTGCTCGCCACCGCCGACAGGCGCGCGAGCGCGTCGGACCACTGCGGCAGCGCATTGGCGTCGCGGGCCAGCTTGAAGGCGGCCTCGGCGTACGGCCGGGCGATGGTGAGCGATTCAGCCATGGTGCCCGTCGCCTCAGCGCAGCTCGGCCTTGAGGCCGGCGAGGAGTTCGGCGTGCTTCTGGGCGTCGATCTCGCGCTTGAGGATCCGCTCCGCGCCGGCGACCGCCAGCGTGGCGACCTGCTCGCGCAGCTGGTCCTTGGCGCGCTGGGCGGCGAGCCCGGCTTCGCCCTCGGCGGCCTTGCGGGCCTCGGCGACGATGCGCGCGGCCTCGGCGCGGGCCTCCTCGATCAGCGAGGCGGCCTGCTTCTCGCCCGAGGCGCGGACCTCGGCGGCGCTGGCGCGGGCCGAGTTGATCTCGGCCTGCACGCGCTTCTCGGCGGCGGCCAGATCGGACTTGGCCTTGTCGGCGGCGGCGAGCCCGTCGGAGATGCGCTTGCTGCGTTCGTCGAGGGACTTGACGATCGGCGGCCAGACGTACTTCGCGGTGAACCACCAGAGTGCCGCGAAGACGACGATCTGGACGAAAAGCGTCGCGTTGATGTTCACGACCGGATTCCTATGATGGGTTCGGGAGCCGTCGCTTCGGCGCGGGCCCCTTCACACGACACGGCAGCGCGGGGCTGCTGGGTGCGTGGGTTCGATCAGCCCTGGAACGGGTTGGCGAACGCGAACATCATCGCGATACCGACGCCGATCAGGAACGCCGCGTCGATCAGGCCGGCCAGCAGGAACATCTTGGTCTGCAGCTTGTCCATCAGCTCGGGCTGACGCGCAGCGCCTTCGATGTACTTGCCACCCATCATGCCGATGCCGATGCAGGCACCCAGGGCGCCCAGCCCGATGATCAGGCCGGCGGCGATCGCGACGAATGCAACGTTGGTCATGACGACTCCTCGTGGTTTGACCGTTTGACTGGAGAAAGGTGAAGCGGAAGGTCTTCGGGTGACGAAGCGGGACTCAGTGGTGCTCGTGCGCCTGGCCGATGTAGACCAGCGTGAGCATCATGAAGATGAACGCCTGCAGGGTGATGATCAGGATGTGGAAGATCGCCCATCCCAGGCCGGTGAGGAAATGCAGGCCCATCAGCCACCAGGTGGCGGTCCCGCCGAGCAGCGCGATCAGCATGAAGACCAGCTCGCCCGCGAACATGTTCCCGAACAGCCGCATGCCGAGCGACACGGTCTTGGCCGCGTACTCGATCAGCTGCAGCAGGAAGTTGAACGGCGCGAGCAGGATGCCGCTGCCGAACGGCGCGGAGAACAGCTCGTGCACGAAGCCGCCACCGCCCTTGATCTTGATGCCGTAGTAGATCGACGAGGCCAGCACGACGAGCGACATCGCGAGCGTCGCGTTCAGGTCGGCGGTCGGGACCACGCGCTGGTAGTGGATGCCGAGCAGCAGGCCGAGCTCGGGCAGCAGGTCGACCGGCAGCAGGTCCATCGCGTTCATGAAGAAGATCCACACGAACGAGACCAGGGCGAGCGGGGCGATGTAGGTCAGGTCGCCCTTGACGATCGAGCGCGCCTGCTCGTGCACGAACTCGACGATCGACTCGATCGCGCCGACGAACCGGCCCGGCACGCCCGAGTGCACCTGCTTGGCCGCGCGCCACAGCAGGAAAGCGGTGAGCGCCGCCATCGCGACCGACCAGAAGATCGTGTCGATGTTGTAGACGGAGAAGTCGACGACCTTTGCCTGGGCCTTGCCCGTGGTGTTCAGGTGCGTCAGGTGGTGGACGATGTATTCGGAGGCGGTCGGTGCGTGTGCGGCGTCGGCCATGGTTCTGTCAGTCGCGAGGACGTCGTTTCATCGTCTACCGCCCGCCGCCGCGTCCTCCGGGAGCCCCTCCCCAGGGGCCCCGGCCGCGTCGTCGCCCGGCCCCGGCACGTCGCGCTGCAGCAGCAGCGCGAAGATCGGGACCTGCAGCGCCGCGATCAGCCCGAACAGCATGGCCAGCCAGTTGATCGACTCGAAGGACCTGGCCACCCACACGACCAGTGCGGCGGTCAGGCCGATCTTGGCGAACTCGCCGAGGAAGAAGACCGCGGGGTAGGACTCCGCGGGCTTTCCCCGGTGTGTCGCCAGTCGCAACGCGAACAGGCCGTTCGGAATGATCGCCGCCGCGCCGCCGAGTGCCAGGAACTTGGCACTCGTCCAGCCGAACCCGAGTCCGGCTACGAGAGCCAGCACGGCGACCGTGGCGACTTGCAGACCGACCGCGATGAACATTGCTGAGATCGCGGCCGGACGTGCGGCAGGCAAAGACTGAAGAGTATAGGTGATCGGCCGCTTCGGGTCAAAGATCGGACCCGGGTTGACGCGTCGCAGCAACCCCGGAGACGACGCAGCGGGGCGGCACCGGGGGATTCGTCATATCGAATGCGGCGGGCCTGGCTGGGTGCGGCGTGCGCCGGATCGGTGCGTGGGAGGCCGGCACGCGGGTTGCGTTCATCGGGCGGGCCGGAACGCCGCGGCGGGCGTGCGGCGGGCGGGCGGGCCGTGTGCGCCCGGTGGCGGCGCGGCCGGGCGCCCGTTCCGGTCGGCCGACGGATGCCGCATCCCGGGCGAGGGGCGTCCTTGCGTTTTCCCGGCGTCGCCCGAACAATCGATTCGACGTGCATCAGGAGGTCAACGATGCGTTCCCTGTCTTCCGTCGGTGATGTCGCCGATGCCCGCCCGGCGACTGTCGCCCGGGTCGACCGGGGACGCGCCCCGGGCTGGAGCCGGCGGCTGGCCGGCATCGCGTTCGCGACCGCGGTCGCAGCGGGCTTCGCCGGGCCCGGTCCCGCGACGGCAGCCGACGGCGCCCGCGCCGTGCCGGTGCAGTCGGGCGGACCTCGCCTGCCTCCGCCCTCGACCAACCTCGGCGACCTGACGCGGTTCAACCCGTCGATCGTCCGGCTCGACACCAAGGTGCCGGAGGACGCGACGAGCGCGCAGAGCCTCGGCGGCGCGCGCTTCGGCACCGGGATCATCCTCGACGAGCGCACGGTGCTGACGATCGGCTACCTGACGCTCGAGGCGGACGCGGTGATGGTCACCACCGCCTCCGGCAAGCGGATCCCCGCGTCGGTCGCCGGCTACGACCACGCGACCGGCTTCGGGCTGGTGCGCACCGTGCTGCCCCTCGACGGCAGGCCGATGGCGCTCGGCGACTCCGATCGGGTCAAGGAGAAGCAGCGGGTGCTGACCCTCGGCCAGGGCGAGCCCGAGGCGACCGAGATCTTCGTGCTGTCGCGCAAGCCGTTCGCGGCCGGCTGGGAGTACCTGATCGAGTCGCCGATCTACACCTTCCCGCCGGTCAACAACTGGAGCGGCGCGGCGCTGATCTCGGCCGAGGACGGGCGGCTGATCGCGGTCGGGTCGCTGGTCGTCAACGACGCCGCGAGCGGGCAGCCGGGCGTGCCGGGCAACCTGTGGGTGCCGGTGAACCTGCTCAAGCCGATCATGGCCGACCTGCTGGCCAAGGGGCGGCGCGGCGACGGCGCGAACCCGTGGCTCGGCATGACCACCGAATCGGTGCGCGGCAACCTGATGGTGGTGCGCGTCGCGCGCAACGGGCCGGCCGAGGCCGCGGGCGTGTCGCCGGGCGACGTCGTCATCGGGGTGGCGGGCGAGAAGGTCGCCGACCAGGCCGAGTTCTACCGCAAGGTGTGGAAGGTCGGTCCGGCGGGCGCGACGATCCCGCTGCGGGTGCTGAAGGACGGCGACGTCAAGGACCTGGCGGTCAAGTCGATCGACCGATCGGACTTCCTGAAGAAGGCGACCGGGATCTGACCGGGCGGCGGGCGGGCGTCGCGGCCCGCCTCCGCGCGGCGGCGCCGCGGGCGGCTGCGGCGTGCGCGTCCGCATGCGTCCCGTAGGCGCGGCCGCGACGTGCGGCCGTCGGCGTTCTCCGGCGGCGGCTCAGTCCCCGAGCCGGACGTCGTCGAGGCCGAGCGCCTCGCGCAGCCCCTCGAACTGCTCGATCGTGTCGAAGTGCACGACGAGGCAGCCTTTGCCCTTCGCGTTGGCCTTCAGCTCGACCGGAGCGCCGAGCCGCTCGGCGATGCGCTCCTGCAGCCGCAGCAGGTCGGCATCGGGCGGGGCCTTCCTCGCGCGCGCGCCCGTCCCGGCGGCGCCCTCGTCCGCCGCCTGCTGCGCGACGAGCTTCTCGGTCTCGCGCACCGACAGGCGCTTCTCGACGACGCGGTTCGCGGCGAGGATCTGCTGCGCGCGCTCGAGCGCGAGCAGCGCGCGGGCATGGCCCATCTCGAGGTCGCCGGCAAGCAGCATCGTCTGCACCGGGGGCGCGAGGTTCAGCAGGCGCAGCAGGTTCGAGGTCGCGCTGCGCGAGCGGCCGATCGCCTCGGACGCCTGCTCGTGCGTGTACTGGAACTCGTCGAGCAGCCGGCGGATCGCCTGCGCCTCCTCGAGCGGGTTCAGGTCCTCGCGCTGGATGTTCTCGATCAGCGCCATCGCGAGCGCGTTCTGGTCGGACACCTCGCGCACGACCACCGGCACCGCGTCGAGGCCCGCCATCTGGGCCGCGCGGAAGCGCCGCTCGCCGGCGATGATCTCGTAACGGTCGTGACCGATCGGACGCACGACGATCGGCTGCATCAGCCCGTGCAGGCGGATCGACGAGGCGAGCTCCTGCAGCGCGGCCTCGTCCATCCGCGTGCGCGGCTGGTAGCGGCCGGCCTGCATCCGCGCGACGGGCAGCGTCGACGGCACCGTCGGCTCGGCCGGCTCGGGGCGCGGCGCGGGGGCGCGGTCCTCGCCGAGCAGCACGTCGAGGCCGCGGCCGAGCCCCTTGGGTTTCTTCGCGGTGGCGGTGGATGTCGTCATGCGGGGCTCCCGTGCTGGCACGCGGTCAGAGGGTGTCGAGGCGCTCGATCATCTCGGCGCCGAAGTCGATGTAGGCCTTCGCGCCCTTCGACGCGGGGTCGAACACCACGCCGGGCTGGCCGTAGCTCGGCGCTTCGGCAAGGCGGATGTTGCGCGGGATCACGGTCTTGAAGACCTTGTCGCCGAAGTGCCGCTCGAGCTGCGCCGAGACCTGCTGCGACAGCGTCATCCGCGGGTCGAACATCACGCGCAGCAGGCCGATCACCTTGAGGTTGGTGTTCAGGTTCGCGTGGACCTTCTTGATCGTCGACACCAGGTCGGACAGGCCCTCGAGCGCGTAGTACTCGCACTGCATCGGGATCACGACGCCGTGCGCGGCGCACAGGCCGTTCAGCGTCAGCAGCGACAGCGCGGGCGGGGCGTCGATCAGGATGAAGTCGTACTGGTCGTCGACGGCGGCGAGCGCGTCCTTCAGGCGCGTCTCGCGCTCGTCGAAGTCGACCAGCTCGATCTCGGCGCCGGCGAGCTCGCGGTTCGCAGGGAGCACGTTGTAGCCGCCGGCCTCGCTCTTCACGCTCGCCTCGGTCACGTCCGACAGGCCGATCAGCACCTGGTAGACCGTGCGCTCGAGCGTGCGCTTGTCGATGCCGCTGCCCATCGTCGCGTTGCCCTGCGGGTCGAGGTCGACGAGCAGCACGCGCTTGCCGAGGCGGGCGAGCGCGGCGGCGAGGTTCACGGAGGTGGTCGTCTTTCCGACGCCGCCCTTCTGGTTCGCGATGGCGAAGATCTTGGCCACGGTGGCGGGCCTCTAGTGGGCTGCGCCGGTCGCGGGCGCGACGCGGCGGATCAGGACGAGGTGGCGCTCGGCGTCGAGGAACGGCACGCGCAGCGGCTCGACCTCGACGACGCAGTCGCGTGGCAGCGCGGCTGCCTCGGCGTCGAGGCCGGCCCGCTGCCCCTTCATCGCGGCGAGCAGCGTGGTGGGGCCGGTGAGGCGCGCGGCCGCATCGACGAAGTCGACCAGCGACGCGAACGCCCGGCAGGTGACCAGGTCGCAGGGGCGGGCGAGCGACTCGGCCTGGCCGGTGTATACCTCGATGTTTGTGAGCGCCAACTCTGCGCACGCCTGGCGCTGGAAGGCGGTCTTCTTGCCGACGGGCTCGATCGAGACGAGTCGGGCGCCCGGGTGGACGATGGCGAGCGGCAGGCCCGGCAGGCCGGCTCCGGAGCCGACGTCGGCGACGGTGGCGCGGTCGAGGTCGAGCCGGCGACGCAGTGCCGGCAGGATCGACAGCGCGTCGAGCAGGTGCTGCACGAGCATGTCCTGCCGGTCGCGGATCGCGGTCAGGTTGTAGACCGCGTTCCACTTGGCGAGCAGCGCCAGGTAGTCGAGCAGGCGGCGCAGCACCGGCTCGGGCAGCACCAGGCCGAGCTCGGCCGCGCCCTGGCGAAGGCGCAGCGCGAGCGCGGCCGGATCGGCCGCCGGGAGGCGCTCAGGCCGCATCGCGCGAGGCGCCCGCGCGGCGACGCTTCAGGTGCACGAGCAGCAGCGAGATCGCCGCCGGCGTGATGCCCTGGATGCGCGACGCGTGGCCGACGGTCTGCGGGCGATGCTGCGCCAGCCGCTGGCGGGCCTCGAACGACAGGCCCCGGACTTCGGCGTAGTCGAGATCCTCCGGGATCGACTGGTGCTCCTGGTGGCTCTGCCGCTCGACCTCGGCCTGCTGGCGGGCGATGTAGCCGGAGTACTTCAGCTGGATCTCGACCTGCTCGGCGACCGCGGGGTCGTCGGCGCCCGGACCGGTCGCCTCGACCACGGCGGCGTAGCGGACGTCCGGGCGCTTGACCAGATCGGCCAGCGAATAGTCGCGCTCGAGCGGCGCGCCGAGCAGCGCGGTGGCCTTCGCCGCGTCGAGCACGCGCGGGTTCACCCAGGTGCTGCGCAGGCGCTGCAGCTCGGCGTCGATCGCGTCGCGCTTGCGCGCGAAGGCGCTCCAGCGGAAGTCGTCGACGCAGCCGAGGCGGCGGCCGATCTCGGTCAGGCGCAGGTCCGCGTTGTCCTCGCGCAGGCTGAGGCGGTATTCCGCCCGGCTGGTGAACATCCGGTACGGCTCGGCGACGCCGCGGGTGATCAGGTCGTCGACCAGCACGCCGAGGTAGGCCTCGTGGCGCGCGGGGCACCAGGGCTCGCGGTCGCTCACCTGCAGCGCGGCGTTCAGGCCGGCGAGCAGGCCCTGGGCCGCGGCCTCCTCGTAGCCGGTCGTGCCGTTGATCTGGCCGGCGAAGAACAGCCCGCCGATCGCCTTCGTCTCGAGCGAGGCCTTCAGCGCGCGCGGGTCGTAGTAGTCGTACTCGATCGCATAGCCGGGGCGCAGGATGTGCGCACGCTCCAGGCCGACCATCGAACGGACCAGGTCGATCTGCACGTCGAAGGGCAGGCTCGTCGACACGCCGTTCGGATAGAACTCGTTCGTCGTCAGGCCCTCCGGCTCTAGGAAGATCTGATGCGCATCCTTGTGCGCGAAGCGATGGATCTTGTCCTCGATCGACGGGCAGTACCGGGGACCCACGCCCTCGATGACGCCGGTGTACATCGGCGAGCGGTCGAGGCCGGCGCGGATGATGTCGTGGGTCCGGGCGTTGGTGTGCGTGACCCAGCACGGCAGCTGGCGCGGGTGCTGGTCCGGCGAGCCCAGGAACGAGAAGACCGGGACCGGGTCGCTGTCGCCGGGCTGGACCTCGAGCCGGTCGAAGTCGATCGAGCGACCGTCGATCCGAGGCGGGGTGCCGGTCTTGAGCCGGCCCTGCGGCAGCGCGAGCTCCTTCAGACGCCGGCCGAGCGAGATCGCGGGCGGATCGCCAGCGCGGCCCGCCGAGTAGTTGTTCAGGCCGACGTGAATCAGCCCGTTCAGGAAGGTGCCGGCGGTGACCACCACCGCGCGCGCGCGGAAGCGCAGCCCGAGTTGCGTGACCGCGCCGACGACGCGGTCGCCGTCGAGGATCAGATCGTCGACGGCCTGCTGGAAGAGCCACAGGTTCGGCTGGTTCTCGAGGCGGGAGCGGATCGCCTGGCGGTAGAGGACGCGGTCCGCCTGTGCGCGCGTGGCCCGGACGGCCGGACCCTTGCTCGAGTTGAGGATGCGGAACTGGATGCC
>JBILTM010000361.1:0-2661 GCA_044371545.1 Burkholderiaceae bacterium
CGCCCTCGTAGACCTCGGTGGCGACCTTGCCGCCGATCGCGATCTCGATGACGTCGTTGACGTCGCGCACGTTCAGGCCTGCGCGCGCGATCGCGCGGCGGTCGATCTCGATCTGCAGGTACTGCTGGCCGGTGATCTTCTCGACGCGCAGGTCGCGCGCGCCCGGGGTGCGGCCGGCGAGCCGCGCGATCTCGTCGGCCTTCTGCTTGAGCGTCGTCAGGTCGTCGCCGAAGATCTTGACGGCGATGTCGGCACGCACGCCGGTCACCATCTCGTCGACCCGGTCGGAGATCGGCTGCGCCATCACGACGTCGACGCCGGGCAGCGCCTTGAGCTTCTCGCGGATCGCGTCGGCGATGTCGTCCTGGGTCCAGCCCGCGGGCCACTCCCCGCGCGGCTTGAGCGAGACGATCGGCGTCGACTCGTTCTGCGCCTGCGGGTCGGCCGGCGACTCGCCGCGGCCCACGCCCGAGACGGCCGACTCGACGCCCGGCACGGTCATCACGAGCCGCATCGCCTCCATCTCCATCCGGATCGACTCCTCCAGCGAGATGTTCGGCACGCGGTTGATGCCGGGCACCAGCGAGCCCTCCTTCATCTCCGGGATGAAGGCGGTGCCGAGGAAGGGCAGCAGCGACAGCGAGGCGGCGAGCGCGACCAGCGAGGCGAGCACCGTGGTCTTCGCGTTCGCGACCGCGAAGTGCAGCATCGCCATGTACGGGCGCTTCAGCGTCCGGACGAGCCAGGTGTCGTGGGCTTCCTCGTCGTGCGGCGCATCGGCGTGGCCGGCCTCGGGGGGCGCGTCGTCGCCGGTGCGCGCGCCGGCTGCGGCCGCGCGGCGGCGCTTCGGCGGCTTGACCTTCAGCAGGTACGACGACAGCACCGGCGTGAGCGTCAGCGACAGCACCAGCGAGACCGCCAGCGCGATCGCGATGGTGAAGGCGAGCGGCGAGAACATCTTGCCTTCCATGCCGACGAGCGTCATCAGCGGCAGGAACACCAGGATGATCACGCCGACCCCGAAGATCACCGGCGTGGCCACCTCGATCACCGCCTCGTAGATGATCCGGATCCGCGACTCGCCCGTGCCGGCCTTGCGCGCGAGGTGCGCGAACGCGTTCTCGACCACCACGACCGAGCCGTCGACCATCAGGCCGATCGCGATCGCGAGGCCCCCGAGCGACATCAGGTTCGCCGACAGGCCGACCCGGTTCATCGCGAGGAAGGTCACCAGCGGCGTGAGCACCAGGGTGGCCACCACCACCAGCGACGAGCGGATGTCGCCGAGGAAGAGGAGCAGCACGACGACCACCAGCACGATGCCCTCGATCAGCACCTTGCCGACGGTCCACAGCGCCGAGTCCACGAGCTGCGAGCGGTCGTAGTAGGCCACCACCTTGAGGCCCCCGGGCAGCATGTTGCGGTCGTTGATCTCGGCCACGCGCTTCTTGACCCGGGAGACCACCTCCTTGGCGTTGCCCGCGCGGATCATCATCACGATGCCGCCGACCGACTCGGTCACGCCGTTCTTCACGACCGAGCCGACGCGCACCGCGGTGCCGATCTTCACCTGGGCGACGTCTCGGATGTAGACCGGCGTGCCCCCCGACTCCTAGAGCACGATCTCCTCGATGTCCTCGACGTCGCGCACCAGGCCCACGCCCCGGATCAGGAACTGCTCGGCGAACCGGGGCAGCACGCCGCCGCCGGAGTTCGCGTTGTTCGCGGCGAGCGCCTGGTAGACCTGCTGGATCGTCAGGCCGTAGTGGCGCAGCCGGTCGGGCGCGACGAGCACCTGGTACTGCTTCTCGTAGCCGCCCTGCGAGTTGATCTCGGCCACGCCGGGGATCGAGCGAAGCAGCGGGCGCAGCACCCAGTCCTGCACGGTCCGCCGCTCGGTCAGCTCCTCGACGGTGAGCGCCCGGTCGCCGTCGTCCGGGCGCTCGAGCGTGTACTGGTAGACCTCGCCCAGTCCGGTCGAGACCGGGCCGAGGACCGGGACGATGCCCTCGGGCAGGCGCTCGTTGATCTCGAGCAGGCGCTCCAGCACCAGCTGGCGGGCGAAGAACACGTCGGTCTTGTCGGTGAACACCAGCGTGATCAGCGACAGGCCCGGCCGGTTCAGCGAGCGCATCTCGACCAGCCCCGGGAGGCCGGTCATGCCGATCTCGAGCGGCACCGTCGCGAAGCGCTCGACCTCTTCCGGCGAGCGGCCGAGCGCCTCGGTGGCGATCTGCACCTGCACGTTGGTGACGTCAGGGAACGCGTCGAGCGACAGCTTCCTCGCGGCATCCAGCCCGAAGGCGAACAGCACCGCGGCTAGCACGGCGACGATGAGGCGCTGGGCGAGGGCGCCCCGGACGAGTGACTCGATCATCAGGTCTCCAGCTCGACGCAGGTTCGTCCGTCGGAACGGGTCCGGTTCCCGCGGGCGAAGGGTCCGCCGCGGTGCAGGGTTGAGCGTGTCGCCGGACGCGCGGCGACCGTGTCGAACGGGATCCGCGCGCGTCGAGGTGCCGGCTTCGCGGCCGGCTGCGGACGGGTTCGATGTGGAGCCGGCCGGTCCGAGCGCCGGTCGGGAGCCGGCGCGGGTGAACGCCCCGCCCGGATGCTACCACCCGAAGTCACGAATTTCTCACGCCGTTCCGCCGCGGCGGGCGG
>JBILTM010000196.1:0-9426 GCA_044371545.1 Burkholderiaceae bacterium
CCGCCTCGGGGCACACCAGCGGCGCGCCGGCGGCCAGCGCCGCGTCGATCGTGACGACCGAGGGCAGGTCCTCGTACTCGACCATCACCGCGTCGCGCGCGTCGCGGGCGGCCTCGCGCGTCTCGGCGACGATCGCGGCGACGGCCTCGCCGACGTAGCGCACGGTGCCCACTGCGAGCGGCCACATCGGCGCGGACACCGAGGGCTTGCCATCGGGACGCGGGAAGGGCGAGGGCGTGGGCATCGCCTTCACGCCGCCGGCCTTCAGGTCCTCGCCGGTGTAGACGGCGACGACGCCGGGCATCGCGCGCGCGGCCGACGCGTCGATCGACGCGATCCGCGCGTGCGGATACGGCGAGCGCAGCAGCACGACGTGCAGCTGGCCGGCGATCGACACGTCGTCGACGTACTTCCCGGTGCCTGAAACCAGCGTCGGGTCCTCGATGCGGCGCACCGAGTGGCCGCTGCCGAAGCGGCCGACGGAGGCGTCGGCGGTGGCGGTCGAGCTCATGGGCGGCGGTCCTCGCGGTTCACGAACGCGTGCCGTCGAGGGCGGTGGCCGCGCGGCGCACCGACTCGACGATGTTGACGTAGCCGGTGCAGCGGCACAGGTTGCCCTCGAGGCCGTGCACGATCTGCTCGTCGGTGGGCTTCGGGCACTCGGCGAGCAGGCCCGCGCTCGACATGACCATGCCGGGCGTGCAGAAGCCGCACTGCAGGCCGTGGCACTCGACGAAGGCCTGCTGGATCGGGTGCAGGCCGCCGTCGGCGCCCTTCAGGCCTTCGATCGTCGTGACGGCGCGGCCCTCGAGCGAGACCGCGAGCGTCGCGCAGGCCTTCGCGGGGCGGCCGTCGACCAGCACGGTGCAGCAGCCGCACTGGCTGGTGTCGCAGCCGACGTGGGTGCCGGTGAGCTTGAGGTCGTCGCGCAGCACCTCGACGAGGAGGCGGCGGTTCTCGACCTCGACGGACACCGGCTGTCCGTTGACGGTGAATCGGGCGGTGGTCATGGGAGGGTCCGGTGGAAAGGCGACGGGCGATGGTACCGTCGGTCGGGCGACTGCGGCGTCAAGACCGCTTGCTTTCGATTTCGACGAACGAGAGCGGGGCGGGGCCGGCGTTGATCACGTCGTGCTCGACGCCGGCGCGCCGCGCGTACGAGCGGCCCTTCTTCAGCTCGAAATGGGTGGTCCCGGTCGCGGATTCGATCCGCAGCATCCCGTCGGTCATCGGGACGACCACGTAGTCGTGCTCGTGGCGATGGTGGCCGGTGCGCGCGCCGGGCGCGAAGCTCCATTCGGTCACCCGCACGATCTCGTCGTCGACGTCGACGCGGGGCACGGCCATGAGGGGGGTGTCGCTCATCGGGAGGTCTCCGGGTGCGTCGCAGGGCGCACGTCGCGCCCGCTCCGGCGGATCGTGCCACGGGCGCGCGCGGGGCGTGCGCGAACGTTCCGGGAAGGCCGCCCGTCGCGCTCGCTCTCGCCGGACGGCCGGTCGCGCCGCGGCCGGCCCCACCCGAGGCCGCAGATCAGGCTCGGCGGCTACAGGCTCGCCATGGTGGTGCGCGTCCCGTCGACGTCGCGCGCGGTCGCGGCCGAGGCGACGGTGGCGAGCAGCAGCGACTCGACGCGCGCCACGATCGCGTCCCAGCCCCATCCCGCGGACGCGATCCGCGCCTGGCCGCCGAGCCGTCGGCGTCGCTCGGGGTCGAACGCGGCGCCCACCGCCGCCGACACGAAGGCCGCCCGGTCGCCGAACGGGACCCGCAGCCCGTCGACCTCGTGATCGATGACGCTGGCTGCCGCGGCGTAGTCGTAGGCGACCACGGGCAGCCCGCTCGCCATCGCCTCGGTCGTGACGTTGCCGAAGGTCTCGGTGAGGCTCGCGAACAGGAACAGGTCGGCCGACGCGTAGTGTGCGGCGAGGTCGGTGCCGTGCCGGGGGCCGGCGAAGACCGCGTCCGGCCACTCGGCGCGCAGCCGCGCGGCGAGCGGCCCGTCCCCCACCAGCAGCAGCTTCGCGCGGGGCACCACGGCCCGCACGCCCTCGAACGCGAGCCGCACCGTGTCGAGGTTCTTCTCCGGCGCGAGGCGTCCGACGGTCGCGACGACCAGGTCGTCGGGCGCGGCGCCCCAGGCGGCGCGGAGCTCGGCATTGCGCCGTGCCGGATCGAAGCGGGTGCGGTCGACGCCGCGCCCGATCACCGAGAGGCGCTGGAAGCCCGCCGCCTCGAGCTCGCGCCGCAGCGCCTCGGTCGGGACCGTGGTCGCGTTCGCGAGGTTGTGGAAGCGGCGCAGGTACGCGGCGGCCGGCGCGCGCAGCCAGCCGACGCCGTAGTGGTTCGCGTAGGTGTGGAAGTTCGTCCGGTAGTCGCTGCTCGTGGGCAGCCCGAGGAACCGGGCCGCGCTCAGCGCGGACCATCCGAGCGGCCCCTCGGTCGCGATGTGGACCACGTCCGGCTGCCACAGCGACCACTCCCGGAGCAGCCGACGCCGCGCGGGCAGGCCGATCCGCAGGTTGGCGTGGCCGGGCAGCGGCATGCCGGGGGTCAGCACCTCGTCCCGGCAGGTACCCGTGCCCCCGGTGTCCTCGGCGTGCTGCCGCGGGCGGACCAGCTGCATCGTGTGCCCGAGCCTCGCGAGCCCTTCGACCACCCGCGCGAGGCTGGTCGCGACGCCGTTGACCTCGGGGGGCCAGGTCTCGGTGACGACGGCGATACGCAGCGCCCGGCGCGACGATGCGGGCCGCGCGTCAATGCCCGAGGCGCCTTCCGTGGATCCGTTCATGCCGGCACTCTGCCAGCGCCGCGCGACGGATCGATGACGGCCGCCGGACGAGCGCGACCGTGGCGTGCGCGCACCGTCACGCCAGCTTCACGGACGGCGTTCATGCTCCCGTCACATCGCGCCGCGTGTCGTGGCGCCTCTTCCGCGAGGCTCCCTTGAGGACGTTCTTCGAGCAACTGCGCGTCCAGCGCCTGGACGACCACCGGTTCTACCACCAGAGCCGCATCAACCAGAGCCTGCACTTCGTCAGCGCGCTCTGCTTCATCGCGTCCTACGGGCTGCTCTTCGTGGACCCGGCCTCCGCGGCACTGCTCGCGTGGGGCGTGTCGATGACCACGCGGCAGGCCGGGCATTTCTTCTTCGAGCCCCGGGGCTACGACGAGATCAACGGAGTGACCGACGCCTACAAGGAGGCGGTCAAGGTCGGCTACAACGTCCGCCGCAAGGTCGTGCTGATGGCGGTCTGGGCGCTGGTGCCGGCCGCGCTCGCGGTGTCCCCGTCGCTGCTCGGCACGATCGAGCCCGCCACCGACGTCCCGGGCTACCTGCACGACGTCGGCATCGCGTGGCTGGCGCTGGCAGCCGCGGGCATCGCGCTGCGCGTGTTCCAGCTCTGGGTCGAGCGGGACCTGTTCACCGGCGTGGTCTGGGTCACGAAGATCGCGACCGACCCGTTCGTCGACGCATACCTCTATCACAAGGCTCCGTTCGCGCTGATGCGCGGCGAGCTGCTCGATCCGATGTACGACCTGCGCCGGCGCTGACGCGCGGGCGCGGGGTCAGCGCAGCCGCTGGCGGACGAGCTCCGCCAGCAGTCCCCGCCGGATGTCGCGATGGCTCGCCTCGGGGCCATCCCACCAGCCGTCCTCGCGCATCGCGCGCGCGGCGGCGACGAACCGGTCCGCGATCGCCTCGAAGGTCGAATCGTCACAGTCGAGCGGAAAGATGAGTCGCCCGGTGCCGACCCAGCTCAGCGCGAGCCCCCGATCGCGGAGATAGAACTGCAACATCCAGTGGTAGCGCGACGGGCGCAGGTACAGCACCGTCCAGATCGTAGACAGGTTCGCGACCCGAACCGGGACGCCCGCCTCGTCCAGCCGGGCGTTCAGGCGCATCGCGCGCTGGTTCCATCGGGTGTCCAGGCCGGCGTAGGCCGCCCGCACCTCGGGCCGGTCGAGCCGGTCGAGGAACGCGCACATCGCGCCGATCACGTAGGGGTGCGTGTTGAACGTGCCGCGCGCGAAGCAGATGTCGGCGGGCCGCTCGTCGCGCCAGCGTCGCATCAGGTCGCCCCGGCCGCAGACCACGCCGACCGGCAGGCCGCCGCCGAGCGTCTTGCCGTAGACGACCATGTCCGCGCGCACGCCGAAGAACTCCTGCGCCCCGCCGGGGGCGAGGCGGAAACCCGTGAAGACCTCGTCGAGGATCAGCACGATGCCCCGCTCGGTGCAGACTTCGCGCAACCGGCGCAGCCACTCGACGTACGCGGCGCGGTCGACCCCGGCGCGGCGCGAGCCGTCGACCAGCGACGAGTCCGCGGGCGCCGCGGCGTTGGGGTGCAGCGCCTGCAGCGGGTTGACGAGCACGCAGGCGATGTCTCGGCGCGTCCGCAGCACGTGCAGCGTGCGCTCGTCGCCCTCGCGCAGGGTGTAGGTCTCGCGCGGCGGCAGCGGGTTGCCGGGGCCGGGCTGCACGTCCTCCCACCAGCCGTGGTAGGCGCCCGAGAATCGGACGAGGTGGCTGCGTCGCGTGTGGTACCGGGCGAGGCGGACGGCCTGCATGACCGCCTCGGTGCCCGACATGTGGAACGAGACCTCGTCGAGCCCGGCGATCGCGCGGATCCGCTCGACGGCGTCGATCACGCAGGGGTGGTAGGCGCCGAGGACCGGGCCGAGTTCGCGGACGCGCTCGACGCCCTCGTCGATGCAGGCCTTGTAGGCATCGTAGCCGAGCACGTTCACGCCGTACGAGCCGGTCAGGTCGTACGACCGGTGGCCGTCGAGGTCCTCGACGAACGGGCCGCTCGTGGCGCGCACCATCTGTCCGAGCCGCAGGTGCTCGCGCAGGTACGGGCCGAACTGGAACGGCACGCGGTAGGCGTTCGTGAACTGCAGGTCCGACATCGAGGCGCGGGCGCGCTCGGTGGCCGCGATCGACGCGGGGCTGCGCGCCGCGAAGCCCTCGCACAGCCGCGCGAATGCCGCGCGGCGCCGGGCGACGATGTCGGACGCGGCGCCGTCGGCCGCGAAGAACCGCGACGCGTCGTACGCGTAGCCGGGGATCTGCGCGGCGATCCGCTTGGCGATGCGGGCGTGGCCGGTCAGCGACCGGTGCTTGGCCCGCGACAGCTGCAGGCGCCGGCGCGCCTTGGGCAGCGTCCAGGCGAGCGCGCCGAGCGCGAGGAAGGAGAGCGCGAGGGTGTCGTCCATGTCGACCCGGGAGTGAGGGCCGACGAGGTGTACCAGCGGAGATTGACATGTCGATGACTTCGCGCGCGCTGCGGGCGCTGGCGATGCAGGAGGACCTCAACTTCCTGCTGACGAACCGGATCCCGAGGATCGCCGCGACGCGGCTGATGGGTCGCTTCAGCGGCATCCGCAGCCCCCTGCTCGCCCGGGCCTCGATCGCCGTCTGGCGGCTGTTCACCGACCTCGACCTGGACGAGGCGGTGCCGCAGCGCTACGAGAGCCTGCAGCAGTGCTTCACCCGCGCGCTCAGGCCGGGTGCGCGGCCGGTCTGCGAGGATCCCGGGGTGCTCGCCAGCCCGTCGGACGGGATCGTCGGCGAGCTGGGGCGGGTCGTCGACGGCCGCGTCTACCAGGCCAAGGGCTTCCCGTACTCGATCGCCGAGCTGCTGGGCCCGCGCGGCGACCCGGCGGCGTTCGAGGGCGGCACGTACGTCACGCTGCGACTGACCTCGGCGATGTACCACCGGTTCCACGCGCCGCACGACTGCACCGTCGAGCGGGTGACGCACCTGAACGGCGACACCTGGAACGTGAACCCGATCGCGCTGCGCCGGGTCGAGCGGCTGTTCTGCCGCAACGAGCGCGCGGCGATCGAGCTGCGCCTCTCGCGCGGCGGACATCGCGTGACGCTGGTGCCGATCGCGGCAATCCTGGTCGCGTCGATCCGGCTCCACTTCGCCGACCTCAGGCTGCACGTCGACTACGACGGGCCCGAGACCATCGTCTGCGACGCACGGCTGCGCAAGGGCGAGGAGATGGGGTGGTTCGAGCACGGTTCGACCATCGTCGTGTTCGCGCCGGAGGGCTTCGAGCCGTGCGAGGGCGTCGCCACGGGACGCCGGATCCGGATGGGCGAGCCGTTGCTGCGCTGCGCGGACGCCGGCCCGATCGGCTAGCCCGCCCGTTCCGAGCCGGCTCGCGCCGCGACCGCGTGCCCGGGCCGATCGGCTACCCTGAGCCCCCGGCGCCCGGCCCGCGGGCGCCGCACAGGAGACCCCCGCCGTGCTGCAGTCGCTCGCCCGCCGCCTGCCGTTCTACTACGGCTGGCTCGTCGTGGCCGTGGTGTTCGTTTCGATGGCGATCGCGGTCAATGCGCGCACCGCGTTCTCGCTGCTGTACCCGCCCATCCTCGACGAGTTCGGCTGGGACCGCGCGGTGACCGCCGGCGTGTTCTCGTTCGGCTTCCTGGTCTCGGCGATCCTGAGCCCCCTGATCGGTCGCACGGTGGACGCGCGCGGGCCGCGCTTCACCTGCGAGATCGGCGTCGTCGCGACCGGGGCGGGGCTGCTGCTCGCGACGCTGTCGAGCCAGCCGTGGCACCTGTACCTGACGCTCGGCATGCTCGTCGGCGCGGGCAGCGTGATCCTCGGCTACTCGGGGCAGGGGCTGTGGCTGCCGGCCTGGTTCGTGCGGCGGCGCGGGCTCGCGATGAGCGTGGCGTACTCGGGCGTGGGCGTCGGCTCGATCCTGCTCCTGCCGGCGATGCAGACGATGATCGAGCGCTCGGGCTGGCGCTCGGCCTGCCTCGCGCTCGGCATCGTCGCGCTGGTGGTGCTGCTGCCGCTGAACCTGCTGCTGCGCCGCCGGCCGCAGGACCTCGGCCTCGAGCCCGACGGCGATCCCACGCCGGTGCCGGGCGCGGCCGCGAAGCGTACGAACGTCGTCGATGCCGCGTGGGCCGCGACCGACTGGACGCTCGCGCGCGCGATGCGCACGTCGCGCTTCTGGTGGCTCGCGCTCGGCTACTTCTGCGGGCTGCTCACCTGGTACCTGGTGCAGGTCCACCAGACCAAGTACCTCGTCGAGAACGGCTTCTCGGCCACGCAGGCGGCGTTCGCGCTGGGCATGGTGAGCCTCGCCGGGGTGCCCGGGCAGATCGCGCTCGGCCAGCTGTCGGACCGGATCGGGCGCGAGCCGGTGTGGGCGATCGGGAGCCTCGGCTTCGTCGGCACCTACGTCGCGCTGCTGGTGCTGCCGTCGTTCCCGAGCCCGCTGCTGCTGTGGACGATGGTGCTGCTGCAGGGCGTGCTCGGCTACGGCATGACCTCGGTGTTCGGCGCGATGCCGGCGGAGATCTTCGAGGGCAAGCACTACGGCAGCATCTTCGGCACGCTGTCGCTCGCGTCGATCGCGGGCGGGGCGGTCGGGCCCTGGCTGGGCGGGCTGATCCACGACGCGACCGGCAGCTACGCGATCGCATTCTGGATCGCGATCGGCGCGTCGGTGCTGTCGATCGTCGCGATCTACCGGGCTTCGCCGAGCGGGGTGCGGGTGGTCGCGGGCAGGATCGCTCGCGCCTGATCGGGGTCAGGCCGTGCGCTTGCCGCGCGCGACGAACGCCGCCGTCTCCGGCCGCGCGAGCAGACGGTCCGCCCACTTGCGCGCCACCTTCGCCATCCGCTGCGGCGCGACGCCGAGCTGCGCCATCGCGACGCAGCCGTTGACCGACTCGAAGTACTCGGCGATCAGGCCGTCGCGCAGGCGGAAGCGGCTCATGCCGTCGATGACGACGGTGCGTCCGGCGAACTCGGGCACCGTCGAGGTGAAGCTCGACAGCGACCACGCGTAGCCGGTGTCGCCCTCGCAGACCGGGTCGAGCATCTCCCAGCGGTAGTCGGGGCCGGCGTCGCGGCGGAACAGCTCGACCAGCATCCGGCCGATCTCGGCGCGGCCGGCGTGCGGACCGTAGATGTAGTCGTGGTAGATCGCGTCGTCGGTGAAGCAGGCGGCGAAGGCGTCGCCGTCGCCGGCCTCGGCGGCGCGCATCATCCGGTCGAGCAGGCGGGTGAAGGTCGGGGTGTCCATCGCGGCGCTGGCGTCGTTGGGGCGGGGACGCCGATCGTAGCCCGATCGGGGCCGGCGGGGACGTTTCCGCGGGCATGCGGCTCGCGCCGGTGCCGGGACGCCCTGGTGGGGACGTCCTCGGGCCACGGCCGCTCAACCCTCGCTCGCGGGCGGCATCGCCTCGAAGCGGAACGCGGTGTCGTAGCGCGCGTAGTCGCGGCTCGCGACGCCGTGGCGCAGCGAGCCCTCGAAGCGCTCGGGCGGCTCGACGACGACCACCCGCAGCACCGCGCTCGCGCCCGGCTCGACGAGCCCCGCGTGGACCGCCGCGCTCGCCACCGACGAGTCGCCGGTGTAGACGTCGGTGCCCCACACCGGGCCTTCGAGCTCGCCGACGACACGGAAGCACCAGCCGCGTCCGACGCGGCCGCAGTGCTCGAGCATCGTGCGGGGCGCGTCCTGCGCGAGCAGCCCCTGTTCGTTCAGCGCCGCGAGGTCGGCCTCGCTCAGCAGGCCGCGGCGGTCGAACCACTGCACCAGCTCCTGGATCACCTTCACGTCGGACTCCTGCGTTCGGTCAGTGGGATTCGGTCAGCCGCAGCACGCGGCCCTGCGCCGGCGCGAAGGACGACGAGGCCTCCGGCGGCAGCAGCCAGAGCAGCTCGAACGGCCAGGGCTCGTCGGGCACCAGCACGTCGCCGTCGGTCAGCACGACCGCGGCGCGCACGCTCGCGTCGGCCGAGAGGTGGCGCAGCGCCGGGCCCATGTCGCTGCCGCCCCAGCCGTCGAGGCGACGCCGCACGAGGTCGGCGGGCTCGACCAGGTCGTCGGCGGTCACCGCGGCGTCGCACTGCACGAGGCGCACGCGGTCGATGCCCATCGCGTCGCAGGCGTCGGCGAGCGCGCCGAGCGCACGGCCGAGCGAGGCCACCATCGAGCCGCTGGTGTCGAGCACCACGACCAGCAGCGCGCCCTCGCGACGTCGGCCGGGCAGCACGACGCCGGCGTCGGGCGCGGCGCGGCGCGGCGCGCGCTCGAAGGTCCGCGGGCCGGCGGCGACCGACTCGATCCAGCGCTGCAGCGCGAGCGCGGGCGGCGCGCGCCAGGCGCCGCGCTCGGCGTCGACCTCGTCGCCCGAGTCGCCGGGCAGCAGGCCCATCTGCGCGAGCAGCGAGCCGCGCAGCGCGCCGGTCGCGCGGGCGATCGCGACGCCGCGCCGCGCGGCCGCCTCGACCTCGCGGGCCCGCGCGCGCTGCGTGTCGCGGTCCTCGCCGAACCAGTCGCGCTCGGTCGCGTCGGCGAGCACGTCGCCGTCGTCGTCGCCGGATCCGCCGCCCTGCGGGTCGCCGGGCGACCCGTCCTCGGCGACGCGCCACATCCGCCGC
>JBILTM010000197.1:0-9424 GCA_044371545.1 Burkholderiaceae bacterium
CTGAAGAACTTCGCGCACAAGTTCGGCTGGGTCGAGGACAGCGCGACGGTGCTGCGCACGCTCGGCTGAGCCGCGGGGCCCGCGGCGGGCCGCTCAGCAGGTGCCGTAGCCGACGCCGGCCCGCTTCAGGTAGCGCCGGTACGCCGCGGACGACCGGTCGGCCGCGCTGTGCAGCTCGGCCACCGGATCGAGCGGCAGGCGCTTCGGGCGCTGCGAAGCGACGATCGGCGCGTCCTCGGCGAAGATCGCGTCCTGGAAGGCCCGCATCGACGCGTCGCTCGACGCGAAGTCGGTCATCGCCAGCCGGAACCAGACCCGGCAGGTCTCCTCGGACGTCGGGCAGACGAAGAGCGCGATCGCCTCGCGGAAGCCCTCGATCGCGACCGCGGCCGGGTCGGAGGGCGCCTTGGTCAGCACCGCCGAGTACGGCCCGGTGACCTCGTAGGTGTAGTCGACGACCGCGCCGCCGGTCGCGTGGATGCTCGAGACCGGCTGGAACGCGCGGCAGCCGGTCGCGAGCAGGCCGCACGGCGTGTCCTCGACCCGGTAGTCGTCGATCTCCGGCCGTTCGCGCGCGCCGAGGCTGCCCTCGTGGACGAAGCCGAAGTGCGCGAGGTCGAGGAAGTTCTCGACGACGCGCGGCGCGCTCGTGTCCACCTCGTAGGGGCCGCAGCCGACCTTGCGCAAGCGCGGGTCGTCCTCGGCCGGGAACACGGGCGGAGGGCGGTCGCCCTGCGCGAGGCGGACCCAGACCATGCCGTACCGCTCGAGCGCCTCGAACGCGCTCGCGCGGTGACCCGCCGGCGGCTCGAAGCCCGGCAGCGCAGGGATCCGCTCGCAGCGCCCGCCGGCCGCGAAGCGCCAGCCGTGGTACGGGCACTCGAGGCGGGCACCGCCCGCCGCGTCCGCCTCGGGCACGACTCGGCCCATCGACAGCCGCGCGCCGCGATGCGGGCAGCGGTCCCGCCATGCGTGCACCGCGCCCGACGCGTCGCGCCACAGCACCAGCGCCTCGCCGAGGAGCGTCGCGGCGAGCGGCGCGTCGCGCAGGTCGGCGACCTGCGCGACCGGGTGCCAGTGCGTCGCCTCGATCACCGTCGCGTCACTTGCCCGACGGGACCGCGCCCTCGATGCCCTTCACGAAGAAGTTGATGCCGCCCTTCCAGGCATCGTCGGCGACCGCGTCCTTCGCGAGGCGCTCCTTGCCGGTGTTGTCGGCGATCGGGCCCTTGAACACCGCGAACGAGCCGTCCTTCAGGCCCGCCTTGATCTTCTCGACCTCGTCCTTCACCTCGGCCGGCACGAAGTCCGCGATCTTGATGAAGTCGTTCATGCCCTCCTTCGTACCCCACTTGGTGACCTCGGTCTTCCAGGTCTTGTTGAGCACGTCGTTGACCGACTTCTCGTAGTACGGCCCCCAGGTCAGCACGCAGGACGCGAGGTGGGCCTTCGGCGCGAACGCGCTCATGTCGCTGTCCCAGCCGAACGCGTACTTGCCGTTCTTCTCGGCGGTCTGCAGCACCGCGGTCGAGTCGGTGTTCTGCAGCAGCACGTCGGCCTTCGAGTTGATCAGCGACTGCGCGGCCTCGGCCTCCTTCGGCGGGTCGAACCAGGTGTTGACCCAGACGACCTTGGTGCTCACCTTCGGGTTGACGCTCTGTGCGCCGAGCGTGAACGCGTTGATGTTGCGCAGCACCTCGGGGATCGGGAACGAGCCGACGAAGCCGAGCACGTTGGACTTGGTCATCCGCCCGGCGACGACGCCGGCCATGTAGGCGTCCTCGTAGAAGCGGCCCTCGTAGACCCGGAAGTTCTCGGCGGTCTTGTAGCCGGTCGCGTGCTCGAACTTCACGTCCGGGTGGTCCTTGGCGACCTTCTCCATCGCGTCCATGTAGCCGAAGCTGGTCGCGAAGATCAGCTTGTGCCCCTGTGCGACCAGGTCGCGGATCACGCGCTCTGCGTCCGGGCCCTCGGGCACCTTCTCGACGAAGGTCGTCTTGATCTTGTCGCCGAACTTCTCCTCGATGTGCTTGCGGCCGAGGTCGTGGGCGAAGGTCCAGCCGGCGTCGCCGACCGGGCCGACGTAGATGAAGCCGACCTTCAGCGGCTCCGGCGCGGGCGCGGGCGCGGCGGCCGGCGCGGGCGTCGGGGCCGCGGCGGGCTTGGGCTCCTCCTTCTTGCCGCAGCCCGCGAGCGCGGCGGTGGCGAACACCGCGGCGAGCGCGGCCTGCTTCATCAGTGAACGTCGTGCGAGGTGCTTCATCGGGACTCCTTCCTTTTCTTGGGAAACCGGGCCTCAGTGCCCGGGATGGAACGGCTTGCCGAGCGAGGCCGGCATGTTGACGCGAATCCAGGTCGGGTTGCGCGAGATCAGCACGAGAACGACGATCGTCGCGAGATAGGGCAGCATCGACATCAGCTGGCTGGCGACCTGCACGCCCTGCCCCTGCAGATGCAGCTGCAGCATCGTCACGCCGCCGAACAGGTAGGCGCCGAGCAGCACGCGTGCCGGACGCCAGGTCGCGAAGGTGGTGAGCGCGAGCGCGATCCAGCCGCGGCCGGCGACCATGCCCTCGACCCACAGCGGCGCATACACGACCGAGAGATACGCCCCCGACACGCCGCACAGCGCGCCGCCGGCCATGACTGCCAGCAGCCGGATGCGGCGCACCGGGTAGCCGAGCGCATGCGCCGACTCCGGCGACTCGCCGACCGCGCGCAGCACCAGCCCGGCACGCGTGCGGTACAGCACCCAGGCGGCGAGCGCGACCGCCGCGATCACGATGTAGACCATCGGGTGCTGGCGGAACAGCGCGGTGCCGAGGAACGGCATGTCGGACAGGACGGGGATCGCGTGGTTCGGGCGCTCAGCGAGCTTCTTGCCCACGTAGCCGATGCCGACGAAGGCCGAGAAGCCCCCGCCGAACAGCGAGAGCGCGAGGCCGGTCGCGTACTGGTTGGTGCCGAGCCAGATCGTCAGCACGCCGAACAGCGCCGCGGCGAGCGCGCCGGCGCCGGCGCCGGCCGCGAACGCGAGCCAGTCGCTGCCGGTGTGGAACGCGACCGCGAAGCCGGCGACCGCGGCGATCAGCATCATCCCCTCGGCGCCGAGGTTCAGCACGCCGGCCCGCTCGTTGACGAGGAGGCCGAGCCCCGCGATCGCGAGCGGCGTGCCCGCCGACAGCGTCGCGGCCAGCAGCAGCGCGAGTTCGTTCATGCCGCCGCCCTCGCCGCCGCCACCGACGCGCGCGTGCCGAAGCGCAGGCGGTGGCCGATCAGGGTGTCGCAGGCGAGCAGCGAGAACAGCAGGACGCCCTGGAACACGCCGGTGAGCGCCGACGGCAGCCCGAGGCGCGACTGCGCGAGTTCGCCGCCGATCAGGAACATCGACAGCAGCACCGCACCGAGCACGCAGCCGAGCGGGTGCAGCCGACCGACGAAGGCGACGATGATCGCGGTGAAGCCGTAGCCGGTCGACACGTGCGGCGTGAGCTGCCCCATCGGGCCGACCGCCTCGAACGCGCCGGCCACGCCGGCGAGCCCGCCGGAGACGAGCAGCGCGGTCCACAGCGCGCGCCGCGACGAGAAGCCCGCGTAGCGCGCGGCGGCGGGCGCGAGGCCGCCGACCTGCAGCTGGTAGCCGGCGAAGGTGCGGAAGACGAACAGCCACATCACGACCGCCGCGACCAGCGCGACGACGAGCCCCCAGTGCATGCGCAGCCCGGTGGCGATCCGCGGCAGGTTCGTGCCCGAGGCGAAGCTCATCGTCTGCGGGAAGTTGAAGCCCTTCGGATCCTTCCACGGACCGAACACCAGCCAGGACAGCAGCAGGTTCGCGACGTAGACGAGCATCAGGCTCACCAGGATCTCGCTCGCGTTGAACCGGTCGCGCAGCAGCGCGACGATCGCCGCCCACAGCATGCCGCCCGCCGCCCCCGCGAGGATCGCGAGCGGGAAGAAGCCCCAGCGGCCGATCGGGATCTGGTTCGCGGTGAACCACAGCGCCAGCCCGCCGCCGGCGATCGCGCCGAGCAGGAACTGACCCTCGGCGCCGATGTTCCAGACGTTCGCGCGGAAGCACAGCGCGAGGCCGAGCGCGCACAGCACGAGCGGCGTCGACTTCAGCGCGACCTCGCTGAGCGCCCGCGCACCGTTGAGCGGCTCCCAGAGGAACACCCGCAGCCCGGCGACCGGGTCGCGACCGAGCGCGACGAACAGCGCCGCGGCGACGACCACGGTGATCGCGAGCGCGATCACCGGCGAGAGCCAGGCCATCGCGCGCGACGGCTCGGGGCGCGGCTCGAGCGCGATCACGTGGCGGCCTCCGCGGCGCCGGCGCCGGCGCGCTCGGCCGGGCCGCCCGGCCACAGGCCGCTCATCCAGACGCCGATGCGCTCGACGGTGGCGTCGGCGCGTGCGACCGGCGGCGACAGCCGCCCCTTCGCGATCACCACCAGCCGGTCGGACAGCTCGAACAGCTCGTCGAGCTCCTCGGAGACGACCAGCACCGCGCAGCCCGCGTCGCGCAACCCGAGCAGGGCCGCGCGGATCTGCGCGGCCGCGCCGACGTCCACGCCCCAGGTCGGCTGCGCGACGATCAGCACCTTCGGCGCCGCGTCGATCTCGCGCCCGACGATGAACTTCTGCAGGTTGCCGCCCGAGAGGCTGCGCGCGGCCGCGCCCGGGCCGTGCGCCTTGACGCGGAAGCGCTCGACGATCGAGGCGGCCTGCACGGCGAGCGCACCGCGTGCGATCCAGCCGCGCCGCACCGCCTCGCGCCGGGTCAGCAGCAGGTTCTGCGCGAGCGACAGCGCCGGCACCGCGCCGCGGCCGAGCCGTTCCTCGGGCACGAAGTGCAGGCCCAGGTCTCGCCGGCGCCGCGGCGAGGCATCGCCCGCCGGCTCGCCGCGCAGCACGATCGCATCGCGCGGCGCGCGCGGATCCTCGCCCGACAGCGCAGAGAGCAGCTCCTGCTGCCCGTTGCCGGACACGCCGGCGATGCCGAGCACCTCGCCGGCCCGCAGCTCGAAGCCGACGTCGGCGAGGTCGACGCCGAACGGCGAGGTCTTCGGCAGCGACAGCCCGCGCACCGCGAGCGCCGCCTCGCCCGCCCGCGACGGCCGGTGCTCGAGCAGCGGCGGCTCGTCGCCGATCATCAGCCGCGACAGCGACGCGTTGGTCTCGCCGCGCGGGTCGACGACGCCGGTCACGCGCCCGCCGCGCATCACCGTGCAGGCGCTGCACAGCGCGCGGATCTCGTCGAGCTTGTGGCTGATGTAGAGGATGCTGCAGCCGGTGGATGCGAGCCGGCGCAGCGTGACGAACAGACGCTCGACCGCCTGCGGCGTCAGCACCGAGGTCGGCTCGTCGAGGATCAGCAGCCGCGGATCGGTCAGCAGCGCGCGAACGATCTCGACGCGCTGTCGCTCGCCGACCGACAGCGTGTGCACCGGGCGCGCGGGGTCGAGCTCGAGGCCGTATTCGCCGGCCTTCGCGCGGATCCGCGCGGTGACCTCGGCGAGCGACAGCGACGCATCGAGGCCGAGCCACACGTTCTCGGCGACCGTGACCGTCTCGAACAGGCTGAAGTGCTGGAACACCATCGAGACGCCGAGCCGCCGCGCCTCCTGCGGGTTGCGCACCGCCACAGGCTTGCCGTCGATGCGGATCTCGCCCGCGTCGGGCCGCACCGAGCCGTAGACGATCTTCATCAGCGTCGACTTGCCGGCGCCGTTCTCGCCGAGCACCGCGTGGATCTCGCCCGGCGCGACGCGCAGCGACACGTCGTCGTTGGCGACGACGCCCGGATAGCGCTTGACGATGCCGGCGAGCGCGAGCCGGTCGGTCATCGCGCGGCCCCGGTGGCGGGTGCGCCCGCCGACTGGCGCGCGCGACGCAGGCTCCAGAGCTCGAAGGCGACCGAGGTCGCGATCGCGCCCGGGTGGCGGTCGAGCGCGTGGCGCGCCGCGACGGCCGTGCCGTCGCCACCGCGCGGCGGCTCGCCGATCGGGCAGCGCAGCCGGGCGATGCGTCCGGGCGCGACGCCGCGCCGCGCGAGCCGCGCGCGGAAGCTCGCGGCCTTGGTCGCCGAGCCGATCACGCCGACCTCGCCGAGGTCCTCGCGCGCCAGCAGCGCCACGCACAGGTCGAAGTCGAGCGCGTGGCTGTGCGTCATCACCAGCACGTCGGCGCCGGCGTGGATCGCGCGGACCTCGTGTGCCGGCGAGTCGGACTCGAGGACCTCGACGTTCGCCGGCAGCGCCGCGGGGAACCGGTCGGCGCGCGCGTCGACCCACGTCAGCTGCAGCGGCAGCGTCGCGAGCACGCGCGCGACCGCCTCGCCGACGTGGCCGGCGCCGAACAACCAGACCCGCCACGGCGAGACGTCGACGCGCGAGACCAGCGTGCCGTCGGCCGGCCGGCCGGGCGGCGCGTCGGTGGCGACGGTGTGCGGCGCGTCGTCGCCGGGTTCGGCGCGGGTCGCGAGCCACGCGGTGCCGCCGGCCTCGTCGAGCCGCGCGAGCGCGTCGAGCCACGGCGCCTCGCGCGCATCGATCCGTCGCATCGACAGCACGACCGCACCACCGCAGCACTGTCCGGCGGAGGCGCCCAGCACCACGTCGCGCACCGCGACGCGTGCGCCCGAGGCGAGCATCCGGCGCGCCTGCGCGATCGCCTCGAACTCGAGGTGCCCGCCGCCGATCGTGCCCGCCTCGCCGTGCGCGCCGACGAGCATCGACGCGCCGGGCTCGCGCGGCGCGGAGCCGCGCGTGCGCTCGACGCGGACCCAGACCGCCGGCGTCCCGGCGCGGGCGGTCTCGATCAGGCGGGCACCGGGGACGGACATGGGCGGTCGCGAGGAAGGCGCCGGATCATCGCACACGCGCAGCGCGCGCGGCGCGAAGCACCGCCTCGGGCGTGGCCGGCGCCTCGAGCGCGGCGCGCGCGCCCGCCGGCGCCAGGCTCGCGACCGCGTCGCGCAGCGCGTGGTAGGCCGCGAGCCCGAGCATCAGCGGCGGCTCGCCGACGGCCTTGCTGCGGTGGATCGTCGGCGAGCGGTTCGGCGAGTCGGCGAGCAGCGCGACCCGCCAGCGCGTCGGCACGTCGCCGGCGGTCGGGATCTTGTAGGTCGACGGCGCGTGCGTCGCGAGCCGGCCGCGAGCGTCCCAGACCAGCTCCTCGCCGGTCAGCCAGCCGACCCCCTGCACGAAGCCGCCCTCGATCTGCCCGACGTCGATCGCCGGGTTCAGCGAGGTGCCGACGTCGTGCAGGATGTCGACCGCGAGCATCCGGTGCTCGCCGGTCAGCGTGTCGACCGCGACCTCGACGACCGCGGCGCCGTAGGCGAAGTAGTAGAACGGCCGGCCTCGGAACGCGGCCGCGTCCCAGTGGATGTCGGGCGTGCGGTAGTAGCCCTGGGCCGACAGCGACACGCGCGCCATGTACGCGCGGCGCGCGAGGTCCGCGAGCGCGATCGAGCGCGCGACGCCGTCGACCGACGCGTGCGCCGCGCCGTCGTGCCAGCGCACCGCGTCCGCAGGCACGCCCCACGCACCGGCCAGGAAGGCCGCGAGCCGCGACTTCAGCACGAGGCAGGCCTCGCGCGCCGCCATGCCGTTCAGGTCGGAGCCCGAGGACGCGGCGGTCGCCGAGGTGTTCGGCACCCGCGCGGTGTCGGTCGCCGAGACCCTCACGCGCGCGACGTCGACGTCGAACTCGCGCGCGACCACCTGCGCGACCTTGGTGAACAGCCCCTGGCCCATCTCGGTGCCGCCGTGGTTCAGCAGCAGCGAGCCGTCGGCATAGAGGTGCAGCAGCGCGCCCGCCTGGTTCAGGTGGACCGCGTTGAAGGAGATGCCGAACTTGACCGGCGTCAGCGCGAGGCCGCGACGCACGAAGCCGCCGCGCGCGTTGAACGCGTCGACCTCGGCGCGCCGCGCCGCGTAGCGCGACGACGCCTCGAGCCGGTCGAGGAGCACCGGCAGCACGTTGTCGTGGATCACCTGCCCGTAGTGGGTCTCGTTGTGCGCCTCGACGCCGTACAGGTTCGCCCGGCGCACCGCGAGCGCATCGAGCCCGGTCGCGCGCGCGACCGCGTCGACCACCTCCTCGATGACGAACATGCCCTGCGGCCCGCCGAAGCCGCGGAACGCGGTGTTCGAGACCTTGTTCGTGCGGCAGCGCAGGCTGCGGATCCGCAGGTTCGGCAGCCAGTAGGCGTTGTCGACGTGGCAGACCGCGCGGTCGTTGACCGGGCCCGACAGGTCGGCCGAGTAGCCGCAGTCCGAGGCGAGCGTCACGTCGAGCGCCAGGATCCGGCCGTCGTCGTCGAAGCCGACGCGCCAGTCCGCCTCGAACGGATGGCGCTTGCCGGTGATCGTCATGTCGTCGTCGCGGTCGAGCCGGATCTTGACCGCCCGGCCGGTGCGCCGCGCGGCGACCGCCGCGAGCGCCGCGAGCAGCGCGGGCTGGCTCTCCTTGCCGCCGAAGCCGCCGCCCATCCGGCGGCACTCGACCCGCACCCACGCGCCCGGCACGCCGAGCGCATCCGCGACGACGTGCTGGACCTCGGTCGGATGCTGGGTCGACGCGTGCACGACGACGCCGCCGTCGTCCTGCGGCAGCGCGAGCGAGACCTGGCCCTCGAGGTAGAAGTGGTCCTGGCCGCCGACCACCGACCGACCCTCCAGCACGCGGGGCGCGGCGACGAGCGCGCCGGCAGGATCGCCACGCGAGACCTCGACCGGCGGCAGGACCCACGAGGATGCGGCGATCGCCTCGGCGACAGTGAGGATCGCCGGCAGCGGCGTCGTCGACACCTTCGCGCGGCGCGCCGCGACGCGGGCCGCGCGGTGCGAGGTCGCGAGCACGAGGAAGACCGGCTGGGCCTCGTAGTGCGTCTCGCCATCGGCGAGCAGCGGGTCGTCGTGGACGATGCCGCCGTAGTTGTTCGCGCCCGGCAGGTCGGCCGCGAGCAGCACGTCGACGACGCCCGGGCTCGCGCGCACCGCGTCGAGGTCGATCGCGTCGATCCGGGCGTGCGCGAGGCCGGCGACGCCGAAGGCGCCGTGCAGCGTGCCGGCCGGCTCGGGCAGGTCGTCGGTGTAGCGCGCGGCGCCGGTGACGTGCAGCGCGGCGCTCTCGTGCGCGACGGACGGGGCGAACCCGGGCATCGGCTCGTTCATCGGGCGCCACCGTCCGCCAGCGCGTCGAGCATCGGGTCGTCGACACCCGCCGGCCCGTCGCCGTACAGCGCGTGCCACGCGCGGACCAGCATCCCGGACGCTGCGGCGAGCCGGTACTCGCGGCTCGCGCGCAGGTCGTCGAGCGGCGAGAAGTCGGCGGCGAGCGCGCTGCCTGCGCGCTCGAACGCGTCGAGCGACGGCGCGGCGCCCTCGAGCGCGGCCTCGGCGGCGGGGGCGCG
>JBILTM010000198.1:0-9372 GCA_044371545.1 Burkholderiaceae bacterium
CGTCGCGCCGTCGCGCGCGTATTGCACCGCGGCCGCCTTGCCGTTGCCCCAGCCCGGACCGACCGAGCCGGCGCCGAACACCACGGCCACGCGGCCGTCGAAACGTCGTGTCATTCTCGAGACTCCATTCGTCACAGGGCCGCGGCGCCGCGCGTGACGGCGCCGCGGCGGTTCATCGTCCGCCGACCACCGCCGGCAGCCAGGTCGACAGCGCGGGCACGTAGGTCACCAGCAGCACCACGCCGATCGCCGCCGCGAGGAACGGGATCACCTCGCGGTTGACCTCGTCGCCGGGCGCCTTCGCGATCAGCGCGCCGATCGACAGGCAGATCGCGACCGGCGGCGTGATCAGCCCGATCAGCAGGTTGATGCCGACGATCATCGAGAAGTGGTACGGGTCGATGCCGAACTTCGCGGCGACCGGGTACAGCACCGGGCACAGCAGCACCAGCGCCGGGCCGTTCTCCATGAACGTGCCGACCAGCAGCAGCAGGACGTTGACGACCAGCAGGAACACGATCGGGCTGCCGATCGAGCCGAGCATCCACTCCGAGATCCGCTGCGGCGCCTGCTCGTAGGCGAGGAACCACGAGACGATCTGCGCGCCGCCGAGGATGATCATGATGACCGCGGTGCCGCGCGCCGACGCGACCAGCGCCTGCCAGAGCTTGCGCACATCGAGCTCGCGGTGCACGAAGAGCCCGACGAAGAGCGCGTAGACCACCGCGACCGCCGACGACTCGGTGACGTTGAAGACGCCGGTGCGGATGCCGACGATCAGCAGCACCGGCATCGCGAGCGCCCAGATCGCGCGCACGAACGCGCGCCACATCCCGGCCGCGTTGACGCGCTCGGCGGTCGGGTAGTTCCTGCGCCGGCTGACGACCAGCGCGACCAGCATCATCGCCCCCGCGTACATCAGCCCCGGAATCACCGCCGACATGAACAGCTTCAGCGGCGAGAGGTTGGTGAGCACGCTGATCACGAGGAAGGTGATCGACGGCGGGATGATCGGCCCGACGACGTTGGCCGCGGCGGTCAGCGCCGCGGCGAAACCGCGGTCGTAGCCGGCCTTGATCATCGACGGGATCAGCACCTTGCCGAGCGCCGAGGTGTCGGCGACCGCCGAGCCCGAGATGCCGGCCATCAGCGTCGCCGAGGCGACGTTGCTCATCGCGAGGCCGCCGCGGAAGCGCCCGAACAGCGCGTTGCAGAAGCCGAGCAGCCGGTCGGTCATCCCGCCCATCGACATCAGCTCGCCGGCCAGAAGGAACAGCGGGATCGCGAGCAGCAGGAAGCTGTCCAGCCCCTGGTAGACCTGCTGCGGCACGATCATCAGGTCGATGTCGCCGACCGACAGCACCGCGATCGTCGCCGACAGCACCAGCGCGAAGGCGACCGGCACCGCGAGCAGCAGCAGCACGGTGAGCGACACCGCGAGCACGCCGAGCATCGTCATCGCGCGTTCACTCCGTGTGCAGCGAGGAGTCGACCGGCGGCGTCTCGCCGCCGAGCCGCGCGAGACCGAGCACGACCGCCATCAGCACGGCGCCCACGCACATCGACGCGTACGGCACCGTCATCGGGATCTCGAGCGCCGGCGAGTCCTGCACCGCGTTCATCTCGGCGAAGCGAAAGCCCGCCCAGCCGAGCACGAACGCGGTCGCCATCATCGCCGTGTCACGCAGCACGAGCAGCACCGCGCGCGTGCGCGGCCCGACCGCGTCGACCAGCGCGCCGACCGCGATGTGGCCGCCGCTGCGCAGGCACGCCGCGGTGCCGAGCATCGCCATCCACGCGACCAGCATGCGGGCCACCTCCTCGGTCCAGGCGGGCGCACGGCCGACCACGTAGCGGCCGAACACCTGGTAGAACAGCGTCGCGGCGACCGCGAGCAGCATCAGGCCGAGCAGCGTGTCGAGCACCTTCTCGATGCGCAAGGCCCACGCGATCGCAGCGTTGGGCGGTCGCCTCGCGGCGCCCGCCCCGGCGCGCGTCGCCCCGTCGGTCGACGCGCCCACCTCACTTCACCGCCGAGAACCTCGCCGCCCACGGCGCGAGGTCGGGGAACTCCTTGCCGATGTCCCCGAGCCGGGCCCGCAGCGCCTCGCGGTCGATGTCGTTGAACTGCATGCCCTTGCCCTCGAGCCGCTTGCGCAGCTCGGCCTCCATCCCGACCATCCGGTCGGTCGCGGCGAGCATCGCCGCCTCGCCCTCGTCCTTCAGCAGCTTCTGCACGTCGGCGGGCAGCTGCTTGAAGCGCGCGTCGCTGAAGATCCAGGTCATCGCGCCGATCACGTGGCGCGTGTCGATCGCGAACTTCTGCACCTCGTTGTACTTCATCGAGTCGACGATCTCGAGCGGGTTCTCCTGGCCGTCGACGACGCCCTGCTGCATCGAGGTGAAGAGCTCGGCCACGCCCATCGGCACCGGGCTCGCGCCGAGCAGCTCCCAGGTCATCCGGTACATCTTGAGCGGCGGCACGCGCAGCTTCAGGCCCTTGATGTCGGCCACCGACTTCACCGGCTTGTTCGAGGTGAGCCAGCGCGCGCCGCGATAGCCCGCGCCGACGATCCGGAACTGGGTCTTCTTCGCGACCTCCTCCATGAACTCCTGGCCGACCGGGCCGTAGTAGACCTTCTTGAAGTGGTCGACGTCGCGGACCAGGTAGGGATAGGCCTCGAGGCCCGGCAGGATGTTGTAGCGGTCGAGCGTGCCGATCGACTGCAGCACGATGTGGTTCGTGCCGATCCGCAGGCCCTCGATCGAGGCCGGCCAGTCGCCGGTCGAGCCGCTCGCGGCGATCTCGATCTTCACGCGTCCGCCCGACTTCTGCTCGACCGCCTTCGCGTAGGCCTCGGCGGTCTCGAACCAGATGTTGCCGGGGTTGTAGATGTGCGCCATCTTCAGCACGAGCGGCTGGCCCTGCGCGAACGCGGGGGCCGTGGCCACGGTCGGCAGCGCGGCGGCGAGCGCCGCGGCGCCGGCGGCCCGGATCAGGCCTCGCTTGGTCATCGTCATCGTCTCTCTCCTCTGGGTGGACGTTCAGGAATCGCGGGGGCCGGCCTCGCCGGCGAGCCCCTCGCGCCACAGCTCCATGTTCATGTCGGCGGCGTGCAGCGCCGCCGACGCATCGTCGCCGGCGCCCTCGGCGTCGCCGGCGAGGATCCTGCGGTACTCGGTCTCGTGGAACGCGGCGGTGCGGGCGGCGCCGTGGTGCGCGAGCGAGCGCGCAACCCACGGCGAGACCGCCGTCAGCACGAAGTCCGCGAGGCTCGCCAGCATCTCGTTGCCGCCGGCGCGGTAGACCGCACGATGGAACGCGAGGTCGGCCTCGAGCATCGCCGCCGCGGTGGGCGCCGCATCGCCGGCGAGCCGTCGCATCCGGTCGATCGCGTCGCGCATCGCCGCGAGGTCCGCGTCGCCGCGCCGGCGGGCGGCGAGCTCGGCGCACGCGCGCTCGAACACGCGGCGGACCTCGATCAGCCCCGAGGCGTCGGCCTGCGCGACCAGCGTGCGGAACAGCATCAGCTGCGCGAGCGAGGCCTCGACGCCCTCGCGCACGAAGCTGCCGGTGCCGTGTCGCACGTCGACGAGGCCCGCCGACTGCAGCGTGCGCACCGCCTCGCGCACCGAGTTGCGGCTCACGCCCAGCCGCTCGGCGAACGCGTGCTCGGTGGGCAGCCGGTCGCCCGCGGCCAATCGCCCGGCCGCGAGCGCGTCGCGGACGTAATCGACCACCACGTCGGCGCGGCGTGGCGGACGGCGGGTGCGGCCGCGCGGGGCGGCCGCCGGCCGGAGCGTCTCCCTGGTGTTCATCGTTCTTCGGACGGCGAAGCCGCAGGATATCGGTCATCCTACAACCGGTCCAAGGGCAAGCCGGCCGGGGCGGCGAATCCGGAACGTGCGGGACGGCGGCGGCCGGGGCGGCACCGGGCCGAGAAAAGAAAAAGGCCGCGCGGTGCGCGGCCTTTCCGGGGATCTGGTGGACCGAAGGAGGATCGAACTCCCGACCTCCGCATTGCGAACGCGGCGCTCTCCCAGCTGAGCTATCGGCCCGACGAAGCCTTCTACTATACGGCGCTTGCGCTGCCTCGGCAAGTCGGCGGCGCCCTGCCCGCGGGTTCCCGCAGCGTGCGCGGCCGCCGGCCCCGCCCTCAGAGCCCCAGCGTCTTCGGCAGCCAGAGCGTGATCACCGGGAAGGCGATCAGCACCGCGAGCCGCAGGATGTCGGCGTACAGGAACGGCATCACGCCCTTCCAGATCTGGCTGGTCGGCACGTCGGGCAGCACGCTCCTCAGCACGAACACGTTCATGCCGACCGGCGGACTGATCATGCCGATCTCGACGACGCAGACGATCAGCACGCCGAACCAGATCGGATCGAAGCCCAGGTGCACGACCAGCGGGAAGAAGATCGGCACCGTCAGCAGGATCATCGACAGCTCCTCCATCGCGGTGCCGAGCAGCACGTAGACGAAGCAGATCGCGACGATGACGGCGATCGGGTGGATCTGGAACTGCTCGACGAAGCCCTTCAGGTCGTTCGGCATCGACGTGAAGTTCGCGAAGCTCGCGAACACCGACGCGCCGATCAGGATGGTGAACAGCATCGCGGTGGTCCGGGCCGAGGACACCAGGATGTCGACCAGCACCGGGAAGGTCAGCGTGCGGCGCGCCAGCGCGAACAGGAAGCCGCCGAACGCGCCGATGCCGGCCGCCTCGGTGGGCGTGAACCAGCCGCCGTACATGCCGCCCATCACGATCGCGAACAGCACCGCGACGCCCCAGATCCGCCGGATCGCCTCGAGCCGCCGCGGCCAGGGCGTGCGCTCGCCCGGGGGGCCGAGCGAGGGATCGCGGGTGGTGACGATCCACGCGGTGACCATGTAGAAGGCCGTGGCCATCAGGCCCGGCAGCACGCCGGCGGCGAACATCGCGCCGATGCTCTGCTCGGTCATGATCGCGTAGAGCACCATGATGACCGACGGCGGGATCAGGATCCCCAGCGTGCCGCCGGCCGCGATCGACCCGGCCGCGAACGAGTCGCGGTAGTTGAACCGGCGCATCTCGGGCATCGCGACACGGGCCATCGTCGCGGTCGTCGCGATCGACGAGCCGCAGATCGCGCCGAAGCCGGCGCACGCGGCGACCGTCGACATCGCGAGCCCGCCGCGCTTGTCGCCGATGAACGAGTAGGCCGCGGTGTACAGCTCGCGCGACATCCCGGCGCGCGTCACGAAGTTGCCCATCAGCACGAACAGCGGCACCACCGACAGCGTGTACTTCGCGATGTCGAGGATCTCGGTGGTGGTCGAGGCGACCGCGGCGTTCCACGAGCGCATCCACCACAGGCCGAGGAAGCCGACGATCGCCATCGAGAACGCGATCGGCACGCGCAGCGTCATCAGCGCGAACATCGCGGCGAAGCCGAGGAGGGTCTCGATCATGGTCCCGTCCCCGCGTCAGACCGCGCCGGCGGTCGGATCGTCCTCGCTCTCGGCCGGGGGCCGGAACGCGAGGTAGAGGTGCATCAGCGCGGTCAGCAGGATCAGCACGCCGGCCGCGTAGTACCACGGCGCCATCGCCAGCTGCAGCTGCGCGGTGGTGTCGCCCTGGTCGGCGGTGCGACCCGCGCGCACGAACACCAGCCACGCGCCGCCCGACAGCAGCGCGGTGCAGATCAGGTTCGACAGCGCACCCTGGATCGAGCGCAGCGCCTGGGGCAGCAGGTGGTCGAGCAGGTCGAAGAGCACGTGCTCGCCGCGCAGCGAGGTGAGCGGCAGCCCCGCGAAGATCACCCCGAACATCAGCAGCTCGGTGACCTCGAGGCTGCCCGGGATCGAGTGGTCGAACAGCTTGCGGCCGAGGACGTCGACGAAGGTCAGCGCCATCATGCCGAACAGGCTGGCGCCGGCGATCCAGCCGAGCAGGCGTTCGAGGGTGCGGATCACGAGGGCGGGAGGAGGCGGCGCGTCGGCCGGTCGCCGGCGCGCGCCGTCTCGGCGCGCGCCGGGGCCGGGCTCAGTTCTTCGCGATCTCGGCGCGGAACTCCTTGAGCACCTGCTCCGCGTTCGGCAGGCCCTTCGCCTTCGCGTCGGCGATCCACTTCTGCTCGAGCGGCGCGGTCTTGGCGCGGATCTCGTCGACGAAGGCCTTGCTCGCGACGGTGTGGGTGACGCCGGCCGTCTGCATGAACGCGTTGGCGCGCCGGTCCACGTTGTCCCAGCCGCGGCCGAACAGCCGTGCGGCGGCCTCGCCCGACACCTTCTCGATCACCGCCTGGTCGGCCTTCGAGATCTTGTTCCACGTGCCCTCGTTCATCACGAACGCGAAGCTCGTGTTGTAGAGGCCGCCGGGGAAGGTCGTCTTGTGCTTGATGACCTTGTCGATCTTGAACGACTCGACCGATTCGGCCGGGAACCAGGTGCCGTCCATCACGCCGGAGGACAGCAGCTCGTACGACTCGGGGGCGGGCTTGAGCGTGACGTTCGCACCCAGCGCCTTGCCGATCTCGTTGACCATGCCGCCGCCGACGCGGAACTTCAGGCCCTGCAGGTCGGCGAGGCTGTTGATCGGCTTCTTGGTGTTGAAGACGATGCCGGGGCCGTGCGTGAACACCGCCAGCACCTTCAGGCCCTTCATCTCGTTGGATTTCGACAGGTACTTGTCGTACATGCGCTGGTAGGCGATCGAAGTCGCCTCGGACGAGTCGCCGAGGAACGGCAGCTCGGCCATCTGCGTCATCACGTAGCGACCCGGCGTGTAGCCGTGCACGCTGAACGACAGGTCGGCGAGGCCGTCGCGGACCGCGTCGAAGGTGGCCGGAGGCGCGACAACCGGCTTGGGCAGGATGTTGCAGCGGACCCGGTTCGAGGTCGCCGTCGCGACTTCCTCGCACCACTTCGCCTGCGAGGTCGACAGCGTGTGGGTCGGGGACAGCCAGCTCGAGGCCGTCAGCACCACCTGCGCCGAGGCCGAGCCGGCCGCCATCAGGCCGGCGCCGAGGATCGCCGCGGGGATCGTGAACGTGCGCATGACTCCGTCTCCTGTCGAGGGCCGCGGCGCAGACCGCCCCGGCCGGACCGATGAAAATGCAATTGTTTAGGCTTCAACCATTTCGCGCAAGAGGGGGCGTGCACGGACCCCCTCCCCCCGCGAAGCCGCGCGACGGTATCACAGCCGCGTGCCGGGCAAGAACAGGTCGATGAAGGCTGTCGCAAAGCCGCGCAGGGACGCATCCCTGCGGAGCGCCAGGCGCACCCGGTTCATCCCGAAGAGCGAGCCGGCGGGCACCGCGCGCAGCGGCGCGTCGCGCGTCGCGTCCCAGGCCATCTCGGCGACGATGCCGACGCCGAGCCCGATCGACACGTAGGTCTTGATCACGTCGGAGTCGATCGCGGCGAGCACGACGTCGGGCTGCAGGCCCGCCTGCGCGAACGCGCGGTCGATCCGCCGCCGGCCGGTGAACTCCTCGACGTAGGTGACCAGCGGGAAGCGCGCCAGCGACGCGAGGCTCGGCGGCGCGTCGAGTACCGGGTGGCCGGCGGGCGCGACGATCGCGTGCTGCCACTCGAAGCCGTCGATCGTCCGCAGCTCGGGCCGCTCGCCGTCGACCTCGGTGGCGATCGCGAAGTCCACCTCGCGGTCGACGACCAGCTGCACGATCTGGCGCGGCGAGCCCTGCAGCAGCGACAGCCTGACCGCGGGGAAGCGGCGCCGGAAGGCCTCGACGACCGGCGGCAGCACGTACCTCGCCTGAGTGTGCGTGGTCGCGATCCGCAGCTCGCCCGCATCGCGCGCGCGCCAGTCGGCGGTCGCTTGCTCGATGCCGTGGATCTCGGCGATCACGCGCTCGGCGCGCTCGGCGACGGCGCGACCCGGCTCGGTCAGCCCGAGGATCCGCTTGCCGTGCCGCAGGAACACGTCGACGCCGAGCTCGGCCTCGAGATCGAGGATCGCGCGCGACAGCGCGGGCTGCGAGGTGCCGAGCGCGCGGGCCGCCTGCGTCAGGCTGAAGTCGCGACGCACCGTCTCCAGCACGATGCGCAGCTGCTGCAGCGTCACGCCGCCGACCCCAGCGCCCACAGCACGATCGCGAGCCACGCCACGCCCGCGCCGATCAGGTGCGGGTCGGAGACGAGGTCGCGCGTGGGATCGCCCCCGCCGCCGCGCTGGAAGACCAGGTACAGGTAGCGGAACAGGCCGTAGGCGACGACCGGCACGGTCCAGATCAGGTCGTCGGTGCCGTGGGTCAGCACCGTCTCGCCGCTGACCGTGTAGACGCTGTAGGTGACCAGCACCGCGGTGCCGGTGATCGCGAGGAACTGGTCGAGCAGCGGCAGCGAGTAGCGGTCGAGCACCGCGCGATGGCCGCCCGCGTCCTCGCCGAGCGCGGCGAGCTCGGCACGGCGCTTGGCGAACGCGAGGAAGAGCGTGACCGCGAGCCCGCAGACGATCAGCCAGCGCGACGGCGCGATGCCGATCGCCCAGGTGCCGGCGAGGATGCGCAGCATGAAGCCGAACGAGATCAGCGAGCAGTCGAGGATCGGCACCCGCTTCAGGCCGAGCGAGTAGGCGAGGTTCATCACCACGTACAGCACCAGCAGCGCGAGCAGGCGCTCGCCGCCACCGGTCTCGGGCAGCGCCACGAGCGCGGGGGCGCGCGTCAGCGCCCAGGCGATCGCGGCGATCGCGATCGCGAGGACGAGCGCGAGCGGCCCGCCGACCAGGCCGCTGGCGATCGGGCGCAGCCGCTTGGTCGGGTGCAGGCGATCGCGCTCGCGGTCGAACCAGTCGTTGACGACGTAGACGGTGCTCGCGGTCGCGCAGAACGCGGCGAACGCGACGAGCGCGGCGTGCACGCGCGGCGGGTCGTCCCAGGCGTGCCCGAACAGCACGCCGACGAGCACGAACGCGTTCTTGATCCACTGGTGGGGCCGCAGCAGCCGCAGCGCGGCGAGCGCGCGGCCCTGGTGCGCGGCGGAAGCGTCGGCGTTCAACGGTGGCAGGCCCGGTCCGGGAAGTACCGATCGCAAAAATAGCACGGCCCCGCGGGCAGCCATCCGGGCACCGCGTACCAGCGCTGCCGGACCGCCTCGAGCACGTCGTCGCGGTAGCGCTCGTACCGGAAGCCGATGCCGCGCACGAGGTGGAAGCGCGCGCCGCGGACCTCGACCACGTGCCGCTCGACGCGCTCGAAGTACGGCTCCCAGCGGCCCGGCTCGGGCGGCCCGTTCTTCAGGATCAGCAGCAGGTCGCGGCCGTCGAGCGCGCGGAAGTCGGTGAGGATGTCGTCGTGCCGCGCGTGGCTCGACGCCGGGCCGAACACGATGATGCGGTCGGCGCGGTTGTCGCGCCGGGCGCGGTCGG
>JBILTM010000362.1:0-2618 GCA_044371545.1 Burkholderiaceae bacterium
CGTCGCGGCGATGGTCGCCGCCTACATCGGCGCGGCATACTGGTTCACTGCGTCGACCTCGTTCGCCAATCCCGCCGCGGTGTTCGGCCGGATGTTCAGCGACAGCTTCGCGGGCATCGCGCCGGTGAGCGCGCCCGGGTTCGTGGCGGCCGAGCTGGTGGGTGCGGCGGTCGCGGTGGGGGTGCACTCGATGCTGGCGGCAGGCACCCGCGGCGAACCCTAGTCCACCGTCGCGTCCTGCCGTCAGTCGAGCCTGATCTGCGCCCGCTGCACCACCTCGCGCCAGCGCACGATCTCGTCGCGGATGGTCGCGGTCATCGCCTCCGGCGAGCCGGGCGTCACCAACCTGCCGAATCCTTCCGATGCGCTGCGGAACTCCGGCGAATCGACGGCCCGCCGAAGCTCCTGATTGAGCCGCGTCACGATCGGGGCAGGGGTGCCGCGCGGCGCGACGAATCCCAGCCAGACCGTGCCGATGCCCGGAATGCCCAGCTCGTCGAACGTCGGCACGTCGGGCAACACGCCGAGCCGTTGCGACCCTGATACGGCCAACGGCTTGAGCTTGCCGGAGCGAACGTGCGGCAGCTGTGGCGACACGCCGTCCACGAGGAGGTCGACCTCGCCACTGACACCTGCGACGACCACCGAGGGGCCCTTGTAGGGGATGTGCTGCACTTCGACACCCGCAGCCAGCTTCACCTGCTCCATGAACAGGTGCCCCGGGGAGCCGTTGCCGGCCGATCCGTAACGCAGCTGCCCGGGGCGCGCCCTGGCCGAAGCCAGGAGCTCGCTCAGCGACGACATGGGCACGGCGGCATTGGTGGACAGCAACTGCGGACCGCGCCAGAAGATGCCGATGTGGGCGAAGTCCTGAACGGGGTCGTGCGGGAGCTTGGCGATCAGGCTCGGGTTCACGCTCATCTGCGAGAACGCCACCATGGCGATCGTGTAGCCGTCCGGCGCGCTGCCCTTGAGCGCTTCGAGAGCGAGGATGCCGTTGGCGCCCGGCCGGTTCTCGACCACGACCGGCTGACCCACGGCCGCACCGACCATCTGCGCGACCTGCCGCAACACGCCGTCGGGCGACGAGCCCGCCGCGACCCCCGCGAGGATCCTGATCGGTCTCGCAGGGAACGTCTGCGCCCGGCTCGCGCCGGCAGGCACGACGGCCACGGTGGCGAGCGCGGAGGACTTGAGGATCGAGCGACGGACACGATTCACTGCGGATCTCCCGGCAGGATGGCAACCGACGGAAGATTAGGGGGGCCGTCGACCGACGGACAGACCTCGCTCGGCACAATGAAGGTGAAAAAAATTCTCGGCCCGAGCAGAATGCAGAAGGAGGTGCATCGATGGAGAACCTGCGCAGTATCGGGGTCTTCGTGCGGGCGGCGGAGTTGCGCAGCTTCGCTGCTGCAGCGACCGTTCTCGGCCTGACCCCGTCGGCAGTGAGCAAGTCGGTCGCCGCGCTCGAGCGTTCGCTCGGCGTGCGCCTGCTCGCGCGCACCGCGCGCGGCGTCGCGCTCACCGAGGACGGCGCCCGATTCCATGCCCGTTGCCGCACGATCGTCGCGGAGCTGCAAGCCGCCGAGCGTGAGCTGGCAGGCACGCGCAGCGTGGCTCGCGGACGGCTGCGCGTCGCGCTGCACAGCAGCCCGGCCAACTCCCACATCGTGCCGAACCTGCCGACGTTCCTGCACGCCTATCCGGAGATCCAGCTCGACGTCAGCATCGTCGCCGGCGCGATGAGCCTGGAAGCCAGGAACTTCGATGTCGCCGTGTTCCTCGGCGACCCGCCGGATTCGAACCTGATCGCACACCGCATCGCGGAGCGGCGCTTCTGCACGGTCGCCGCCCGGAGCTACCTCGAGCGTCACGGCACGCCGCGGACTCCGCAAGAACTGACGCAGCACAATTGCGTGGTGCACGTGCTTCCGAACGGGCGGGTGCAGGACGTCTGGAGCTACCGGAAGGGCGATCACCACTGCGAGATCAGGGTGCAGGGCAACCTGAGCATCAACGATGGGTCGTGGATGCGCGGAATGGCGCTGGCCGGGCTCGGAATCGCCCGCTTGCCGAGCAACAACGCCGATCCCCTGCTGGCCACACGCGACGACCTGGTGTGGCTGCTCTCCGACTGGTCGAGCGACGCGCCGCCGGTGCACCTGATGTACGCCCGAGGTCGCGGTGCGTCGCCGAAGGTGCGTGCGTTCGCCGAGTTCGTGACCGCGCTGTTCAGGGACTCGGAGATGACCCGGTACCCTGCGGGGCGAGACCGGCCCCGGGCGAGTTGGCCGATGTGGCGGGCGTGACGGCTCGGCCGGCGGGGACGGATGTGCAGTGCGCTGCTGCGGCCCGAGCCGCCGGTGCCGTACCCGCCGAAACCGGTCTTTCGGCAGGCGTCGCTGCCGTCGGCGCTCGCCACGATCGGGCTTTGCGACGTGTTCCGGAACGAGGCGGCGGGCCTGACCGTGGCCGCGGACCGACGCTGCGGGTGAAGATCCGCGCGAGCCCGATGCCCGACCCGAGGCGACGGCGCCGCCCCGAGACGAGAGGACCGCATGACCACGCCATCGCATGCGTACGACCACGTGGTCGTCGGAGCCGGCGCCGCAGGG
>JBILTM010000363.1:0-2602 GCA_044371545.1 Burkholderiaceae bacterium
CCTTCGGCGGCGACTGCTCGGGCGGCACGTTGTCGGCCTGCGCCATCGCGCCGATCGACGAGCCGAGGCGGTTGACCTCCTCTGGGTGGCCGGGCTGGCGCGGCGGCATCATGCCGGTGCCGACCCAGACCATGCCGTGCTGCATCGCGAGCGTCACGAAGTACATCAGCGTCGAGTACTTGTCGCCGCTCATGTTCAGCGAGCAGGTGAAGCCGCCGGCGAGCTTGTCCTTCCAGCCCTGGCTGAACCACACCTTGGCCGAGGCGTCGGCGAACTTCTTGAAGTCGCCCGACGGGCCGCCCATGTAGGTCGGCGCGCCGAAGACGATCGCGTCGGCGGCGGCGAGCTCGGCCCACTGGGCGTCGCCGACGGTGGTGACGTCGAGCAGCGACGCCTCGGCGCCCGGCACCGAGGCCGCGCCCTCGCGCAGCGCCTCGGCGACCCGCTTCGTGTGGCCGTAGCCGGAGTGGAACGCGACGACGATCCGGGTCATGCGCGCCCCCTCAGGCCGGACGCGCGAGCTTCGCCGCGATCTGCGCGACGTGCCGGCCCTGCCAGCGCGCGCCCTCGAGCTCGACCGCCGACGGCATCCGGCTGCCGTCGCCGCCGGTGATCGTCGCCTCGGCGCCGCCCGCGCGCGCGCCTTGCGCGACGGCCTGCGCCATCGTCTCGATGTGTCCGTAGGACGAGTAGTACAGCACCAGGACCTTGGTCATGTCGTGTTCCGTTCGTTGCGGTTCTTGATGGAGGAGGTGGATGGGCGGCGCATCAGGCGAGGTCGAAGACCAGCACCTCGGCGCCCTCGCCCGCCTCGAGTTCGACCGCAGGCTCGCCAACGAGCCTGGCCGCGTCGCCGGCCGCGAGGCGCCGGCCGTTGACCGACACCGTGCCGCGCGCGACGTGGACGTAGGCGCGCTGGCCGGCGTCGAGCGCGAGCCGTGCCCGTTCGTCGCCGTCGAACAGCCCGGCATACAGCCGCGCCGACTGGTGGATCGTCACCGAGCCGTCGGCGCCGTCGGGCGAGGCGATCAGCCGCAGCCGACCGCGCTTGTCGGCTTCGGAGAAGTGGCGCTCCTCGTAGCCGGGCGCGATGCCGCGCCGGTCGGGCTGGATCCAGATTTGGAGGAAGTGCGTCGGCGCGTCCTGCTGGTGGTTGAACTCGGAGTGCAGCACGCCGGTGCCGGCGCTCATCCGCTGCACGTCGCCCGGCCGGATCACCGAGCCGTTGCCCATGCTGTCCTTGTGCGCGAGCGCGCCGTCGAGCACGTAGCTGACGATCTCCATGTCGCGATGGCCGTGCGTGCCGAAGCCGGTGCCGGCGGCGATCCGGTCCTCGTTGATCACGCGCAGCGCGCCGAAGCCCATGTGCGCGGGGTCGTGGTAGTCGGCGAACGAGAAGCTGTGCCAGGAGTCCAGCCAGCCGTGGTCGGCGTGGCCGCGCTCGGCGGCGGGTCGGAGCTCGATCATGACGTTCTCCTGCGTGGACGGCGGGTCTGCCGTGGAGGAACGCAGTTTGGGCCGCGGGCGGAGTGCGGCAACGGCTATGATTTCGACTGCGCGTTCAAATTTTTTGATCCCATGCCGCTGACGCTGGATGCGATCGAGACGGTCGACACGATCGCCCGCAAGGGCAGCTTCGCGGCGGCGGCCGCCGAGCTCGGCAAGGTGCCCTCGGCGCTGACCTACACGGTGCGCAAGCTCGAGGACGAGCTCGACGTGCTGCTGTTCGACCGGCGCGGCCCGCGCGCGCAGCTGACCGCCGCCGGCCGCGAGCTGCTCGACGAGGGCCGCCGGCTGCTGCGCTCGGCCGACGACCTCGCGCGGCGCGTGCGGCGTGTCGCGAGCGGCTGGGAGCCGGAGCTGCGGATCGGCGTCGACGCGCTGGTCGGCTTCGACCGGCTGCGCCCGCTGATCGAGGATTTCTACCGTCTCGAGGCGCCGACACGGCTGCGCTTCTCGTACGAGGTGCTCGACGGCGCGTGGGAGGCGCTGGTCGAGGGCCGCTCGGACCTGGTGATCGGTGCGCCGCACGACGCGCCGAGCCCTGCGCTGTCCTCGACCCGCTTCTCGCTGCGCCCGCTCGGTCGCGTGGGATTCGTGTTCTGCGTCGCGCCCCACCACCCGCTCGCGGCCGAGCCCGGGCCGGTATCCGCCGAGGCGGTGCTGCGCCACCGCGCGATCGCCCTCGCCGACACCTCGCGGACGGCGCCGTCGCGCAGCGCCGGCCTGCTGTCGGGCCAGGAGACGCTGACCGTCGCGACGCTCGAGCAGAAGGTCGCGATGCAGGTCGCGGGGCTCGGGGTCGGCTGGCTGCCCGAACCGTTCGCGCGGCCGCACCTCGCCTGCGGGCGGCTGGTCGCGCTGCGTCCGGCCGAGCCGCGCGGCGCCGCGACGCTGCAGTACGGCTGGCGACGCACCGACCCGGGCAACGCGCTGAAGTGGTGGCTCGGCCGGCTCGACCTGCCGCGGGTCCGCGAGCGGCTGCTCGACGGGCCCGAGGCGGCGCCGTTGCCCGAGGCGCTGCCGGCGCGGGTCGGGGCGGTGCGCACCGCCCAGCCGCGCCGGGCCGCGAAGGGCCGCACGACGTGAGCGCGCCCTACGT
>JBILTM010000364.1:0-2597 GCA_044371545.1 Burkholderiaceae bacterium
CGATGTCGTCCAGGCGCGTCGCCGCGTAGCCGCGCTCGACGAACAGGTCGAGGGCGGCGTCGAGCAGCTCGGCGGGACGGCTCTCCTTGCGGCGCTCCCAGCGGGGGACGTGGGGCGCGGCGGGCGTGGGTACGGGCGGGGTCATCGATTACTGACTGGATGGTCAGTAAGTATAGGGGCAGGGTCCGCCGGGGTCAATCGACGCGCGCTGGAGGGGCCGCGGCGCGGCTCCTCGGCCGGCCGCGAGCGCGGCGACGAAGCCGTCGCGCCGCCGTTCGCCGCCGGGTTCAGCCCCCGGCGGCGCACGCCCGCATCGCGTCGCGGACGACCGCGAGGTCGTCCGGGTCGACCTCCAGCAGCCCGAACCGCAGCCGTGCGCCCCAGTGGGGCGTTCCGGCGGCGAACGACAGCCGCGGCAGCAGCGGGGCGATCGGCGCCGGGACGGCTTCGAGCCAGTCGACGTCGCGCCGGAACGGCACGAAGCCGCCACCCATGTCGACCGCGTACGGCGCGCCGTCGCGGACCGTGCCGACGGCGGTGAACGCGCGCAGCGCGTCGCGTCCGCCGAAGCTCGAGGTCGGCGAGTAGTACGCGATCGCGTCGCCGGGCGCGAGCCGCCGCAGCGGCGCGGCCTTGCCGTGGCAGACCTGCGCGAAGCCGCCGGCGACCCCGCGCCGCACGTGCTCGGTCGACGCGATGGCGATCCAGGCGCGGTTCATCGCGCGGGCGCGAACACGCGCAGCCGATGGCCGTCGGGATCGCCGGCGGTGAACGTGAACCCGAAGTCCATCGGGGTCGGGGGCTGCAGCACATCGAGGCCGCGCGCGAGCCAGTCCGCGTGGGTCGCGCGCACCGCACCGTCGTCGCCCACGGTGAACGCGAGCTCGGCGCCGCCGGGCGGGGTCGCCGGCGGCGCGACGCCGTCGGCGCGCCAGAGCCCGAGCATCGTGCCGCCGTCGAGCGCGAACATCGCGAAGCCCGGTGAGGCCTCGGCGGGCGGCCGACCGAGCAGGCGGGCGTAGAACGACGCGCTGGCGGCGGCGTCGCTGACGTAGAGGATGACGAAGTTCGGGTCGTGCACGGCGGGCTCCTGTCGGATCGTCGCGCGGGCACCGTGCCCGCGACGTGCCGAGGAGGATCGCGCCCGGCCCTGTCAGGAACCGTCAGCAGCGCGCGTCCGGCTCGGGCAGCCCCTGTTGGGCGCGCCATTCGCGCATCAACGCCTGGCGCCGGCGCGGCGCTCGCGCGTCGAGCGCGTCGCGCGCGGCGGCCGCGAGCCGCGTATCGCCGCGGTCGGCGACCCAGCGCGAGCCGAGCACCAGCGCCTCGACCTCGTCGGACGTGAACATCAGCGGCGGCAGCACGAAGCCCTCGTGCAGCAGGTAGCCGAGCCCCGGCGCGCCGTCGATGCGCGCACCCTGCGCCTGGAGCGTTGCGACGTCGCGATACAGCGTGCGCAGGCTCACGCCCAGTTCGGCGGCCAGCGCCTCGCCGGTCACCGGGCGCCGGTGGCGGCGCAGCAACTGGATCAGGTCGAGCAGGCGTTCGGCGCGGGCCATTGCGCAAGGATACGGTCGCGCTCCAGGAACCGCGACGCCCGCAGGCGCCTCCGGGCGGGCGCGGCGATACTGCGCACCCGATGCGTCCCGTCCACGTCGCCCAGCTCGTGCTGCTGTCCCTGCTGTGGGGCGGCGCCTACCTGTTCATGCGGTCCTCCGCGCCCGCGTTCGGCGCGATGCCGATGGTGTTCCTGCGGATGGCGCTCGCGAGCCTGCTGGTGCTGCTGCCGCTGACGCTCTGGCGCTCGGGCTTCGGGCCGATCCGCCGGCACTGGCGCGAGATCGCCGTCTTCGGCCTCGCCTTCACCGCGCTGCCGTTCGCAGGGCTCGGCTTCGCGGCGCTGTCGATCTCGGCCGGGCTGCTCGCGGTGCTGCAGTCGTCGGCGCCGATGTTCGCCGCGATCGTCGCGCACCTGTGGCTCGGGGAGCGGATCGGCCGCATGCGCGCGATCGGCCTGGCGGTGGGCCTCGCCGGCGTCGCGCTGCTGACCTGGGACCGCATCGGCGTGCGGGAGCAGGCGGGGCTCGCGATCCTCGCGACGATCGCGGTGACGATGCTCTGGGGCGTGTCGTCGAACTACGCGCGCGTCAAGCTCGCCGCCGTCGACCCGCTCGCGCTGACCACCGGCAGCCTCGGCATCGCCGCGCTCGTGCTCGCGCCCTTCGCGTGGGCGACCTGGCCCGCGCACGATCCGGGCGCCAAGGCCTGGGCCGAGGTGGCGTTCCTCGGCGTTGCGTCGTCCGGTCTCGGGTTCCTGCTGTACTTCCGGCTGCTGCGCGCGATCGGCCCGGTGCGCGCGACCTCGGTGACCTTCCTGAACCCGATCGTCGCGATGGCCTCGGCCACCGTCTACCTCGGCGAGGCGGTCACGCCGCGGATGGCGGCCGGCTGCGCGGTGATCCTCGCCGGTACAGCGCTGACGCTCGGCCTGTGGCCGCGGCGCGCGCCTGCGCCCGCCGCCGGGTACGATGGCGGCCGCCCCCGACCCGACGCCCCGCGATGAACCCCGACGCCCCCAGCGCCACCTTCGGCCCGGT
>JBILTM010000365.1:0-2577 GCA_044371545.1 Burkholderiaceae bacterium
GATCGGCTTCGACATGGGCGGCACCTCGACCGACGTGTCGCACTTCGCCGGCGAATTCGAGCGCGTGTTCGACACGCAGGTCGCCGGCGTCCGGCTGCGCGCACCGATGATGAGCATCCACACGGTCGCCGCCGGCGGCGGCTCGATCCTGCACTTCGACGGCGCGCGGCTTCGCGTCGGCCCCGACTCGGCGGGTGCGAATCCCGGCCCGGCGTGCTACCGGCGCGGCGGCCCGCTGACCGTCACCGACGCGAACGTGATGCTCGGCAAGGTGCAGCCCGAGCACTTCCCGAAGGTGTTCGGGCCGGACGCGGACCAGCCGCTCGACCGCGAGGCGGTCGAGCGCGGCTTCGCCCAGCTCGCCGACGGGATCGCCGCGGCGACCGGACGGCGGATGACGCCGGAGCAGGTCGCGCAGGGCTTCGTCGACATCGCGAACGCCAACATGGCCAACGCGATCAAGAAGATCTCGGTCCAGCGCGGCTACGACGTCACCCGCTACGCGCTGACGGTGTTCGGCGGCGCAGGCGGCCAGCACGCCTGCGCGGTCGCGGACCTGCTCGCGATGTCGACGGTGCTCGCGCACCCGCTCGCAGGCGTGCTGTCCGCCTACGGCATGGGCCTGGCCGAGCAGGCGGCGCTGCGCGAGCGCTCGGTCGAGCGCCGGCTCGACGAGGGCGGCCTCGCCGAGGCCGCGACGCAGCTCGACGCGATCGAGGCACAGGCGCGCACCGAGCTGGTCGCGCAGGGCGAGCCGGCCGGCCGGCTGCGCGCGAGCCGCCGCGTGCAGCTCAAGTACGAGGGCACGGACACGTCGATCGGCGTGGGCGAGGCCGCGCGCGACGCGATGATCGGCGAGTTCGAGGCCGCGTACCGGCAGCGCTTCGCGTTCCTGCTGTCGGGGCGGCCGCTGGTGGTCGAGTCGGTCAGCGTCGAGGTGGTGTCGCCGGGCGAGGGCGGCGCGGCGGCGGCCGAGGTCGCGCCCCCGTCCGCGGCCGGCGCGACGCGCGAGGCGGCGGTCCGCGTGTTCGCCGGCGGCGAGTGGGTCGAGGCGCCGCTCCACCGCCGCGAGGCGATCCCCGCCGGCGCCGCGATCGACGGGCCCGCGGTCGTCGCCGAGGCCACCGCGACCACCGTGGTCGAGCCCGGCTGGCGCGCGACGATGAGCGAGCGCGGCGACCTGGTGCTCGCGCGCGTCGTGCCGCGCCCGGCCCGGCAGGCGGTCGGCACCGACGCCGACCCGGTGATGCTCGAGATCTTCAACAACCTGTTCATGTCGATCGCCGAGCAGATGGGCTACCGGCTGCAGAACACCGCGCACTCGGTGAACATCAAGGAGCGGCTCGACTTCTCGTGCGCGATCTTCGACGCCTCGGGCGCGCTGATCGCGAACGCGCCGCACATGCCGGTGCACCTCGGCTCGATGGGCGCGAGCGTGCGCGCGGTCATCGACGACAACGCCGGGCGGATCGCGCCGGGCGACGTCTACGTGCTCAACGACCCGTACCGCGGCGGCACCCACCTGCCCGACGTCACCGTCGTCACGCCGGTGTTCGACGACGCGGGCCGCGAGGTGCTGTTCTGGGTCGGCTCGCGCGGCCACCATGCCGACATCGGTGGCCTGACCCCCGGCTCGATGCCGCCGGACAGCCACCACATCGACGACGAGGGCGTGCTGCTCACGAACCTGAAGCTCGTCGAGCACGGCGTGCTGCGCGAGGCCGAGCTGCGCGCGCGGCTGGCCGGCGCCAGGTACCCGGCGCGCAACCCCGACCAGAACGTCGCCGACCTGCAGGCGCAGGTCGCAGCCAACGAGAAGGGCCGCGAGGAGCTGCTGCGGATGGTCGCGCAGTTCGGGCTCGACACGGTGCGCGCCTACATGCGGCACGTGCAGGACAACGCCGCCGAGTCGGTGCGCCGCGTGATCGGCGCGCTGAAGGACGGCGCCTTCGCGCTGCCCCTCGACAACGGCGCGACCATCCGCGTCGCGATCACCGTCGACCACGCGGCGCGCCGCGCGCGAATCGACTTCACCGGCACCTCGCCGCAGTCCACGACCAACTTCAACGCCCCGTCCGCGGTCACGCGGGCCGCCGTGCTCTACGTGTTCCGAACGCTGGTCGACGACGACATCCCGATGAACGACGGCTGCCTCGAGCCCCTCGAGATCGTCGTGCCCGAGGGCTGCCTGCTGAACCCGCGCCATCCGGGCGCGGTGGTGGCCGGCAACGTCGAGACCTCGCAGTGCATCACCAACGCGCTGTACGGCGCGCTCGGCGTGATGGGCTCGGGGCCGAACACGATGAGCAACTTCACCTTCGGCAACGCCCGGCACCAGTACTACGAGACGATCTCCGGCGGCTCCGGCGCGGGGGGGCTCTTCGATGCCGAGGGGCGGCTGGTCGGCGGCTTCGACGGCTGCGCGGTCGTGCAGACCAACATGACCAACTCGCGGCTGACCGACCCCGAGGTGCTCGAGCTGCGCTTCCCGGTGCGGCTCGAGTCCTACCGGATCCGGCCGCACACCGGCGGGCGCGGGCGCTGGCGCGGCGGCGACGGCGGCGTGCGCACGATCCG
>JBILTM010000200.1:0-9220 GCA_044371545.1 Burkholderiaceae bacterium
TGCTGGCGCTCGGCTGCTACAGCCCCGGCATCGGCCGGCCGCTCGGCCTCGACCTGCCGGTGTACCCGGTCAAGGGCTACGCGCTGACCGTGCCGATCGAAGACCGCCACCAGGGCGCGCCCGGCATATGCGGCGTCGACGAGAAGTACCTGATCGCGTGGACCCGCCTCGGGCAGCGGATGCGGGTGACCGCCACCGCCGAGTTCAACGGCTTCGACCGCTCGCTGTCGGAGCGCGACCTCGCGCACATGACCAACACGATCCGGCGCCTCTTCCCCGACGGCGGCGCCTACGACAGGGCGAGCCGCTGGGCCGGGCTGCGCCCGATGACGCCCAAGGGCACGCCGATCCTCGGCGCCTCGCCCAAGCGCAACCTGTACCTCGACACCGGGCACGGCCACATCGGCTGGACGATGTCGATGGGCTCGGGGCGCATCCTCGCGGACATCATCGGCGGCAAGCGGCCCGAGATCGACCTGGCGGGGCTGACGCTGGCGGACGCCTGAGGGCGGGCCCGTCGGGCCCGCCGACCGCGCGGGCGCACAATGGCGGGACAGGGAGGATCACGCCATGTCCCGCACGCCCAAGCTGCGGTCGACCGCCTGCGCGGTCGGCCTGCTCGCGCTGCTCGCCGGCTGCGGCAACGACGGCTGCGACTGCGCGCCGCCTCCGTCCCCCGAGCCCTCGCTCGCCGTCGTCGCGGGCCGGCCCGGCGGCCCGGGCCTGCTCGACGGTCCGGGTGCCGAGGCCCGCTTCCACACCCCGACCGGCATCGCGATCGACGCGGCGGGCGCGCTCTACGTGGCCGACACCGGCAACCTCGCGGTGCGGCGCGTCGCGCCCGACGGCACGGTCTCGACGCTCGCCGGCGGGCCGTATGCGTTCGACGCGGGCGCGGGCACCGGCACCTTCCTGAAGGTCGACCGCGTCGCCGTCGGCGCGGGCGGCCGGGTGTTCGCGCTGGACACCGACTACGCGCGGCTCTTCGAGATCCTCTCCGACGGCTCGGCGCGCCCGCTGTTCGGCGCGCCGGTCCCCCAGCGGATCTGCTCGGCCGGCTCGTGCGCCGTCGGGCGGCTGATCGGGCGCCGCCCCCACGACCTCGCGCTCGACGGGGCCGGGCACGTCGTGGTCACCGCGAGCTTCGTGGGCATCGCCGAGACCGACGTCGTCGGCGGCGTGCCGGTCGTGCGTTCGGTCGAGCGCATCGAGCGCTACGACATCGACAGCGGGGCCTACTCGTTCTGGATCGGCGGCGGCACCGCGTTCGTCGACGGCCCGGTCGCGCAGGCGCAGGTGGTGCGGCCGCTTGCGATCGGCGCCGATCCCGGCGGCACGCTGCACCTGTCCGACGCGTTCGCGGTGCGGCGCATCGAGCGCACGGCCGACCTGGTCACGGTCGCCGGGACGCTCGAGGCCGGCAGCGTCGACGGCACGGGCGCCGCGGCGCGGTTCCGGGCCGCGCGCGCGATCGCCGCCGGCGGCACCGGCGACGCGCTGGTGATGCAGGACGACGGCGCGCTGCGCCGGGTCACGCCCGCGGGCGTCGCGAGCACCGTCGCGGGGGCGCCGGGCACGCCCGCGGCCGGCCTGCTCGCCGGCGTGCACGGGCTGGCCGTCGCGGCGTCGGGCACCGTCTTCGTCGCGGACCGGGACGCACACCGCCTTTCGCGGCTCGATCCGGACGGCACGCTCGCCGGCATCGCCGGGTCCGCGGTGGTGGTCGAGACCGGGCGCGTCGACGCCCCGGGCGCGGCGGCGCGGTTCAACGGCCCGAGCGGCGTCGCGGTGGATCCGTCGGGCACGGTCTACGTGGCCGATACCGACAACCACGTGATCCGCCGCATCGCACCCGACGGCTCGGTCTCGACGCTGGCCGGCGCGGCGGCCGACCAGGGGAGCGTCGACGGCGTCGGCGTCGAGGCGCGGTTCACCCGGCCGCGGGCGATCGCGGTCGACGCGGCGGGCACGCTGTACGTCGTCGACGCGACGCCGTGCGCGCTGCGCGTGGTGACGCCGGCCGGCGTGGTGAGCACCCAGCGGCGCGCCGACGGCGGGTGCTTCGCCGACGACGCACCCGCGCAGTCGCTCACGGCGCAGGCCGTCGCCACCGGCGCGGACGGCTCGGTCTACGTCGCGTACTTCCAGCGTATCGGGCGGCGCGACACACGGGGGCGCTGGTCCCTGGTCGCCCAGCCCGGCTACCTCGAGCACCTCGCGGCGGGCCGCAACGGGACGCTCTACGCCGCGAGCGTCTCCGGCGGCGTCGTCCTGCGGATCGGCCCGGGCGGCGGCGTCTCCGAGCTGGCCGGCACGCCGGTGAGCGGCCAGGCGCCTCCGGCCGACGGCGTCGGCGCCGCTGCGCGCTTCGCGTCGATCGGCGGCCTCGCGCTCGACGCGCAGGACCGCGTGCTGGTGTCCGATGCGAACCGCCTGCGCCGGATCGATCCCGGCGGCGCCGTGACCACCGTGCTCGGTCGGGCGAACGCGGTCGGCGTGCGGCCCGGGCCGGCCGCGGGCGCCTCGCTGCATCGCCCCGCGGGGCTCGCGGTGGCCGCCGACGGAGCGGTGTACGGCGCCGACGCGGCCGAGCATCTCGTATTCCGCGCGGTGCTGCCGCCCTGATCGCCCTCGACCCGCGCGCGCGGGCCTCGATGCGGGTCGCCGATCGGTCAGAATCGCGGGGACCCATTCGAAGGACGCGACGATGAAGATGAGCGGCATCCCCTTCGGCACCACCGACTGGTCCGGCGTCGAGCGCACCGAGCACCCGGGCGAGACCGGCGTCGCGCACTGGCGCACGCGGCACTTCGGCGAGATCCGCGTGCGCATGGTCGAGTACTCGCCGGGCTACCTCGCCGACCACTGGTGCGAGAAGGGCCACGTGCTGCTGTGCCTCGCGGGCGAGCTGCACACCGAGCTCGCCGACGGGCGCACCTTCGTGCTGACGCCGGGCACGAGCTACCAGGTCGCGGACGGCGCGGAGCCGCACCGGTCGTCGACCGAGGTGGGGGCGACGCTGTTCATCGTCGATTGAGCGGCGCGGGGGACGTTGCCGCGGAGACGTCCTCGCGGCCGTCCGGCCGATTGGCGCCGGCCGACCCGGCCGGTATCCTCGTCGCATGCACTCGTTCGCCGTCGCGCTGCTCGAGACGCTGCGGTCCGCCCGCGCGTCGCCGGAGCGCGCGCGGGTGCGGCACCACCCGTGACGGGCGACGCGGCTCCGGCCGCGACGCGCCGATTCTTCCTCGACTGGCTGCGAATCGCGGCATTCGCGCTGCTCGTGCCCTATCACGTCGGCATGTACTACGTGACCTGGGACTGGCACGTGAAGAGCCCCTTCGCGGGCCCCGCGATCGAGCCGCTGATGCGGATCGCGAACCCGTGGCGCATGCCGCTGCTGTTCTTCGTCTCCGGCGCAGTCACCGCCTTCATGCTCGCGCGGGCCGGCGCCACCGGCGCGCTGCTGCGCGAGCGTGCGGGCCGCCTGCTGCGGCCGCTGCTGTTCGGCATGCTGGTCGTCGTGCCGCCGCAGACCTTCTTCGAGGTCCGGCAGAAGCACGGCTACGAGGGCGGCTTCGCATCGTTCATGCGACTGTACCTGGGCGGCGCCGACGGGTTCTGCGGGCCGAGCGGATGCATCGCGATGCCGACCTGGAACCACCTGTGGTTCCTGCCGTACCTGATGACCTACACCGCGGTGCTGTGGCTCGTGCTGCGGCGGTGGCCGGACGCGCTCGACGCGGCCGCGGACGCGGCGTCGCGACGCATGCGTGGCGCGGCCCTGCTGGGCGTGCCGATCGTCGCGTTCGCGGCCGAGCGATGGGCGGTGCGGGACGCTTTCCCGATCACGCATGCGCTGCTCGGCGACTGGCACGCGCACGCGATCTACGGCAGCGTGTTCGTCCTCGGCGCGATGTCGGCGCGTGCCGACCGATGGGAACGCTTCGAGTCGCTGCGCTGGCCCGCGCTCGGCGCGACCGTGCTCGGCTGGCTCGCGCTGGTCTGCGGCACCCCGGATGCGGTGCGCACGATCGGCGCGGCCTCGATGCAGTGGGGCGGCGTCGTCGCGGCGGTCGGGTTCGCGTACCGCCACTGGAATCGCGACGGCCGCTGGCGGGCGGCGCTGACCGAGGCGGTGTTCCCGCTCTACCTGCTGCACCAGACGGTGATCATCGTGGTCGCCATGGGGCTGGCCCGCTGGCGGCCGTCACCCGCGCTCGAGGCGCCGCTGCTGGCCCTCGCGGCGTTCGGCGTGCCGGCGCTCGTCTACCTGCTGGTGCGGCGGATCGGGCCGCTGCGCCCGTGGTTCGGCCTCGCGCGCGTCGCGGCCGCGACGCCGCCGCCGGGCGCAGCGCGCGCCCGAGGGTCTCAGGCGAGCGCGTAGCCGGCCTCGCCCGGACATACCACCGAGACGAACACCAGCGGCACCTCGCCTGTGGCGAGCACGCCGTGCACTGCGCCGACCGGCGCGACCGCGATGTCGCCGGGCCCCAGCGTCCGCGTGGACCCCCCGACGTCGAGCTGGTACTCGCCGGTGCCGGAGAGCACGGTCCAGGTGTCCTGCCCCTGCGGATGCACGTGGGCCGCGATCCGTTGCCCACGCCTCACCGTCCACGCGACGACCGTCGCATCGGGCGTCTGCACCACGACCGAGCGGATCGGCTCGCCGTCGGCAGGCTGCAGGTGGTCGGCGACACGGAAGACGCGCTCGGTGCCCATCGGCGATGCTCCGTGGAGGAAACCCGCCGGTTTTGCAATTCGCGTGCCACCTTCGCCGGCCGCGAAGGCGCGACGTTTCCGCGGAACCGTCGCGCCCCCTTCGGTCTCGGCCTTCCGGCCGATTGGCATCGCTCGACCCGGTCGGTATCCTCGTCGCATGGGCTCGTTCAACGTCGCGCTGCTCGAAGCGCTGCTGTCGGCCGGCGTGGCGCCGGAGCGGGCGCGCGCGGTCGTCGACCTGTTCGACCGGTCGATCGACGAGCGCTGCGCGTTGCACGCGCAGGTGCTCGCGACGAAACGCGACGTCGCCGAGCTGGAGACCCGGCTGTCCCGCGAGATTGCGTCCAGCAAGGTCGAACTCGTCAAGTGGGTCGTCGGCGCGCTGAGCGCGCAGACCGCGCTGCTGCTCGGGGCCGCGAAGCTGTTCTGACCCAGACCGCGGCGTTTCCGCGGAAACGTCGGGCTCTGCTCTGCCGGCCGGCGCCGGCGTGTCCTCGTGGACGCGCCCTCCATCGCTCGCATCGCGCCGCGCGGTCGTCGATCCGCGACCGGCCCGCGGTGGTCCGTCGCACGGCGCTCGCCGGGCACCGACGCACCGCACACGCTGGAGGCTCGTATCCACGTTCGACGGAGTGTCCCGCGATGAACGCGTCCTTCCTGTCCCAGGTCCCGATCTGGGTGTTCGTGCTGTTCGTGGTGCTCGTCGCGCTCGGCCTCTCGCAGGCCGTCCCGAGGACAGTCACGCTGCGCCGCGCGACGGTGCCGCCGCTCGCGCTGCTCGGCCTGTCGCTCGCGGGCGTGGTGTCGAGCTTCGGCGGCTTGGCGATCGCCGTCAGCGCGTGGGCAATCGCGGTGGCGGTCGGCGGGCTCGTCGGTGCAGCCGGTTCCGGCTCGCGCGACGCGGCCTGGGACCCGCGCACCGGCCGCTTCGCGGTGCCCGGCAGCTGGGTGCCGCTCGCGCTGATGATGGGCCTGTTCGCGACGAAGTTTGCGGTCGGCGCGGCCCTCGCACTCGACGGGTCGCGCGCGGCGTCGCCGGCCTTCGCGGGCCTGTCGGCCGCGGCGTTCGGCGCGTTCAGCGGCGGGTTCCTCGGCCGCGCGGCGGCGCTGTGGTCGATCGCATGGCGCACGTCGCGCGCCGTACGCGTGCAGCCTGCCTGAGCGGGCTCATTCGACGCGCCGGTCGGCGACACGCCGCGCACGGCGAGTACGAAAAGAAAGCGGCCCGCGCGAGGCGGGCCGTCTCCATTCCTTCGCGTCCGCCTCAGCGCGGCAGCTCGCTCGCCCCCATCAGGAACGCATCCACCGAATGCGCCGCCTGCCGGCCCTCGCGGATCGCCCACACCACGAGCGACTGCCCGCGGCGCATGTCGCCCGCCGCGAACACCTTCGGCACGCTGGTCGCGTAGCTGCGCTCGCCGTCGGTGGTCGCGCGCGCGTTGCCGCGCCCGTCCTTGTCGACGCCGAACGCATCGAGCACGGTCGCCACCGGCGAGACGAAGCCCATCGCGAAGAGCACCAGGTCGGCGGGCAGCTCCTTCTCGGAGCCGGGCACCTCGACCATCCGCATCTGACCGGTGGACTCGTCCTTCTTCCACTCGACGCGGGCGGTGACCAGCGCGCGGACGTTGCCGCGCTCGTCGCCGCGGAAGGCCTTGGTGGTGATCGACCAGTCGCGCTCGCAGCCCTCCTCGTGCGACGACGAGGTCCGCATCTTCGTCGGCCAGTACGGCCAGGTCAGGGCCTTGTTCTCCTGCTCGGGCGGCTGCGGCATCAGCTCGAACTGGGTGACGCTCGCGGCGCCGTGGCGGTTCGAGGTGCCGACGCAGTCGCTGCCGGTGTCGCCGCCGCCGATCACGACGACGTGCCTGCCGGTCGCCATGATCTGGCCGGCGACCGCGTCGCCGGCGACGCTGCGGTTCTGCTGCGGCAGGAACTCCATCGCGAAGTGCACGCCCTTCAGCTCGCGGCCCGGCACCGGCAGGTCGCGCGGCTGCTCTGCGCCGCCGGTCAGCAGGACCGCGTCGAACTCGGCGAGCAGCTGCTTCGGCGACACCGCCTGCTGCGCGAGGTTGGTGATGTGCCCCTCGGGCGGCTTCTCGCCGACGAAGACGCCGGTGCGGAACACCACGCCCTCGGCCTGCATCTGCTCGACGCGGCGGTCGATGTGCGACTTCTCCATCTTGAAGTCGGGGATGCCGTAGCGCAGCAGCCCGCCGATGCGGTCGTTCTTCTCGAACACGGTCACGTCGTGGCCGGCGCGCGCGAGCTGCTGCGCGGCGGCCATGCCGGCGGGGCCGGATCCGACGACCGCGACGCGCTTGCCTGTCTTCGCGGCCGGCGGCAGCGGCACGACCCAGCCCTGCTCCCAGGCCTTGTCGATGATCGCGTGCTCGATCGACTTGATGCCCACCGGATCGGCGTTGATGTTCAGCGTGCACGCGGCCTCGCAGGGCGCGGGGCACACGCGGCCGGTGAACTCGGGGAAGTTGTTCGTCGAGTGCAGGACGTCGATCGCCTGGCGCCAGTCCTGGCGGTACACCAGGTCGTTCCAGTCGGGGATGATGTTGTTGACCGGGCAGCCGCTCTGGCAGAACGGGATGCCGCAGTCCATGCAGCGCGCGCCCTGCTTCGACGCCGCGGCGTCGTCGAGGTGCAGCACGAACTCCTTCCAGTGCTTCAGGCGCGCCGGCGGCGGCTCGCTCGCCTCGGCGAGGCGCTGGAACTCGAGGAAGCCTGTGACCTTGCCCATCGTCTTCTGCTCTGCGTCGGTGTGTCGGTTCGTCGGTCGTCGCGATCAGGCGGGCTGGCGCGCGGCCGCCTTCGCGGCCGCCAGCTCGCCGAGCGCGCGGCGGTACTCGGTCGGGAACACCTTGGTGAACCGGCCGCGGGCGTTCTGCCAGTCGGTCAGGATCTCCTTGGCGCGGAAGCTGCCGGTGTGGCGGAAGTGCGCCTCGACGAGCCGCTTGAGGATCGTCTCGTCGGCCTCGCCGTCGCCGCCCCGCTTCGTCGCGTGCCAGACCGACTGCGGCACGCCCGCGGCCTGCTCCTTGGCGGTCATCAGCGGCTCGAGGCTCACCATCGAGGTGTTGCACCGACGCTTGAAGTCGCCCTCCGGATCCCAGACGTAGGCCACGCCGCCCGACATGCCGGCCGCGAAGTTGCGGCCGGTGCCGCCGAGCACGACGACGGTGCCGCCGGTCATGTACTCGCAGCCGTGGTCGCCGGTGCCCTCGACGACCGCGATCGCGCCGGAGTTGCGCACCGCGAAGCGCTCGCCGGCGACGCCGTTGAAGTAGGCCTCGCCCTCGATCGCGCCGTAGAGCACGGTGTTGCCGACGATGATGTGGTCGGGCCCGAAGCCGCGGAAGTCGTTCGCGCAGCGCACGATCACGCGGCCGCCCGACAGGCCCTTGCCGACGTAGTCGTTCGCCTCGCCCACCAGGTCGAAGGTCACGCCGCGCGCGAGGAACGCGCCGAAGCTCTGCCCCGCGGTGCCGTTGAACTGCACGTGCACGCTGTCGTCGGCGAGGCCGGCGTGCGTGTGGCGACGCGCGATCTCGCCCGACAGCATCGCGCCGACGGTGCGGTTGACGTTGCGGATCGGCACGATGAAGCTGACCTTCTCGCCGCGCTCGATCGCCGCCTTCGACTTCTCGATCAGCACGTGGTCGAGCGCCTTCTCGAGGCCGTGGTCCTGCGTGGCGACCGCGTAGCGCGCGACGTCGGCCGGCATCGCCGGCGCGTGGAAGATCTTCGAGAAGTCGAGCCCGCGCGCCTTCCAGTGCCGGATGCCGGCGCGCGTGTCGAGCAGGTGCGTCGCGCCGATCATCTCGTCGAAGCTGCGGATGCCGAGCTGCGCCATGATCGCGCGCGCTTCCTCGGCGACGAAGAAGAAGAAGTTGACGACGTGCTCGGGCTTGCCGGCGAACTTCCTGCGCAGCACCGGGTCCTGCGTGGCCACGCCCACCGGGCAGGTGTTCAGGTGGCACTTGCGCATCATGATGCAGCCCTCGACGACCAGCGGCGCGGTCGCGAAGCCGAACTCGTCGGCGCCGAGGATCGCGCCGATGACGACGTCGCGGCCGGTCTTCATCTGGCCGTCGGCCTGGATCCGCACGCGCCCGCGCAGGCGGTTGAGCACCAGCGTCTGCTGCGTCTCGGCGAGACCCAGCTCCCACGGCGTGCCCGCGTGCTTGATCGAGGACAGGGGGCTCGCGCCGGTGCCGCCGTCGTGGCCGGCGATCACGATGTGGTCGGACTTGGCCTTCGCGACGCCCGCCGCGACCGTGCCCACGCCGACCTCGGAGACCAGCTTCACCGACACCGAGGCGCGCGGGTTGCAGTTCTTCAGGTCGTGGATCAGCTGCGCGAGGTCCTCGATCGAGTAGATGTCGTGGTGCGGGGGCGGCGAGATCAGGCCGACGCCCGGCACCGAGAAGCGCAGCTTCGCGATGTACTCGGAGACCTTGTGGCCGGGCAGCTGGCCGCCCTCGCC
>JBILTM010000035.1:0-31026 GCA_044371545.1 Burkholderiaceae bacterium
AGCAGCGCATCGACCCCGTGGGCCGCTTCAACAAGGGCAAGCTGATGCAGGGCGGCGACCTGCGCGACGCCTACACGCCGAGCTTCGGCCTGATGGGCGCCGAGTCGCTGATCCTGCAGCAGTCCGACATCGGCTCGATCGCCGACTCGATCAAGGACTGCCTGCGCTGCGGCAAGTGCAAGCCGGTGTGCGCCACCCACGTGCCGCGCGCGAACCTGCTCTACAGCCCGCGCAACAAGATCCTCGCGACCTCGCTGCTGATCGAGGCCTTCCTCTACGAGGAGCAGACCCGCCGCGGCGTGTCGATCCGCCACTGGGCCGAGTTCGGCGCCGTCGCCGACCACTGCACGATCTGCCACAAGTGCGAGTCGCCGTGCCCGGTCGACATCGACTTCGGCAACGTGTCGATGGCGATGCGCAACCTGCTGCGCAAGATGGGGCAGAAGCGCTTCAACCCCGGCACCGCCGCGTCGATGATGTTCCTCAACGCGACCAACCCGACGACGATCAACGTCGCCCGCAAGGTGATGATCGACTGGGGCTACAAGGCGCAGCGCATCGCGCACGAGGTGCTCAAGGCGCCGGCGAAGGCTCAGACCGCGGCGCCCCCGTCGAGCGTGGGGCGCCCGAAGCTCACCGAGCAGGTGATCCACTTCGTCAACAAGAAGATGCCCGGCGGCCTGCCCAAGAAGGCCGCGCGCGCGCTGCTCGACATCGAGGACGCGCGCTACGTGCCGATCATCCGCGACCCGAAGGCGACCGCCGTCGACGCCGAGGCGGTGTTCTACTTCCCCGGCTGCGGCTCCGAGCGCCTGTTCTCGCAGGTCGGCCTCGCGACCCAGGCGATGCTCTGGCACGTCGGCGTGCAGACCGTGCTGCCGCCCGGCTACCTGTGCTGCGGCTATCCGCAGCGCGGCGCCGGCGAATTCGACAAGGCCGAGCAGATCGTCACCGACAACCGCGTGCTGTTCCACCGCGTGGCCAACACGCTCAACTACCTCGACATCAAGACCGTCGTCGTCTCCTGCGGCACCTGCCACGACCAGCTGCAGAAGTACGAGTTCGAGAAGATCTTCCCGGGCTGCCGCATCCTCGACATCCACGAGTACCTGATGGAGAAGAATGTGCGCCTCGAGGGCGTGACCGGCACGCGGTACATGTACCACGACCCCTGCCACAGCCCGATGAAGCAGCACGCGCCGATGAAGGTCGTCAACACGCTGGTGAACGCCGAGCTCAACGGCACCGTCGAGAAGAACGACCGCTGCTGCGGCGAGTCGGGCACGCTCGCGGTCACCCGGCCCGACATCTCCACGCAGATCCGCTTCCGCAAGGAAGGCGAGATGAAGCGCGCGGCCGACGCGATCCGCGCCGGCGTGCAGGCGGTGCCGGCGGGCACGGCGAGGGGCGAGGCCTTCGACGGCCCGGTCAAGGTGCTGACCTCGTGCCCGTCGTGCCTGCAGGGCCTGTCGCGCTACCAGGGCGACGCCGCGGTCGAGGCCGACTACATCGTCGTCGAGATCGCCAAGCACCTGCTCGGCGCGAACTGGATGCCGGAGTACGTGAAGCGGGCGAACGAGGGCGGGATCGAGCGGGTGCTGGTGTAGTGCGGTTGCGGTAGGTCCTCGGTTCCGTTGCTTACCAGGTAAGCGGCCGTGCTACCATCGGGCTCCGCCACCGACCTGGAGCGACGATGGCCGCCGCCACGCTGACCGCGAAGGGACAGGTCGTGATTCCCGTGGAGATCCGGGAACGGTACGGTCTCGTGCCCGGCACGCGGGTCGAGTTCGTCGACGACGCCGGCGGGATCCGGCTGGTCGTCCACCGGCGGGCTCGCGTCTCCGATCCCGGCAGCGGCTTCGGCATGGTGCGGATCGCGCCGCGCCCGCCGCGCAAGCTGTCCGAGTTCGATCCCGCCGCGACGCTGTCGCCTCGGCGGGTCGGATCGTGATCGCGCTCGACACGAACCTGCTCGCCCGGTTCTACGTCGACGACCCGTCCGATCCCGAGTCGGCGCGGCAGTGTCCGATCGCCCGCAGGCTGATCCTCGAGTCGACAGCGCTGTTCGTGCCCCTGACCGTGGTGCTGGAGCTCGAATGGGTGATGCGCGGCTTCTACGAGACCGGGCGCGACGCGTTCTGCGACGTCGTCGTCCACCTGCTCGGGTTGCCCCAGGTCACCGTGGAGCGGTGGGAGGCGGTGGAGGCTGCGGTCGACGTGCATCGCGACGGCATCGATTTCGCCGACGCTTTGCATTGGGCGCTCGCGCGCGGCTGCAGCACGTTCGCGACCTTCGACGATCGTCGCTTCGCGCGACGGTCCAAGCGCCTGGGGCTCGCGCCGCCGGTCGTCGTGCCTCGGTGACGACCGCCGACGCCCTCCCTCCGCCGCACGCCACCGCCACCATCGCCTCCACGCTCGTTGCGCCATGACATCACACACGTCTTCGCGTCCCGTCGCCGTCGTCACCGGCGCCGCCCGCGGCATCGGCCTCGCCGTCGCCCGCTGGTTCCTCGACCACGGCCACCGCGTCGCGCTCCTCGACCGCGACGCGGCGACGCTGGACGCCGCGCTCGCCGCGATCGGCCGGCCCGACGACGCGATCGCGGTGCACTGCGACGTGTCCGACGAGGCGCAGGTCGAGGCCGCCGCGCGCGCCGTGGATGCGCGGTTCGGGCGCGTCGACGCGCTGGTCAACAACGCCGGCGTCGCCGTCTTCGAGCACATCCAGAAGACGACCTTCGCGCAGTGGCGCGACGTGATGGCGACCAACCTCGACGGCGTGTTCCTGTGCACCCAGGCGTTCGGCGCGCGGATGCAGGCGCGCGGCCGCGGTGCGGTCGTCAACGTCGCGTCGATCTCGGGCCTGCGCGCGAGCACGATGCGCGTCGCCTACGGCACCAGCAAGGCCGCGGTGATCCACCTGACCAAGCAGCAGGCGGTCGAACTCTCGCACTTCGGCATCCGCGTCAACGCGATCGCGCCCGGCCCGGTCGACACCGCGATGGCCAAGCTCGTGCACACCGCCGCGGTGCGCGCCGACTATCACGACGCGATCCCGCTCGCGCGCTACGGCGCCGAGGAGGAGATGGCCGAGGTGGTGGGCTTCCTGTGCAGCGACGCGGCGGCGTACGTGAACGGGCAGGTGGTGGCGGTCGACGGCGGGTTCGACGCGGCGGGGGTGGGACTGCCGACGCTGAGGCGGGATCTCGGCGACGCGGGGTGAGCGGGACGACGGACGTTTCCGCGGAAACGTCCGTCCGGAAGTCGCGGCTCAGCGCCGCGCCGCCGCGACGTCGAACTCCTCCAGCACCGGCTCGCGCGTCATCGTCCAGTAGTCGACCAGCCGCCACGGCATCGGCACGAACACGCGTCCGGCCGCGTTGCGGTACCAGTTGCGCATCCCCGGATGCGACCAGACCAGCTCCTCGTGCAGCGTATCGAAGCGCTTCATGTAGGCGTCGTGCACGTCGCGTTTCACGTCGACCGCCTCGATGCCGCGCTCGACCATCTCCACCAGCATCCGCGCCACGTAGCGCACCTGGCACTCGGTGACGAAGAAGATGCTGCCGCCGTGCGCGAGGCCGGTGCCCGGTCCGACCAGCAGGAACAGGTTCGGGAAGCCCGGCACGGTGATGCCGAGGTGCGCCTTCGGGTCGTCGTTCGCCCACTCGCGGTCGATCGTCGCGCCGTCGCGGCCGGTGACCTCCATCGGCCCGAGCATCCGCGAGGCCTCGAAGCCGGTCGCGAGGATCGCGACGTCGGCGTGGTGGCGCTCGCCGTCGGCGGTGACGATCGCGTCGCCCTCGACGCGCGCGACCGCCTGGGTGACCAGCTCGACGTTGTCGCGCTTCAACGCGTCGAACCAGCCGTTGTCGATCAGGATGCGCTTGCCGTAGGGCGGGTAGTGCGGCAGCGCCTTCTCGAGCAGGTCGTCGCGGCCGGCGAGCTGCTCGCGCATGTAGGCGGCGAGCTGCTCGCGATGGCGGTCGTTGCGCGCGTTCATCGCGCGCTCGGGGTGGGGCCACTCGGGGTCGCGCCTGAGCGTCGGCAGCAGCCCGTCCCCGAAGCGCCACATCAGCCCGAAGCGGTACCAGGCGTAGTAGTACGGCACGTGCTCGAGCAGCCAGCGCTGCCCGTCGCTGACCGTGCCGTGGTAGTCCTGCGGCGGGCGCGCCCACTGCGGCGAGCGCTGGAAGACGGTCACGCGGCGCGCCTCGGACGCGACGCTGCGCAGGAACTGCATCGCGCTCGCGCCGGTGCCGATCACGGCGACGTCCTTGCCCGCGAGCGGCACGTCCTTGCGCCACCACGACGAGTGCCACCAGTCGCCGGTGAACGACTCGATGCCCGGCACCGCCGACAGCTTCGGCCTCGACAGCGGCCCGCAGGCGAGCACCACCGCGCGGTAGCGCTCGACGCGCTCGCCCCGCGGGTCGCGGATCGTCGCCGCCCACTCGCGGCGCGCCTCGTCCCAGGCGAGCGCGAGCACCTCGGTGTTCAGCCGCACGGTGCGCAGCACGCCGAGGCCCTCGGCGGTGCCCTTCAGGTAATCGAGCACCTCACCGCGCTTGGAGTAGTTGCTGGTCCAGCCGAGGTTCGGCGCGAACGAGTACGAGTAGAAGTGGTTCGGCGTGTCGACGCCGGCTTCCGGGTAGTCGTTGTCCCACCAGGTGCCGCCGATCTCGGCGTTCTTCTCGACGATCTCGACCGGCAGTCCGAGCTGGCGCAGCCGCCATGCGGCGGCCACGCCCGACAGGCCCGCGCCGACCACCAGCGTGCGGTACGCCTCGCGGCGCGCGGCGGGCGGCGGCTCTGCGGTCCAGCCGACCGCGCGCTCGGCGAAGCCCATCTCCTCGCGGGCCATCGGTGCGTACTCGGGCGGCACGCGCTCGCCGAGGCATACGCTCATCATCCGCACGAAGGTCGCGTCGTCGGGCTGCGCGGGGAGCGTGCGGGTGCCGGCGGCGAGCTCGTCGAGCACGCGGGCGGCGGCGGCGCGGATCTCGTCGCGCACCGGCTCGGGCAGGCCGCCGGTGGGGTCCGCGAAGATCGACACGTCGCGCTGCGGCAGGTAGGGCGCCTCGAGCCAGCGCGGATCGCCGGTGACCTGCGCGACGCACATCAGCAGCGTCGGGATCGACGCTTCGCGCAGCGCGGCATCACGGGCGGCGTCGGGTGCCGGGTCGGCCATGCCGGGTCTCCTGGAGGGCGGGTTCGGGGGCGTGCCCCGAGCTTACCGCGCCGCCCCGGGCCCCGCGGGGATCGTTCCGCGGCCGCGGCGGCGCTGCGCGGCGCGGCGCCGGCCTCGCGCGCCGGGCCGGCTGCCGCTCGCCGTTCCGGCCCGCTCGCCGTTCCGGCCCGCGCACCGCGCCGGGCCGCGGTGCCCGTCGCTTCGCTACAGTGCGTGCATGGAGACGAAGCTGCTCGCGCTCGCGCGGCGCGTCCTGCCGGACACCTCGGCCGTGGAGCGGGTCGAGCGGCTGTCCGGCGGCGCGAACAACGAGACCTGGTCCTTCGACGCGGCCGGGCCCGGCGGCCCGGTGCCGCTGATCCTGCGCCGCAAGGCCGGCGGCGGCAGCGTGGCCGAGGACGGGCCGCTCGCCTCGCTCGCCCCGGAGCACGAGGCCGCGCTGCTGCGCGCGGTCGCGCCGGCCGGCGTGCCGGTGCCCGCCGTGCGGGCGGTGCTCGAGCCCGGCGACGATCTCGGCCGCGGCTTCCTGATGGACCGGGTGCCCGGCGAGACGCGGCCGAAGAAGCTGCTGACCGACCCCGCGTTCGCGGCCGCGCGCGTCGCGATGGTCGGGCAGTGCGCGCGCGCGCTCGCCGCGCTGCACGCGGCGCCGCTCGACGCGCTGCCGCCGCTGCGCGTCGCGTCCGCCGCCGAGGAGCTCGCGCTGTGGGAGGCGCGCTGGCGCGGCCATCGCGAGTCGAGGCCGGTGTTCGAGCTCGCGCTGCGCTGGCTGCACGAGCACGTGCCCGCGGCGCCGGCGCGCGTCGCGCCGGTCCACGGCGACTTCCGCACCGGCAACCTGCTGGTCGACGCGCACGGCCTGCGCGCGGTGCTCGACTGGGAGCTCGCCCACGCCGGCGACCCGATGGAGGACCTCGGCTGGCTGTGCGTCGCGAGCTGGCGCTTCGGCGCGCTCGACCTGGAGGCCGGCGGCTTCGGCACGCGCGACGCGCTGGTCGACGCGTACCGCGCCGCGGGCGGCGAGGCGGACGCGGACCGGGTGCGATACTGGGAGGTGTTCGGCACCTTCCGCTGGGGCACGATGTGCGTCGGCATGGCCGAGACCTGGCGCAGCGGGCGCGACCGCTCGGTCGAGCGGGTCGCGGTCGGCCGCCGCGCGAGCGAGACCGAACTCGACCTGCTGCGGCTGCTGGCGCCGCGCGCACGATGACGACGGGGAGACGATGGAGACCACGCCGAGCGCGGCCGAGCTGATCGCCGCCGCGACCGAAGCGCTGCGCGACGAGCTGCTGCCCGCGCTGTCGGGCCGCGCCGCGTTCCAGGCGCGGGTGGTCGCGAACGTGCTCGACATCGCGCGCCGCGAGCTCGAGCGCGGGCCGGCGGCCGACGCGGCGGAGCTCGCGCGGCTGCGGGCGCTGCTCGGGGCCCCCGACACCGACCCGCTGCCCGGCCTGCGCGCCGCCCTCTGCGACGCGATCCGCGAGGGCCGCGTCACCCTCGACACCCCCGGCCTCGCCGATCACCTGTGGGCCGACACGATGGCCCGCCTCGCGATCGAGCAGCCCGCCTACCCGAGCTTCGTGCGCGAGGCCCGGCCCGATCCGACGCCGCCCGCCGCACCGACCGCGGCCTGATTCGCCCGCTTCCACCCGAGACGCACCCGAGACGCCCCGATGGACTTCGACCTCCCCGCCGACCTCACCGCCTACCTCGCCGAGCTCGACGCCTTCATCGAGGCCGAGATCAGGCCGCTCGAGCAGCAGGACGACAACATCCGCTTCTTCGACCACCGCCGCGAATGGGCGCGCACCGACTTCGACGCGGGCGGCCTGCCGCGCCCCGAGTGGGAGGCGCTGATGGCCGAGGCGCGCCGCCGCGCGGACGCCGCCGGTCACTACCGCTTCGCGCTGCCGAAGGCCTGGGGCGGCAAGGACGGCTCGCACCTCGCGATGACGGTGATCCGCGAGCACCTCGCCGCGAAGGGCCTGGGCCTGCACAACGACCTGCAGACCGAGCACTCGATCGTCGGCAACCAGCCGCTCGCGCTCGCGATCCGCGACTTCGGCACGCCGGCGCAGCAGGAGGCGTTCATCCCCGGGCTGCTGGAAGGACGGCTTCGGATGAGCTTCGGCCTGACCGAGCCCGAGCACGGCTCGGACGCGACGCACATGGACACGCGCGCGGTCCGCGAGACGCGCGAGGGCGTGCCCGGCTGGCGCATCGACGGCGAGAAGATGTGGATCACCGGCATGCACCACGCGTCGCACTGCCTCGTCTTCGCGCGCACCAGCGGCGAGGCGGGCAGCGCGCGCGGCATCACCGCGTTCGCGGTGCCCACCGGGACGCCCGGCCTGAAGGTCGAGGAGTACCTCTGGACCTTCAACATGCCGACCGACCACCCGCGGATCAGCATCACGGACGTGTGGGTGCCCGACGACACGATCCTCGCGGGGCTGGACACCGGCCTGCGCGTCGCGCAGCACTTCGTCCACGAGAATCGCATCCGGCAGGCCGCATCGTCGCTCGGCGCGGCCGACTACTGCGTGCGCATGTCCGTCGAGTACGCCCGGCGCCGCAAGCCCTTCGGCAAGGCGCTCGCGACCAACCAGGGCATCCAGTTCCCGCTGGTCGAGCTCGCCACGCAGGTCGAGATGCTGCGGCTGCTGATCCGCAAGACCGCATGGGAGATGGACCGCATGCCCAAGCCCGAGGTCGAGAAGCGGCTGTCGGACAAGGTCTCGATGTGCAACTACTGGGCGAACCGCCTGTGCTGCGAGGCCGCCGACCGCGCGATGCAGGTCCACGGCGGGCTCGGCTACTCGCGCCACACGCCGTTCGAGCACATCTACCGCCACCACCGCCGCTACCGGATCACCGAGGGCTCGGAGGAGATCCAGATGCGCAAGGTCGCGGGGCACCTGTTCGGCTTCATGGGGCCGTCGAGGGAGGCCGCCTCGTGAACGCGCCGCTGCCGCCGTTCCGGCACATCCCCTGGCCCGCGCGCGACGTCGCGGTCGAGCGCCGCGACGACGGCACGGTGCTGATGCGCTCGCGCCTGCCGCTCGCGCCGTATCCGGATCACATCCCGAGCCTGCTGCGCCGCTGGGGCGCCGAGGCGCCCGAGCGCACCTGGCTCGCGCAGCGCCGCGGGCCCGATCGCGCGTGGCGCCGGCTGTCGTACGGCGAGGCAACGGCGACGGTGGACGCGCTGTCGCAGGCGCTGATCGACCGCGGCCTCGGCCCCGGGCGGCCGGTGATGATCCTGTCGGGCAACTCGATCGAGCATGCGCTGCTGACGATGGCGGCGATGCAGGTCGGCGCGCCGGCCGCGCCGGTCTCGCCCGCATACTCGCTGGTCAGCCAGGACCACGCGAAGCTGAAGCACGTGTTCGCGCTGGTCGAGCCCGGCCTGGTCTTCGTGCAGGACGGCCCGCCGTTCGACCGAGCGCTCGCGTCGCTCGACCTGCGCGGCGTGTGGGTGGTCCACGTCGAACGACCGCCGACCGACGTGCCGAGCGTGTCGTGGGCCGAGCTCGTCGCGACCGTCGCGTCCGGCGCGGTCGCCGAGCGGCTCGCCACCGTCGGCCCCGACACCGTCGGCAAGCTGCTGTTCACCTCCGGCTCCACCGGCATGCCGAAGGCCGTGCCGAACACGCAGCGGATGATGTGCTCGAACATGACGATGTACCTGCAGTGCCGCCCGCGCGATCCGTCCGACCCGCCGCCGCAGCTGCTCGACTGGCTGCCGTGGAACCACACGATGGGCGGCAACGCGCTGTTCCACCCGGTGCTCGCCGACGGCGGCACGCTGCACGTCGACGACGGCCGGCCGCTGCCCGGCCAGTTCGACGAGACGATCCGCAACCTGCGCGAGGTGGCGCCCACCTACATGAGCAACGTGCCGGCCGCGTGGGCGATGCTGGCCACCGCGCTCGAGCAGGACGACGCGCTCGCGAGGCACTTCTTCTCGCGGCTGCGGCTGATGGGCTACGGCGGCGCGACGCTGCCCGATGACCTGTACCGCCGGCTGCAGGCGCTCGCGATCCGCCACTGCGGCGAGCGGATCGTGATGGTGACCGGATGGGGCTGCACCGAGACCGGCCCGACCGCGACCTCGACCTACTGGAACACCGAGCGCGTCGGACTGATCGGGCTGCCGTACCCGGGCATCGAGCTCAAGCTCGTGCCGGCCGGCGGCAAGTACGAGGCGCGGATCAAGGGGCCGATCGTGATGAGCGGGTACCACCGCCAGCCCGAGCTGACCGCGAAGGCGTTCGACGAGGACGGCTTCTACCGGATCGGCGACGCGGCGACCTTCGTCGACCCCGACGACCCGGCCGAGGGGCTGGTGTTCGCCGGGCGCGTCGTCGAGGACTTCAAGCTGACCTCGGGCACCTTCGTGCACGTCGGCACGCTGCGCGTCGCGTCGATCGCGGCCGCCTCGCCGGTCGTGCAGGACGCGCTGGTGGCGGGCCAGGACCGGCCGTACGTGGGGCTGCTCGCGTGGCCGAACCTGGCCGCGTGCCGCGTGGTCGCGGGCCTGCCCGACGCGGACGCGGCGACGCTGGTGAAGCATCCGGCGGTGATCGCGCGGCTGCGCGAGGGCCTGGCCGCGATGAACGCGCAGGCCGGCGGCTCGTCGGGCCGCATCGGGCGCGCGCTCTTCCTGGTCGAGCCGCCGTCGGTCGACGGCAACGAGATCACCGACAAGGGCTACGTGAACCAGCGCGCGGGGCTGGAGCGGCGTGCGGCGGACGTCGAGCGGCTGTACGCGGAGCCGCCGGGGGACGGGGTGGTGGTGGTCGGCTGACCGGGGGCGGTCAGAGGAGCTTCATCGCCGACAGCAGCAGCGCGGTCTGTGCGGTCAGGGCGCCGAGGGTCCACTTGAGCAGGTCGGTCTTCGTCTCGGCGATCCGCATGGCGAGCGCCGCGCTCGATGCGTCGATGCGGGCGTCCATCGCCTCGATCCGGGCATCGAGCGACGTCGACGTCCTGTCGAGTCGAGCGTCGATCGCCGCGATCCGCTCCCGGGTCTCGCCGATCTCCCGGACCAGCCGCGTCTCCAGTTCCGCGAGGTCGCGCTTGGTCGCGAGTACCTGCGCGTGCAGCGAGTACCGCGCGTCGACCGAACGGTCGAACGCGTCGACCACCGAGCGCGCGCGCTCCGGCGGCACGCCGATGGACAGCAGCGCTTCCATCAGCGAGGTGTCGAAGGTGCCCATGCATCGAGGATAGCCAGCGGCGACGGCGCCCGCAATCGGCCGGACGGCCGAGGGCCCTCGCCCGTACGGTCGCGGCAGTCGACCGCGGACGATCCGGACCCCCCGATGGCGCCGACCGCGCCGTGGAACGCCGCGACGTCCGATCGGCCCGCGACCGCTAGCATCGGCTCACCACCGACGATCCGGACACCGTTACACCGCCATGACCCTCCGCGCCTCCGCCCGCGCCGCGCTCGCCGTGGCCGCGCTCTCGCTCGCGGCCTGCGCGCAGCTCGCCCCCGTCCCCGACGTCCCGCAGCGCGCCGGCACCGAGAATCCGCCGCGCTCCATCCTCTACGTCGGCAACAGCTTCATGTACTACAACAACAGCCTGCACGGGCACGTCGGGCTGCTCGCGCGCTCGGCCGCGGACCGGGCGCGGGCCGCGCACCGCTCGACCTCGCTGACGATCAGCGGCTCGGGCATCGACTGGCACGACGTCGCCGCCTACATGAAGCCCGACCAGATCGGCCGCTACTCGTTCGTCGGCGACAACGAGATCCGCTTCAACCCGCCCGGCCGGCAGTTCGACGCGGCGCTGCTGATGGACTGCAGCCAGTGCCCGGTGCACCCGCAGCTGCGCCCGGTGTTCTTCGAGTATGCGAAGAAGCACTCGGACACGCTGCGTCGCAGCGGCGTGGAGCCGATGTTCCTGATGACCTGGGCCTACCAGGACAAGCCCGAGATGACGCAGGGCCTCGCCGACGCGTACACCGAGGCGGGCCGGCAGAACCGCGCGCACGTCGTGCCTGCGGGCCTCGCGTTCGCGCGATCGATCGCCAAGCGCCCCGACGTGAACCTGTACGTCGCGGACAAGCGCCACCCGAGCATGGCCGGCACCTACCTCGCCGCGTGCACGCTGCTCGCGTCGGTGCACGGCGTCTCGCCGGTCGGCAACACCTACACCGCCGGCCTCGACCCCGCGATCGCGCGCCACCTGCAGGAGACGGCGTGGGAGACGGTGCAGGCCTACCGGCGCTGACGGTGCGCGCCGCGCCCGCGGCGCGCTAGCATCGACCCGGCGGACCGCGCGCGCACGACGCGCGGCCGCCGCCCCACCGCGGGCCCCACGAGGAGACACCGATGGACCGTTCCCGTTCCGACACCGCGCCCCGCGCGAGCACCGCGCCGCGCTCGCCGCGCCGGCGCCTGATCGTCGCCGCGATCCCGGCCGCCGCGCTCGCCGGCGCCGGCACCGCGCGCGCCCAGGCCTGGCCCGCCAAGCCGATCCGCATGATCGTCGGCTACACGCCCGGCGGCTTCACCGACAACATGGCGCGCGCCGTCGGCGAGCCGCTGTCGCGCGCGCTCGGCCAGCCGGTGGTGTTCGACTACAAGCCCGGCGCCAACAGCATGATCGGCACCGAGATGCTGGTGAAGTCGGCCCCCGACGGCTACACGCTCACCACCGTCATCGCCGCGCACTCGGCGAACCCGTCGCTGTACCCGAAGATGGCCTTCGACGCGCAGGCCGACGTCGTGCCGGTCGCGCTGACCGGCGTCGCGCCGCTGATCCTGTGCGCGAACCCCGGCTTCCCGGCGCAGACCGCGGCCGAGATGGTCGAGCACGTGAAGGCCCGGCCCGGCCAGTTCAACTTCGGCTCGAGCGGGCAGGGCGCGGCCGCGCACCTCGCGATGGAGCAGTTCATGGCGCAGCACGGGCTGAAGATGCAGCACGTGCCGTACAAGGGCACGCAGCCGGCGCTGACCGACCTGATCGGGGGCCAGATCCAGCTGCTCTTCGACACGCCGCTGTCGCTGGTGCCGCACGTGCGCGCCGGCCGGATCCGATCGCTCGGCATCGCGAACGAGCGGCGGCTCGCGGGCTACCCCGAGGTCGCGACGATGGCCGAGGGCGGCGTGCCGTTCACCGCGAACACCTGGTCGATGGTGCTCGCGCCCGCGAAGACCCCGCGCGAGATCGTGCAGCGGCTCAACGACGAGATCCGCCGGATCCTCGAGTCGGCCGAGGTGCGGCAGCGGCTCGAGTCGACCGGCATCGTGCCGGGCTCGGGCAGCGCCGAGGACGCGGCCGCGTTCCTCGCGCGCGAGGTCGAGCGCAACGCCCGGGTGGTGAAGGCGGCCGGGATCAAGCTGGAAGGCTGACGCCGCGGGCGCCCCGGTATCATCGCCGTCGAACCGGCCCCGACCGGACCCGGCACCCGAGGAGACCCCGACCCATGTACACCCCCTTCGACCTCACCGGCCGCACCGCGGTCGTCACCGGCGGCAACGGCGGCATCGGCTACGGCATGGCGCGCGCGCTGCTCGCCTCGGGCGCGGCCGTCGCGATCTGGGGCTCGAACCCCGACAAGACCGCGAAGGCGAAGGCCGCGCTCGCCGCCGAGTGCGGCGACGCCGCGCGCGTGCACGCGTTCGTCGCCGACGTCGGCGACGAGGCGCAGGTCGACGGCGCGTTCGCGGCGTCGGTCGCGGCGCTCGGCCACGTCGACGCCTGCTTCGCGAACGCCGGCGTCTCGTCGAAGGGCGTGCTGCTCACCGACATGTCGCTCGAGGAGTTCCGCCGCATCCAGCGGATCAACGTCGACGGCGTGTTCCTGACCTTCCGCGCGGCCGCCCGCCACATGGCCGAGCGCGGCCAGGGCGGCGTGCTCGTGGCCACCGCGTCGACCGCCGCCGTCGAGGGCGCGGCCCGCAACAGCCACTACGGCGCCTCCAAGGGCGCGGTGACCTCGTTCGTGCGCGCGCTCTCGGTCGAGCTCGCGCGGCACCGCATCCGCGTGAACTCGATCCTGCCCGGCTGGATCGTCACCGACATGACCGAGCGTTCGGTGAACAACCCGAAGTTCGCCGACGCGGTGATGCCGAGGATCCCCGCCCGCCGCTGGGGCGAGATCGACGACTTCGGCGGCATCGCGGTCTACCTCGCGAGCGACGCGTCGGCCTACCACACCGGCGAGCAGTTCGTGATCGACGGCGGCTACACCAAGTTCTGACGGGGCCGGGCGCGATGCGGCTGCTGGTGCTGTCGGACCTGCACGTCGAGCACGCGCCGTTCGCGCCGGCGGCGCGGCGCGACGCGTACGACCTGGTGGTGCTCGCCGGCGACATCGGGCAGGCGACGCTCGCGCTGCAGTGGGCGCGCCGTACCTTCCCGGACGCGCCGATCGTCCAGGTCGCGGGCAACCACGAGTTCTTCGACGGCATCCGCGAGGACGTGCTCGACGCGATGCGCGCGACCGCGCGCCGCCTCGGCATCCACCTGCTGGAGGACGACACGGTCGTCGTCGACGGCGTCGAGTTCGTCGGCTGCACCGTCTGGACCGACTACCGGCTGCACGAGCGCCCCGGGCGCCCGGTGTCGATGAGCGCGGACGACACGATGCTGGGCGCGCGCCGCCTGATGCTCGACTACCGCTGCATCGAGGTGCGCGACCCCTCGTCGCCGGCCGGCGTGCGCCGGTTCGAGCCGCAGGACTCGGTCGTGCTGCACGAGCGGTCGCGGGCGTGGCTCGCCGGGGCGCTCGCGCGGCCCGCGGCCGGGCGGCGGGTCGTGGTCACCCACCACCTCCCGAGCTGGCACTCGGTGTCGCCGGCCTACGTGGCGGCGCCGTCGAACCCGGCCTTCGCGAGCGACCTCGATGCGCTGCTGCCGCGCGCCGACCTCTGGATCCACGGCCACACCCACTCCTCGCACGACTACCTGCTTGGCGGCTGCCGGGTCGTCTGCAACCCGCGCGGCTACCCGATGCGCGCCGGCGGTTTCGAGAACCCGCGCTTCGATCCCGTGCGGATCGTCACGGTCGACTGAGGCCGCGGCCGACGGGCGGCGCCGCCCGCCGGCGGGCGGGGTGACGGATGACCGCGCGGCCGGGCCGCCGCCGACGCACGATTCGACGCCATGGGGGTCGTCGACACACTGCTCAACATCCGCGCGCCGCGCGTGCCGGACACCGTCCGCCTCGCCGAGGCGATGCGGGCCGATCCGACGGCGGGGCTCGCGCAGCTGGCCAGGTGGCTCGAGTCGCCGGCGCACCGCGACGCGCCGGCCGATGCGCGGCTCGCCGCGCTCGAGGCGATCCGCGGCCAGTGGCGCGGCGCGCTCGAGCCGACGCTGACGGCGCTGCGCAACCGGCCGATCCCCCTCGAGACCGACGAGCTCGCGACGCTGCACCGCGCGAGCCGCACGCTGCGCGTGCTGCGCGATGCGCATCTCGCGATCCACGACGCGCTGCGCGGCCCGGCCGCCGACGCGCCGCCGACGCCACGCGCGCTGCTCGCGCTGGCCCGTGCGCTCGACGCTCAGTCGCGGCTGCTGGTCGCCGCGTGCCGCCTGCGGGTCGCGCTGCCGCGCGAGGACTGGGACACCGCCTGCCGGCTCGCCTTCCCGCTGTGGACCGCCTCCGCGCTCGACGAGGCCTACCCGGAGCCGTCCGGCGCGTCGCGCGCCGAGACCGCCCGCACCCCGTTCGCGACGCCGCTGCTGCTGCGCCTGCTCGAGCCGCTCGGCCTGCCGGCCGCACAGCTCGATCTGGCGGCCGCGCTCGCGCGCCGGGTCGCGCGCCGCACCGGCGTGCGGATCGACGTCGACGGCCTGCCGCACGTCTGCGCCGAAGGCCCTGCGCTGGTGCTGTCCGCGCAGCACGGCGTGCGCCTGGACACGCGCGCCGGCCTCGAGCGGCTGAGCCGGATCCGCGCGCGGCTCGCGCAGGGCGACGGCCTGGCCTCGCTCGGTCTGCGCACGCCGCTGTCGGCGGCGATGGTCGATGCGCTGCTGGTCTCGCTCGCGACCGTCTGGGGGCCGTGTCACGTGCCGACGCCGCTCGCGCGCGCGCCGCTGCCCACCGCGCTGATGCACGTCGGGCTGCCGCGCCGCACGCGTTCCGGCGAAAGCCGCCCGGCGCCGACGGCCGAGCCCGGCGCCGAGCCGCCGACGCCCGGCGCATCCGCCCCGTCGCTCTACGTCTACGGCCGCGCCTCCGCGGTCGTGCTGTCCGAGCGCGAGCTGCGCGCGGACCCGACCGACGCCGAGCTCGCCGCGGTGCGCGACGAGGCGGTCCGCACGACGATGGACGCGATCGCGAGCCCGGTCGAGTGGCGCGGGCAGGACGCGCGCCGCGCGGTCTTCGCGCGCACCGACGCCGCGCCGCGGCTGCGGCTCGGCCAGCTGGTCGCGGTGCTGCCGGTCCGCGCGATCGACCGCCCGACCCGTCGCGCCGTGCCGCGCCCCACCGGCCCCGCGATGCCGCTGCGGCTCGGTCGCGTCGTCACCCTCGCGCAGACCGGCGTCGCGGACGGCCGCGAGCCGTTCGCACACGACGTCGGTGTCGCGTTCTGGCCCGGCGCGACGGTGCCGGTGAGGGTGCGCCTCGAGGGCGCCTCCGCGTTCGAGGACGCCTGGTGGACGCCGGCCGGCCCCGACGACGCGCGCGCGACGCTGACGCTGCGCTGCGACCGCTTCGAGTCGCCCTGCGGCGTGGTCGTGCGCGAGGCCTCGCGCGACGTCGAGCTGCGCGTGCGAAGGCTGCTCGAGCGCGGCCCGGACTTCGAGCGGGTGGAGGTCGGGCCCTTCGGCTGAGCGGCGGGGCGCGCGTCGATTCGCGTTACCATCGACGCCCCGTTCCCCACGCGCGACCCCACGATGGCCGGCCTCGACAAGGGCACTCCGACCCCGACCCAGATCGTCGTCCACGCGCGCTCGCGCGTGCTCGAGCTCGGCTTCTCCGACGGCGCGAGCTTCAGGCTGCCGTTCGAGCTGCTGCGCGTCTACTCGCCGTCGGCCGAGGTCCGCGGGCACGGCCCGGGCCAGGAGGTGCTGCAGGTCGGCAAGCGCGAGGTCGGCGTCACCGCGGTCGAGCCGGTCGGCCACTACGCGATCCAGCCGCACTTCGACGATGGCCATGCGACCGGCATCTTCTCGTGGGACTACCTGCACTGGCTGGGCACGCACCAGGATCGGCTGTGGCAGGAGTACCTCGACCGGCTGCAGGCCGCGGGCGCGAGCCGCGATCCCGCGCCTGCCCCGGGCGCCGCGCGGACCCCGGGCACCGCGCCGGCTCCGGGCACCGCGCCCGCCGCGGGCGGCGCGATCCAGGCGACCGCGCTGTCGCGCCCGCGCTCGTGAGCGCCGCGCCCGACGACGCGCCGCCCCCCGCGCCCGACGCGCGGCCCGACGCCTCGACGCACTTCGGTTACTCGACCGTCCCGGTCGAGCGCAAGGCCGAGAAGGTCGCCGAGGTCTTCGACTCGGTCGCGTCGAACTACGACGTGATGAACGACCTGATGTCAGCCGGCATGCACCGCGCGTGGAAGGCGTTCACCGTGCGCCACGCGGCGCTGCGCCCCGGCATGAAGGTGCTGGACATCGCCGGCGGCACCGGCGACCTCGCCCGCGCGTTCGCGCGGCGGGTCGGCCCAGAGGGCGAGGTCTGGCTGACCGACATCAACGGCTCGATGCTCGCGGTCGGCCGCGACCGGCTGCTCGACGAGGGGCTGTCGCTGCCGGTCGCGCAGTGCGACGCCGAGCGCCTGCCGTTCCCCTCGGGCCGCTTCGATCGCGTCACCGTCGCGTTCGGGCTGCGCAACATGACCCGCAAGGAGGCCGCGCTGCGCGAGATGCACCGCGTGCTCGCGCCCGGCGGGCGCCTGCTGGTGCTCGAGTTCTCGAAGGTCTGGAAGCCGCTCGAGCCGGCCTACGACGCCTACTCCTTCGGCGTGCTGCCCCGGCTGGGCCGGATGGTCGCCGGCGACGCCGACAGCTACCGCTACCTGGCCGAATCGATCCGGATGCACCCGGACCAGCCGACGCTCGGCGCCCTGATGGAGACAGCCGGTTTCGGCCGGGTCCGCTGGCACAACCTGACCCTCGGTGTAGTGGCCCTACACGAAGGCGTGAAATTCTGAGCGAACGAAAGGTCCGGGACTACGCTGCGACGGAGAATTCTGTGAGAAGCTCCGGGGTGCACGGGCCTTGCCCGGATTCGATTCGGACGTGAAGGAAATGACGATGAAGACACTGTGGCTCGCCGTGATCGCCGTGTTCGCCGCGGCAACCATCGGTCTGGCAGACGCCGAGGCGAAGAAGCTCGGCGGCGGCCGGAACGTCGGCAAGCAGGCGCCGGACAGCACCATGCAGCGCAGCGCCACGCCCTCGACGCCGTCGGGCACCCAGGGCGCCGCGCCCGCGGGGCCGTCGGCCGCGCCGTCGACCCCGGCGTCCCCCGCCGCCGCGCCCTCGGCCACCGCGCCGCGTCCGGCCGCGCCGGCCGCCGCGCCCGCCGCCACCGGCGCCAAGCGCTGGCTCGGCCCGATCGCCGGCCTCGCCGCCGGCCTCGGCCTCGCCGCGCTCGCCAGCCACCTCGGCTTCGGCGAGGAGCTCGCGTCGTTCGTGATGATCGCGCTGCTGGCGGTCGTCGCGCTGGTGGTGATCCGGATGGTGATGGCCCGCCGCGCCGCGTCGCGCGCACAGCCTGCCTACGCCGGCAACTACCAGTACGCCGGCCTCGGCCAGGAGGCTTCGGTGCCGCGCTGGCAGCCGCCCGCCGCCTCGTCGGCGCCGGTGTCGGCGGTCGGTGCGCCGAGCGCGCCCGCGGTGGCCGCGGCCGCCGCCTCGGGCCACGTGCCCGAGGGCTTCGACGTCGACGGCTTCGTGCGCAACGCCAAGGTCTACTTCGTCCGGCTGCAGGCGGCGTTCGACGCCGGCGACACCGACGACCTGCGCGAGTTCACCAGCCCCGAGATGTTCGCCGAGCTCAAGCTCGAGATCGACGAGCGCAAGGGCGCGCCGAACCAGACCGACGTGCTGTCGCTCGACGCGCAGCTGCTCGGCGTCGACGCCGTCGCGGCCGACCACATGGCGAGCGTGCGCTTCTCCGGGATGCTGCGCGAGCAGCCGGGCACGCCGGCCGAGGCGTTCGACGAGGTGTGGAACTTCACCCGCCCGACCGCCGGCCAGGGCGGCTGGGTGCTCGCCGGCATCCAGCAGCTTTCGAAGGCCTGACGGACGGGCCGATGCCCGCGGTTCCGGTCCCGCTGCCGCTCGCGCAGACCGCGCTGTCGGCGCTGAACCACGTGCTGCGCCAGCAGTCGTGGGCGCGGGACCGGCTGCGGGCGCACGCGGGTCGCACCGTCCGCGTGGTCGTCGAGTCGCCGCTCGGTCCGGTCGCGGCCGGCGCGCGGATCGCCGAGGACGGCACGCTCGAGGTCGCGGCGGTCGACGCACCGACCGTCACGCTCACCCTGACGCCGTCGGTCGACGCGCTCTTCGGGATGCTGCGCGACGGCCCGCGCGGGCTGACCGGTGCGCTGAAGGTCGACGGCGACGTGATGGTCGCCGCGGCCGTCGGCGAGGTCGCGCAGCACCTGCGCTGGGACGTCGAGGAAGACCTGAGCCGCGTGCTCGGCGACCGCGTCGCGCACCGCATGGGCGAGACCGCGCGCGACGGCGTGCGGCAGGCCGAGGACCTGCGCGGCCGCCTCGAAACCGGCGTGCGCGACTTCCTGGTCCGCGAGGACCGGCAGCTCGTCGGCCGCGACGAGATGCGCACGCTGACCGACGCGATGCGCGAGCTCGAGGCGATCGTCGGCCGGCTCGAGTCGAAGCTCGGGCGCGACGCCCGCGCCTGACGCCCCGCGGCGCCGCGCGCGCCGCGTTCAGTACCGGTCGATCAGCGCCCGCAGGCCGTCGCGGTCGAGCCCCGCCGCGATCGCGAGCGCGGTCACCAGGCGGGCCTTGTGCGCCGACAGCCAGCCGGCCGGCACGAAGCCCCAGCGGTCGTCGTCGACGCCCGCGTTGCGGTTCACCGGCCCCGCCGCGAGCCGGCTCGCGCGGACCACGAGCACGCCCGCGGCGGCCGCGCGCGACAGTGCGTCGCGCATCGGGTCGGGCATCGTGCCGTGCCCCGTCCCGGCGAGCACCAGCCCGCGCGCGCCGCGCGACACCAGCCAGTCGACGACCCCCGGATCGGCGTCGACGTGCTGCGCGACCAGGTCGACCCGCGGCAGCGCCTGCGGCAGCGGATCGAGCGCGGCCGCGAGCGACGGCCGGCGCGCGGCGGCCTCGGCGGGCGGCACCCGCCAGCGCGGCCGCCCGTCGACGATCTCGGCGAGCGGCGCGCCGTCGCGGGCGACGAACGCGTCTGTGCGCGAGGTGTGCGCCTTCGCGGCGCGGTCGGGCGGCAGCACCTGGTCGTTCATCAGCACCATCGCGCCGGCGCCGCGCGCGGCCGGATCCACCGCGGTCGCCGCGGCCGCGTAGAGGTTCATCGGGCCGTCGGCGCCGAGCGCGGTGGCAGGCCGCATCGCGCCGGTCGCGACGACCGGCAGCGTCCGGTCGCAGGCGAGGTCGACCAGCAGCGCCGTCTCCTCGAGCGTGTCGGTGCCGTGGGTGATCACCGCGCCGGCGAGCGAGGGGTCGGCCGCCGCCGCCCGAAGTCGCCGCAGCAGCGTCAGCCAGTGCGCCGAGCTCAGGTGCTGGCTGCCGATCGAGTACGGCTGCTCGACGACGACGTCGGCGAGCCCGCGCAGCGCGGGCACCGCGTCGACGAGCGCGCTCGCGGGCAGCGCGCCGGGCACGTAGCCCTGGGTCCTGTCGGCGGAGGCGGCGGCGCCGGCGATCGTGCCTCCGGTGGCGATCAGCAGCAGTCGGGGTCGGTCCATCGGCCGATGCTACCGTCCCGGCGGGCACGGTTGCGTCGCACCATCGTCGCGGTGCGACGGTATGATGCCCGCTCCGCGGTCATACGGAACGGATGCGCCCGATGCACGACATCCTCGTCCTCGACGTCGCCGGCACCCCGGTGAGGTGGGTCGATCACGAGTCGGCCGCCGGGTACTACGCGAGCGGCAAGGTTCGCTGGGAGCTCGGCGCCGACCGCACGGTGCTGCACGGCGGCATCAGCCGGCTGCACGGGCACCGCTCGAGGCTCGAGATCGCCGCGATCATCGCGATCGACGGTCCGCGCTGGAAGGTCCGCGGCGCCGAGGACCGCGCACCGCTGTCGCGCTCGATGGTGTTCGCGCGCGACCGGCACGTCTGCGCCTACTGCGGCGGGCGCTTCGGGCAGAACACGCTCGAGATGGAGCACGTGACCCCGAGCTCGCGCGGCGGGCGCACCGTGTGGCAGAACGTCGTGTCCGCGTGCCGCGCGTGCAACCAGCGCAAGGGCAACCGCACGCCCGAGGCCGCGAGCATGCCGCTGCTCTACGTGCCCTACGTGCCCAACCGCCACGAGGCGTTCATCCTCGCCAACCGGCGGATCCTCGCCGACCAGATGGCGTTCCTGCTCGCCGGCGTGCCGCGGCATTCGCGGCTGTGGGCGCCCGACGCGGATGCCGACGGCGCTCAGCCGGCTGCGGCCGGCGTCTCGGCGCCGAGGAAGCGCTCGCCGCACGTGTCCGCGGGCAGGGGCCGCGAGAACAGGTAGCCCTGCATCTCGCGGCAGCCCATCGCGACCAGCGCCTCGCGCTGCGCGCCGGTCTCGACGCCCTCGGCCACCACGCCCGCGCCCAGGCTGCGCGCGATCGCGACGATCGCCGGCACGATCGCGGCCTGCCGCACCCCCGGGCCCTCGCGGCCGAGGTCGACGACGAACGCGCGATCGATCTTGATGCAACCGATCGGGAAGGTCCTCAGGTACGCGAGCGACGAGTGGCCGGTGCCGAAGTCGTCGAGCGCGATCCGGATGCCCATCTGCGAGAGTTCGCCGAGCACGCGCGCAGCGCGCTCCGGCTCCTCCATCACCGTGCCCTCGGTCAGCTCGAGCTGCAGCCGCGAGGCGGGCAGTCCGGTGTCGGCGAGCAGCGCGCGCAGCTCGCGCACGAAGGTGTCCTCGCGCAGCTGGACCGGCGAGACGTTGACCGACAGGTAGGGCCGCTCGTCGGCGCCCGGGGGCGGCGCGCGTGTCGCGTCCCAGGCGACCAGCTGCGCGCAGGCGCGCGCGAGCACCGTCGCGCCGATCGCGCCGATCAGGCCGGTCTCCTCCGCGAGCGGCACGAACACCGCCGGCGCGATCGGGCCGCGCTCCGGGTGATCCCAGCGCGCGAGCGCCTCGAGGCCGAGCACGCGGCCTGTCTCGCCGTCGACGATCGGCTGGTAGGCGACGTCGAGCGCCGAACGTGCGACGGCCGCACGCAGGTCGTTGATCAGCGCGACCTTCTCGCGCAGCGACGCGTTGATCTGCGGCGCGTAGAAGCGCAGCGCGTTGCGCCCGCCCTGCTTGGCCTGGTACATCGCCGCGTCGGCGTTCTTCAGCAGTCGCGGCGGGTCGTCGCCGTCGTCGGGGAACATCGCGATGCCGATGCTCGCGCTGACGGTCGCCATCAGCCCGTCGAGCTTGAGCGGGGTCGCGACGGCCTTCAGGATCTTGCGGGTCACCACCTCGACGTCGCGGCGCTTGCGCACCGGGTCGATCAGCACCAGGAACTCGTCGCCGCCGAAGCGCGCGAGCCGGTCGGCCTGCCGCAGGCAGGCGCGGATCCGCTGCGAGACCTGGCGCAGCAGGTCGTCGCCGGCGTCGTGCCCGAGCGAGTCGTTGATCTCCTTGAAGCCGTCGAGGTCGAGGAACAGCAGCGCGAAGCGCGAGCCCCTCGAGCGCGCCTGCGCGACCGCCTCGCCGATGTGCTCCATGAAGGCGGCGCGGTTCGGCAGCCCGGTCAGGTCGTCGTGATAGGCGAGCCGCTGCACGCGGCTCTCGGCGAGCCGGCGCGCGGTGACGTCGAGCATCGCGCCGCGCAGCCGCGTCACGCGACCGTCCTCGTCGGCCTGCGACGCGATCGTGCTCGCGAACCAGCGCACCTCGCCGTGCGCGTCGCGCAGCCGCAGCTCTCCGGTCAGGCGGCGCGGCGTGCGCAGCGCCGCATCGACCGAGCGCTGCGCGCCGGCCCGGTCGTCCTCGACGACGTAGTCGAGCAGCCCCTCGATCGACGCGGGCGGCGCGTCCGGGTCCATGCCGAGCAGCCGCGCGAGCTGCGCCGACACCTCGATGCCGCGGTCGCCTTCGCGGTACGACCAGCTGCCGAGCCCGGCGAGCAGCTGCGCCTCGAGCAGGTCGACGCGGCTCTGCTCGAGCTGTGCGGTGCGCTCGTGCACGTGCGACTCGAGCGTGCGCCGCTCGGCGCGCAATGCCGCGTTCGCGTGCGCGAGCCCGGCCGCCGCGATCCGGTGCGAGTGGCGCTCTGCGTCGACCGCGGCCTCGAAGCGCGCGTAGCGCCGGCCGACGGCGTCGACGAGCGCGCGCAGCCGCGACGGATCGGCCGACGCGCCGCCACGGTCGAGGCCGAGCCGCCGCAGCGGGCGGGCGAGCAGGGGGTGGACCGGTCGCTTCATCGGGGAAGCGGTCGGGACGGACGGTCGATCGGCATCGCGCAAGGCTATCGACCGGCCTGCGCCGCCACTGTGACCGAATGCCCCGTGCCGACGGGCGGCCGTCGAAGAGGGCCCGGCGGCGCGGCGCTACACTGGCGGTGCGGCGATGTGCGACCCCTCGGTCGCGCCGCGGCCGCGCGCGGGCCCGCGATGATCGACGAAGACACCCTCCGCATCTTGGAGTTCGGCAGCTACCTGGTCACGGTGTTCGGGCTGCCGCTGGCGGCCTTCGCGCTGTGGCGCGAGGCGCGCGCCGAGCGCGAAAACGAGCGCCAGGAGATCGAGCAGCGCGACGAGGAGACCTACCTCCGGCTGTCCGAGCAGTACACCGAGCTCGTCGAATCGGTGCTGCGCTACCCCGAGCTCGGCCTGCACCCGCGGCTGCCGCCGCCCGCCGACCTCGACGCCGAGCAGCAGGCACGCAAGCTGCTGTTCTTCGAGATGCTGATCGCGCTGTTCGAGCGCGCCTACATCCTGCTGTACGAGGACACGCTCGACGCGCAGGGCGCGCGGCGCTGGCAGTCGTGGGCCGACTACATGGCGCAGTGGAGCACGCGCCGCGACTTCCGCGAGGCGCTGCCCGACCTGCTGATCGGCGAGGACCCGGAGTTCTCGCGCTACATCCGCGGCCTGTGCGAGCGCGCGGAGGGGAGGAGACCATGATCGACCTGCTGATCCGCGGCGGTACCGTCGTCGACGGCACCGGCGCCGAGCCGTTCGCGGCCGACGTCGGCGTGAAGGACGGCCGCATCGTCGAGCTCGGGCGCGTCGGACGCCGTGCCCACCGCACGCTCGAGGCCGACGGCGCGCTGGTCGTGCCCGGCTTCGTCGACATCCACACCCACTACGACGGCCAGGCCTCGTGGGACGAGACCTTCTCGCCGAGCGTGTGGCACGGCGTGACCACCGTCGTGACCGGCAACTGCGGCGTCGGCTTCGCGCCGGTGCGCTTCGGCGACCAGGACCGGCTGATCGCGCTGATGGAGGGCGTCGAGGAGATCCCGGGCGCCGCGCTCGCCGAAGGCATCCACTGGAACTGGTCGAGCTTCCCCGACTACATGGAGGCGCTCGACGCGATCCCGCACGCGATCGACTTCATGACGCTGGTGCCGCACGACTGCCTGCGCCTGTTCGTGATGGGCGATCGCGCCGCACGCGGCGAACCCGCGCTCGCCGCCGACCGCGACGCGATGGCGAAGCTGCTGCACGAGGCGCTCGCCGCGGGCGCCGCGGGCCTGTCGATCGGCCGCACCGACAACCACCGCACCCGCGAGGGGGCCCGCACGCCGGGCTCCGAGGCCGACGCGGCCGAGCTGCTCGCGCTCGCCGACGTGTTCCGCGGGCTGCCGTACCGCGTGCTGCACGCGGTCGCCGACTTCCAGTGCATGCGCGGCGAGCCGGCCGGGCAGCGCGAGCGCTTCGACGCCGAGTACGCGATGCTCGAGTCGGTGGCGCGGCTCGCCGCGCGGCCGCTCGCGCTCACCTGGCTCGAGCGGATCAACGCGCCCGAGCAGTGGCGCTGGCTCGCCGAACGCGCCGAGCGCTCGGTCGCCGGCGGCGTCGACGTGCGGCTGCAGGCGGCGAGCCGCGCGATCGGGCTGCTGAACGGCCTCGACACGAGCTTCAACGCGCTGGTCGCGTTCCCCTCGTACCGCGCGATCGCGCACCTGCCGCCCACCGAGCGTGCGGCGCGGATGCGCGAGCCCGAGGTCCGCGAGCGGATCCTGTCCGAGCCGCGCACGACGCTGTCGGGTGCGGGCTCGTCGGTGCCGCCGCTTGCCGACGAGATCCTCGCGCGGATCGACGAGGTGTCGATGCTGATGTTCCCGTTCCCCGCGGGCGAGGACGACCTGCCCGACTACGAGCCCGACCCGCGGACCTCGTTCGGCGCCCGGGCGCGCGCGAGCGGTGCGCGTCCGCTCGCGCTGATCTACGACTGGCTCGCCGAGGGCCAGGGGACGAACCTCGTCTACTTCCCGATCTTCAACTACCTGCGCGGCTCGCTCGACACCGTGCACGCGATGCTGACGCATCCGCTCGCGCTCGCCGCGCTGGGCGACGCCGGTGCGCACGTCGGCACGGTGTGCGACGCGAGCATGCCGACGACGCTGCTGGCGCACTGGACTCGCGACCGGCGCGGCGAGCGGATCCCGCTGCCCGCCGCAGTCTCGATGCTGAGCGCCCGCAACGCGCGGCACATGGGCCTCGCCGACCGCGGCACCGTCGCGGTCGGGCAGCGCGCGGACCTCAACCTGATCGACCCGGCCGCGATCGCGCTCGAGCCGCCGCGGCTGGTCCGCGACCTGCCGGCCGGCGGGCGGCGCTTCGTGCAGCGTGCGCGGGGCTACCTGGCGACGATGGTCGCCGGCGAGCCGATCGTCGAGCACGGCGTGCTCACCGGGGCGCGTCCGGGTCGGCTGGTGCGCTCGGCGACGCGCTGACCGGCGCGTCGGTCTGCGGCACCGGCGGGCGGCGCAGCGGCTCGCGCTCGAGCGCCGACTTCACCAGCAGGTGCGTCGCGATCGGCGCGGTCAGGAACACGAACGCGGTGATCAGCAGCTCGTGGATCACCACGCGCTGCCCGCTCCAGCCGAAGACCAGCATCGACGCGAGCAGCGCGCCGCCGACGCCGAGCGTGCTCGCCTTGGTCGGGGCGTGCAGCCGCAGGTACAGGTCGCGCAGCCGCACCAGGCCGATCGCGCCGACCAGCGCGAAGCCGCCGCCGGCGAGCATCAGCAGGCTCGCGAGCAGCTCGACCAGGAAGGGCAGGGGCTCGGGGGTCATCGGGCCGGGCCTCAGTCGTGGTCGACCACGTCGCCGCGGCCGACGAAGCGCGCGGTGACGACGGTGCCGACGAAGCCGAGCATCGCGATCACCAGCGCGGCCTCGAAGTACACCTGCGTGCGGAACTTGACGCCCAGCAGCACGACGAGCGCCAGCGCGTTCACATACAGCGTGTCGAGCGCGAGCACGCGGTCGAGCACGTCGGGGCCGACGAGCAGCCGCCAGCAGGTGAGCAGCAGCGCGACGCAGATCAGCGCGATCGCGAGGGTGGTGGCCTGGTCGATCATTCGAACAGCTCCCGGATCGGGGTCTCGTAGCGGGCCTTGACCTCGGCGATCAGCGCGTCGGGGTCGTCGACGCGCAGCCCGTGGACCAGCAGGTGGCGGTGGTCGTCCGACAGTTCGGCGGACACGGTGCCGGGCGTCATCGTGATGATGCCGGCGAACAGCGAGATCGAGCGGGGCCGACGGACGTCGAGCGGCACCCAGACGAAGCGCGGCTTCAGCGCCTCGCGCGGGCCGAGGATCAGCTTCGCGACCTGCAGGTTGGCGACGACGATGTCGTGCAGCACGACCCACGCGAGGCGCGTCGCGATCGCCGCGCGGCTCCAGGCGGGCCGGCGCGCGGCCGGCGGCGGGTCGTCGTCGCGGCGCACCGCCGGCCAGCGCGACAGCACCAGCGCGAGTACCGCGCCGAGCAGCAGGTGGCCGGTCGCGAGCGTCTGGTTGAGCATCAGCCACGCGAGCCACAGCCACAGCGCGATCCAGGGCCGCGGCAGCAGCCGGCGCAGCGGACCGGGGGGCGACGCGCGCCGGGCGTCCGGGGCCGCGCTCATCGGAAGGACTCCGGCCGCGGCTGGTGCGGCCCGGCCTTGGGCATCGTCCGCAGCACCTGGTCGGCGAGCGACGAAGGATCGAGCAGGTCGCGCGCCGCGGCCTGCGCATAGCGCTGCACCGGTACGGCGAACACCGTGATCGCGACCACCCCGGCGAGTGCGATCGAGGCGGGCGCGAGGTCGCCGAGCGCGAGGCGCGGCGCACCCGGATCCGCGGCCGGCCCTGCGGACGACGGCGAGGTCTTCCAGAAGAGCGTGCTGCCCGCGCGCGACAGCGCGACGATCGACGCGAGGCTGCCCCCGAGCAGGACCGCCCACAGCCACGCGGTCGCGGCGCCCGGCGCGCCACCCTCGGGCAGCATCGAGGCGAGCAGCATCGCCTTGCCGATGAAGCCGCCGAACGGCGGCATGCCCGCGATCGCGACCGCCGCAGTGAAGAACAGCAGTCCGATCGCGGCGGCGCCGGGCACCTCGGGGCCGGGCACAATCCGGTCGCCCGCCGCGCCGCGCCTGCGTGCGATCGCGTCGGCGGCGAGGTAGAGCGCCGAGGCCGACAGGGTGGTGTGCGGCAGGTAGTAGATCGCCGCGGCGATCGACGCCTCGTTCGCGAGCCCGACGCCGACCAGCAGGAACGCGGCCGAGCCGAGCAGCAGGAAGGCGGTCAGCCGGCGCAGGTCCCCGCCGGCGAGTGCGCCCACCATCGCGAGCGCGTAGCCGGCCGCGGCCGGCGCGACGATCCAGGGGAACGCCGCGTTCGCGAGCGGCCCGGCCTCGGCGCCGAACACCGTGGTGAACACCCGCAGCACCGTGTAGACACCGACCTTCGTCATCACCGCGAAGAGCGCGGCGACCGGCGCGCTCGCCGCCGAGTAGACGCCGGGCAGCCACAGCTGCAGCGGCAGGATCGCCGCCTTCAGGCAGAACACCGCGAGCAGCAGCCACGCGCCGGCGCGTACCAGCGTCGCATCGCCGGCGGGGAGTTGCGGCAGGCGCTGCGCGACGTCGGCCATGTTCAGCGTGCCGGTGACGCCGTAGACGATGCCCGCTCCGATCAGGAACAGCGACGAGCCAACCAGGTTCAGCGTGACGAAGCGTACGCCGGCCGCGATCCGCGCCGCGCCGTCGCCGTGCACCAGCAGCCCGTACGAGGCGATCAGCAGCACCTCGAAGAAGACGAACAGGTTGAACAGGTCGCCGGTCAGGAACGCGCCGTTGAGCCCCATCAGCTGCACCTGCAGCAGCGGATGGAAGTGTTCGCCGCGCTCGTCCCAGCGGCGGTGCGCGGCGCCGAGCGTCACCAGCGCGAGCAGTGCGGTCAGCGCCACCATCATCGACGACAGCCGGTCGGCCACCAGCACCACGCCCCACGGGGCGGCCCAGTTGCCGACGAGGTACACGCCGCGCCAGCCGTCGCCGGCGAGCGTCACCAGCCACGCGCCGCAGCCGGCGAGCAGCAGCGCCGACAGCCACGCGAGCGCGCGCTGCGAGCCGATGCGCCGGTCGAGCAGCATCAGGCCCGCGACCATCGCCGGCAGCACGATCGGCACGATCGGCGCGTGGTTCACGGCGCGGGCCCTCCGGTGCCGCCGTGCGGCGGCTCGCCGCCGTCGACGTCGTCGCGGCCGGTCTCGGCGTGCGCGCGCACCGCGAGCACCAGCAGCAGCGCGGTCATCGCGAAGCTGATGACGATCGCGGTCAGCACCAGCGCCTGCGGCAGCGGGTCGGCCTGGCCCGAGGCGCCGGCCTCGAGGATCGGCGCGCGGCCGACCACGAGCCGGCCCATCGAGAAGAGGAATAGGTTGACCGCGTACGAGATCAGCGTGAGCCCGAGGATCGCGTCGAAGGTGCGCGGGCGCAGCAGCAGGTAGGTGCCCGCCGCGGTCAGCACGCCGATCCCCGAGGCCATCAGCAGCTCCATGTCAGCGCTCCGTCCTGGCGAGCCGGCCGACGCCGGTCAGCGCGAGCACGGTCGCGCCGACCACCGCGAGGTACACGCCGAAGTCGAACGCCGCCGCGCTCGCGAGCGGCAACTCGCCGACGATCGGCAGCACCGGGTGCGCGAAGGTGCTGGTGAGGAACGGATAGCCGAAGAACCAGCTGCCGAGCCCGGTCGCGCAGGCGATCAGGAGCGAGGCGCCGAGCGCGAGGTGCAGCAGGTCGAGCTTGCGGCGGAACGCCGCGTCGGCCGCGCGACCCGGCAGCAGCGCCCCCGGCCCGGCCGCCACCGACTGCATCAGCAGCGCGATCGCGGTGACCAGCCCGGCGATGAAGCCGCCGCCCGGCTGGTTGTGGCCGCGCAGGAAGAAGTAGACCGACACCAGCAGCGCGAAGGGCAGCAGCGTGCGCGCGAGCGTCGCGAGCAGCAGCGGGTGGCGCCGCTCGGCGGCCTCGCCGGTCGCGCGGGGCGGGCCGGACACCGCGGGCAGCGAGACGCGCGCGAGCAGCGCGTGGATCACCAGCCCGGCGACCAGCATCACCGTCATCTCGCCGAAGGTGTCGACGCCGCGGAAGTCGACGATGATCACGTTGACCGCGTTGGTGCCGCCGCCCTCGGTGAGCGAGCGATCGAGGAAGAAGCCCGAGATCGATCGGTCGAACGGCCGTGCCATGATCGCCCAGGCGATCACCGCGATGCCGACGCCGGCGAGCGCCGCGATCGACGCGTCGCGCAGCTTGCGCCGGTCCTCGGCCTCCCTCGGCGAGTGCGCCGGCAGGTAGCGCAGCGCGAGCATCATCAGCAGCACGGTCGCGGTCTCGACCAGCAGCTGCGTCAGCGCGAGGTCGGGTGCGGAGAACCAGACGAACGCGACCGCGACCACCAGGCCCACCGAGCCGAGCGCGACCAGCGCGACCAGCCGCTCGCGCGCGAGCGCGACCGTCGCGACGGTGCCCGCGACGCCGATCGCCCACAGCGTGGCGGGTCCGGCCGACACGCCGTCGAACGGCGACGCCGCGATCGCGTCGAGCGGCGACGCGCCGACCATCCACGGCCCGACGCCCGCCACGACCGCGACGCAGCAGGCGAGCCACAGCGTACGGCGCGCGCCGCCGGCCTGCAGCGCGTCGGTGAGCGCCCGCGCCCCCGCGAGCACCACCTCGAGGGTCGCGTCGAAGCCGCGCTTGCCCGCGCCGGTCTCGTCGGCGACCGCGTGCAGGTTGCGGTCCCGCGCCAGCCAGAAGTACAGCGTCGTGCCGGCCGCGAGCGCGAGCAGGCTGAGCGCGAGCGGCGCGTTGAAGCCGTGCCAGATCGCGAGCGAGTAGTCGGGCAGCGTGCCGCCGAGCACGTCGCGCGCGCCGAGCGCGAGCAGCGGGCCGACGGTGAGCGAGGGCAAGAGGCCGACCAGCACGCACAGCAGCGCCAGCAGCTCGACCGGCACCCGCATCCAGCGCGGCGGCTCGTGCGGCTCGCGCGGCAGCTCGCGCGGTGCGCCGTTGAAGAACACGTCGTGCACGAAGCGCACCGAGTAGGCGACCGACAGCGCGGTGGCGATCGTGGCCGCGGTCGGCACGAGGAAGCGCACGATGCCCTCGCCCTGCACCGCGAGCGTCTCGGCGAGGAACATCTCCTTCGACAGGAAGCCGTTGAGCAGCGGCACGCCGGCCATCGCCGCCGACGCGACGATCGCCAGCGTCGCGGTCACCGGCATCTGCCTGCGCAGCCCGTTGATGCGCCGCATGTCGCGCGTGCCGGTCTCGTGGTCGATGATGCCGGCGGCCATGAAGAGCGAGGCCTTGAAGGTCGCGTGGTTCAGCAGGTGGAAGACCGCGGCGACCGCCGCGAGCGGCGAGTTCAGCCCGAGCAGCATCGTGATCAGTCCGAGGTGGCTGATCGTCGAGTAGGCGAGCAGGCCCTTGAGGTCGTGCTGGAAGATCGCGTGCCACGCGCCGGTCAGCAGCGTCGCCGCGCCGGCGCCGGTGACCGCGAAGAACCACAGGTCGGTGCCCGACAGGGCGGGGTACAGGCGCGCGAGCAGGAAGATCCCCGCCTTCACCATCGTCGCCGAGTGCAGGTAGGCCGACACCGGCGTCGGCGCCGCCATCGCGTGCGGCAGCCAGAAGTGGAAGGGGAACTGCGCGGACTTGGTGAACGCGCCGAGCAGCAGCAGCCCGAGGCAGACCGGATAGAGCGCGTGCGCGCGGATCCGGTCGCCGGCCGCGAGCACCGTGTCCAGGTCCCAGCCGCCGGCGATCCAGCCGAGCAGCAGCACGCCGGCCAGCAGCGCGAGCCCGCCGGTGCCGGTGACCGTCAGCGCCATCCGCGCGCCCTGCCGCGCGTCGGCGCGGTGCTGCCAGAAGCCGATCAGCAGGAACGACGACAGGCTGGTCAGCTCCCAGAACACCGCGAGCAGGATCAGGTTGTCCGACAGCGCGATGCCGAGCATCGAGCCCTGGAACGCGAGCAGCAGCGCGAAGAAGCGCGCGGTCCGCTCCTCGGGCGACAGGTACCAGCGCGCGTAGAGCACGATCAGCAGGCCGATCGCGAGGATCAGCCCCGCGAACAGCAGCGCGAGCCCGTCCATCCTCAGCCCGAAGCCCACGCCGAGCGCGGGCAGCCACTCCCAGCGCATCCGCTGGATGCTGCCGCCGAAGACGTCCGGCGCGAGCAGCACGAAGGCGAAGGCCGCGA
>JBILTM010000366.1:0-2562 GCA_044371545.1 Burkholderiaceae bacterium
CGCGTCGTTCCTGCACCGCTTCTTCGAGGACGAGGACCCGTCCGCGGCCTACGGCAAGCAGTTCCGCAGCGCGTCGTCCGGCTCCGGGATCCCGATGACCCGCGTGATGCGCGAGTGCTTCCGGCCGCAGATCTCGGTCGAGCCCTCCGAGCACGGGCTGCGGCTCACCGCGCTGCGCGAGATCGACGCGGCGCGGCTGCACGTGCGGATCACCAACCTGGTGTTCCCGCAGGCCTTCGTGATCCCGCTGTCGCACGACATGGCGATCATGCAGTGCCACGTGCCGATCGACGACACCAACAACTACTGGTACGCGTTCTTCACCAGCTTCGGCGCGCCGGTCGACAAGGCGACGATGCGCGCGCAGCGCCTCGAGCTCTACGAGCTGCCCGACTACCGGCCCCGCAAGCACCGCGGCAACGGCTGGGGCTTCGACCCCTACGAGCAGCGAGTCGCAGGGCCCGATCCAGGACCGCACCCGCGAGCACCTCGCGACCAGCGACCGCGCGATCAGCGCGAACCGCCGGCTGCTGAACCGCGCGATCGACACGGTCGAGCGCGGCGGCACGCCGCCGGGCGTGCTCGATCCGGCCGCCGCCGCGCAGCTGCGCGGGCCGGTCACCGTCGACGGCATCTGCGCGCCCGAGGGCTGGCAGCGGTACTGGCGCGAGGTCGACGCGGCGCGGCGCGCGGGCTGCGGCTGGTGGGTCGCGAGCGGCGCGCCGACCTCGCTGGCCGCGCCGGTGGGCGGCGCCGCGCCGGTGCCGACCGCGGAAGCGTCCGGGCCCGGCACCGCGGCGCCCGCGCACGGCGACGCCGCGCCCGCCGCCGACCCCCGCGGCTGAGCGACCGATGCCCGCCGCGTCCTTCGTCGAGCGCCACGGCCTGTGGAACGCCGAGCGGCGCGAGGCGGCCGAGCGGATGCTCGCCGCGCTCGCGCAGCGCGGCATGCACACGGTGCGCTTCGCGTTCGCCGACCAGCACGGCATCCTGCGCGGCAAGACCGTCGTCGCCACCGAGGCCGCCGGCGCGCTCGCCTCGGGCGTGGGCGTCACCACCACGCTGCTCGCGAAGGACACCGCGCACCGCACGGTGTTCCCGGTGTTCACGCCCGGCGGCGGCTTCGGGCTGCGCGAGATGCAGGGCGCGGCCGACATGCTGATGGTCGCCGACCCGACCACCTTCCGCACGCTGCCCTGGGCGCCCGGCACCGGCTGGGTGCTGTGCGACCTGCACTTCCACGACGGGCGCCCGGTGCCGTTCGACACGCGCCGCCTCTATCGCGACGTGCACGCGAGGCTGGAGCGCGGCGGCCACGCGCTGCTCGCCGGCCTCGAGGTCGAGTTCCACCTCTTCCGGCTGCTCGATCCGAAGCTCTCGCCCGCCGACGCGGGCACGCCCGGCGTGCCCGGCGCGCCGCCCGAGGTCGCGCTGCTGCACCAGGGCTACCAGTACCTGACCGAGCTGCGCTACGACCAGATCGAGCCGGCGCTCGAGCCGCTGCGCCAGGCGCTCGAGGCGATCGGGCTGCCGCTGCGCTCGCTCGAGGTCGAGTTCGGTCCGAGCCAGGTCGAGCTCACCTTCCGCCCGATCGAGGGCGTCGCCGCCGCCGACGCGATGGTGCTGCTGAGGAGCGCGATCAAGCAGGTCGCCCGCCGCAACGGCCTGCACGCGAGCTTCATGTGCCGGCCGCGGATCCCGAACGCGATGTCCTCGGGCTGGCACCTGCACCAGTCGCTGGTACGCCTCGCCGACGGCGCGAACGCGTTCGTCGCGGACGGCGCGGGCCACGACGGCACGCCGCTGTCGCAGGCCGGCGCGCGCTGGCTCGCCGGCCTGCTCGCGCACGCCGAGGGCGCGACGCCGTTCACCACGCCGACGATCAACGGCTACCGCCGCTACCGCCCGCACTCGCTCGCGCCCGACCGCGTCGCCTGGGCGCAGGACAACCGCGCGGCGATGCTGCGCGTGATCGGCGCACCCGGCGACGCGGCGACGCGGATCGAGAACCGCGTCGGCGAGCCGGCCGCGAACCCGTACCTGTACATGGCCTCGCAGGTCGTCGCCGGCCTCGACGGCCTCGCGCGCGGCCTCTCGCCCGGTGCCTCGGCCGACGCGCCCTACGAGACCGACGCCCGCCGCCTGCCGGCGAGCCTCGACGCCGCGCTCGACGCGCTGCTCGCCGACGCGGCGCTCGTCGAGGGCGTCGGCCGCGGCTTCGTCGACTACCTCGTGCACGTCAAGCGCGCCGAGCTCGCGCGCCACGCGGCCGAGGTCGGCGAGTGGGAGCACCGCGAGTACTTCGACCTCTTCTGAGCCCGGATCCTCCAATGCCTTCGATCGTCTTCGTCCTGCCGGGCGGCGCCGAGCGCCGCGTCACCGTCCCCGCCGGCACCAGCCTGATGCACGCGGCCGTCGACCACGACGTGCCCGGCATCGTCGGCGAGTGCGGCGGCTGCGCGTCGTGCGCGACCTGCCACGTGTGGGTCGACCCCGCCTGGATCGACCGCCTGCCGCCCGCCGACGAGGTCGAGGACGACCTGCTCGGATTCGCCGAGACCG
>JBILTM010000367.1:0-2558 GCA_044371545.1 Burkholderiaceae bacterium
CCACGCTCGTCGTCAACAAGCTGCGCGGTGGCCTGAAGATCGCTGCCGTCAAGGCACCGGGCTTTGGCGACCGTCGCAAGGCCATGCTGCAGGACATCGCGGTCCTGACGGGCGCGTCGGTGATCTCCGAGGAAGTCGGCCTGCAGCTCGAGAAGGCCACGCTGAGCGACCTGGGCCAGGCCAAGAAGATCGTCGTGGAGAAGGAAAACACCACGATCATCGACGGCGCCGGCGACGCGAAGAACATCGAAGCGCGCGTCAAGGCGATCCGCCAGCAGATCGAGGAAGCCACCAGCGACTACGACCGCGAGAAGCTGCAGGAGCGCGTCGCGAAGCTGGCCGGCGGCGTAGCGGTGATCCGCGTCGGTGCGGCGACCGAGGTCGAGATGAAGGAGAAGAAGGCCCGCGTGGAAGACGCGCTGCACGCGACCCGTGCCGCCGTCGAGGAAGGCATCGTCGCCGGTGGCGGCGTGGCCCTGCTGCGCGCCCGCTCGTCGATCTCGGTCAAGGGCGAGAACGCCGACCAGGATGCCGGCGTCAAGATCGTGCTGCGCGCGATCGAGGAGCCGCTGCGCCAGATCGTCGCCAACTGCGGCGACGAGCCGAGCGTCGTGGTCGCCAAGGTCCTCGAGGGCAAGGGCAACTTCGGCTGGAACGGCTCGGACGGCTCGTACGGCGACCTGGTGCAGATGGGCGTCGTCGACCCGACCAAGGTGACCCGGATGGCGCTGCAGAACGCCGCTTCGGTCGCCTCGCTGATGCTGACCACCGACGCGATGATCGCCGAGGCGCCGGAAGACAAGCCGGCCGGCGGCGGCATGCCCGGCGGCATGGGTGGCATGGGCGGCATGGGCGGCATGGACATGTAAGACGTCCGTGCGCCGGGCCGGTCTCGCGACCGGCCCGCCGAACGACGAGGGGCCCGACGCGAGTCGGGCCCTTTTTTTGCTGGCGCGCCGCGGTGCTCGCGCTGCTGCAGGTCCGGCGTCTCGCCGGCGGGTACGCCGAGCTGACGCGACCAGACCAGCCGGTAGAGCTCGACGAACAGCTCGCGGACCTGCAGCAGGATCGGGTCGTCTCCGGTCGGCACGGGCTGCGGCTCGCGAGCCTCGACGCGCCGCTCGAAGTGCCTCAGCCACGGTCTGGGCGCGGCGTCGGATGCGATCGTCGCGCTCGGGGACAAGCGGCCGAGGGTGTACCGACCGTCGGTCTGCCAGGAGCCACCGCTCGTGGGCCGAGCGTGACGGATGTCACACCCGCGCGCACGCGGGTGCGGCCGCGCGCGGTCTCAGCGGTCGGGCATCACCCGCAAGCCGATCCAGGCCGCCAGCGTCACCGCGTTCACCGGTACCGACAGCGTGCAGGTGAAGAAGAACAGCAGCGCGATCGGCGCCGGCGCGTGCGGCTCGATCGTCCAGCCGATCGCGTACGACAGCACGCCGAGCCAGGTCCACCGGCGCAGGTACGTCGGCAGCCACACCGAGCGCGACTGGTTATGGCGTCGCGCGGCGTCGCGTTCGTACAGGCTGCCCCGGTTCACGTCCTCGAACAGCCAGCCGTAGAACCAGTAGCGGTAGAGCAGTTGGGCGAAGGTCTGTCCTTGCACGATCGCACTCCGTAGTGAAACCAGCGTAACACCCGTGCACGCGCGCAAGCGAGAGGCGTGCTCGGACCGGCGCGACGGGCGGCGGATGGCGCCCGAGGACGTGCGCGGCGCCCGCATGCGGCGTCGCGCGCGCATCGGCGCGGCACCGCGCGTGACGCACGTCACCGACCGCTCGGACCCCCGGGGCACCGCCTGTCGTCCATCAAGGCACTTCGTCGGCCGTTCCTGCCCCGCCATTCGCCGCTCGTCGTCCGTGCGACGCCGACGGTCGCGCACCCGATGCCGCACGCGCAGGTGCCCCTTAGGTTTGCGGCCGGCGTGACATTTTTGCAACGGAGGCATTCGGTGATGCATGGCAGGTCCCTGAAGGCCCTCGCGGCGATCGCAACCACCGCGCTGCTGGCCGCCTGCGGCGGCGGCGGCGGCGAGACCTCCCCATCCGGCGCAGGCGGCAGCGCGCAGCCCGCGGCGCTCTACGAGGGACCGGCAGTCGACCCGCCCGCGACGAAAGGCGCCGGCGCGCGCTTCCTGACGCAGGCGACCTTCGGCCCGAAGTCGGCCGACATCGACACGCTGCAGACCGCCGGCTACCAGCGCTGGATCGCCGAGCAGCTGAACATGCCCGCGGGCACGCCGCACCTCGACTACTTCGCCTCGCGCGTGGCGGAGCTCGACGAGGACGACCGCATCAGCGAGAACTGGATCTACGAGAGCTTCTGGCGCACCGCGACGACCGCCGAGGACCAGTTGCGCCACCGCGTCGCGTTCGCGCTGTCGCAGATCTTCGTGATCTCGCTGCAGGACCCGACGATCGCTCAGTTCCCTCGCGGCGTGGCCGGCTACATGGACATGCTCGGGCGCAACGCGTTCGGCAACTTCCGCACGCTGCTGCAGGACGTCTCGCTCCATCCGATGATGGGCCTGTACCTGACGCACCTGCGCAACCGCAAGG
>JBILTM010000206.1:0-8806 GCA_044371545.1 Burkholderiaceae bacterium
GCTTCGTCGCGGGCGGCACGTCGATCCATTACCTCGAGAACAAGCTCGCGCAGAGAAACGGTTGACACCGCGATGAGCGGCTGGCACGAGCTCCGCATCGAAGTCTCCCGCGACGACGCCGAACCCTGGAGCGACGCCCTGCTCGAGGCCGGCGCGCTGTCGGTGCAGGCCGAGGACGCCGACGCCGAGTCGCCCGACGAGCAGCCGCAGTACGGCGAGCCCGGCATGCCGGCGTCGGCCGCGAGCGCGGTGACGGGCTGGCGCCGCACGGTGCTCGCCGCGCTCGTCGACGCGTCGGCCGACCCCGCGGCGGTGCTCGCCGACGCGGCCGCCGCGCTCGGCTGCGCCGCGCCCCCGGTGCTCGAGGTCCGCTTCGTGGCCGACCAGGACTGGGTGCGGCTCACGCAGTCCCAGTTCGAGCCGATCCCGATCGGCGAGCGGCTGGTGATCACGCCGAGCTGGCACGCGACCGACGACGCGACGCGCATCGAGATCGTGCTCGACCCCGGCCTCGCGTTCGGCACCGGCAGCCACCCGACCACGCGGCTGTGCCTGCAGTGGCTTGAGCGCCACCTGCCGGCGGGCGCGACGGTGATCGACTACGGCTGCGGCTCGGGGATCCTCGCGATTGCGGCCGCGCGCCTCGGCGCGGCCTCGGTGGTCGGCGTCGACATCGACCCGCAGGCGCTCGTCGCGACGCGCGACAACGCGGTGCGCAACCGCGTCGAGGTCGAGGTGCGCGCGAGCGCCGACGAGCGCCCGCCGCCGGCCGACGTCGTGGTCGCGAACATCCTGTCGAGCCCGCTGAAGCTGCTCGCGCCGGTGCTGGTCGACCTGGTGCGGCCGGGCGGGGCGCTGGTGCTGTCGGGAGTGCTCGAGCGGCAGGTCGACGAGGTGTCGGCCGCGTACGCGCCGCGCCTCGCGCTGTCGGTCGCGGGGCTGTCGGACGGCTGGGCTTGCCTGGCCGGCACCAAACCCCGATGATCGGACGCGATGGCCCTCGCGACCACCTGTCCCCAGTGCAAGACCAGCTTCAAGGTCGTCCCGGACCAGCTGAAGCTGCGTCGCGGGCTGGTCCGCTGCGGCGTGTGCCAGCACGTGTTCTCCGGGATCGACCACCTGCGCTACGTGGACGACGCGGCGCGCGCCGCGCAGCGTGCGGCGCGCGAGCGGGCGACGTCGGGTGCGGCGAGCCCGGCCGGTGCGACGGGGACGACGGGGATCGCGGGCACGTCGGGGTCGTCCGGCACCCCGGCGCCCGCACACGGCGATGCGAGCGCGGCGCACGCCGCGGGGCCGCAGAGCGCGCCGCCGGTGGCTGCCGCCGCGTCCGTCGGCACGACGCCGGGCCCGGCGCGCCCTGAGGACGAGCCCGCGGCCACTCCTGCGCGAGGCGCCGACGGACCGGGCGACGCATCGCCCGATCGCGCACCCGCGGACCCGTGGGCCGCAGCCGCCGCGATCGCGCACGAGCGATCGCTGCGCGACGACGCGCCGGACCGCACGACGGCGTGCGCGACGGCCGCTGCGTTCCCGCCCGAGGCGTCCCCGCAGGACGCGCCCGCCGCGATGCCGCTCGGCGCGAACGACCGGACCGCGACGGCTCCCGCCGACGCCTCGGCACCGACGCCGCCGCTCGCCGACGCGCCGCCTCCCGCGCCCTCCTTCGCGTCCGCACCGCCCGCCTCCGACGCCCCGCCCGCGCCCCTGCCGCCGCAGCCGTCCGCCGACGCACCTTCCGCACCGGGCACGTCGACCCCGTCGCCGTGGGCCGCACCACCGATCTCCTCGCCCCCGCCCACCGTCCAGGCCGCTGCACCGCACCCGCAGCGCCCCGCACTGCCCGCGCCCGACGGCGCACGCGTGCCGCTCGACGACCTGCTCGCACGCCCCGCCGCCCCGTGGCCGCCCGCCGCCGGACCGCAGACGATCCTCGCCGCGGACGACGACCTGAAGACCGCCTTCTTCCTGACCGACTCGAGCTTCGGCCCGCTGCCGGGAGAGACCCCGGACGTGATGCCGCCGACGTCGGTCCACCGGCCCGGCGCACACGCCGAGACGGTCACCCGCGTCCACGGCGAGGGACCGTCCGCCGTCCCGGCGACGGCCCCCCGCACATCTCGCGCCGCGGCTCCGGCGCTCCCGGGGCTGCCGCTGCGCCCCGAACGCGGTGCGCCCGAGGACGAGCCCGTCGCAACGCCGGCGTTCGTGCCGGTCCCGCCGCCCCCGTTCGAGCCCGCGCTGCGCCGCGCCGACCCGCCGCCCGCGGAACCGGCGATCGACTACTTCCCCGGTCCGCGCCGCCGCAGCCGCGGACTCGGCCTCGCACTGTCGCCGGCCGCATGGGCCGCGGCGGTCGGGCTGAGCGCGCTGCTCGTGCTGCAGGCGGTCGTGGGCTGGCGAGACGCGATCGCCGCGCGCGCGCCGCTCTTCGCGCCGACGCTGGCCGGCCTGCTCGGCCCGTTCGGACTCGAGGTGCGTCCGCCGCGCGAGATCGACGCGCTGACGATCGAGGGCTTCGAGCTGCAGGCGTCCGGCACGCCGAACGTGCTGACGCTGTCGGCGGTGCTGCGCAACCGCAGCGCGCACGTCGTCGGCTATCCTGCGATGGAGCTCACGCTCACCGACAGCGCCGGTGCGCTGATCGTGCGCAAGGTGATCCCGCCGGACCTCTACGTCGTCGACGCCGCGACGATCGAGGCCGGTCTCGCCGCGCGCACCGAGCGCCCGCTGCGGCTCGCGCTCCAGCACGACGGTCTGCAGCCGACCGGCTTCGCGGTCGCCCTCTTCTACCCGTGACCCCCGACGGTCGCGGCCCTCTTCCCCACCTCGCCTCCCCAAGATGACGACACGCGTTCTGATCAGCGGTTCGGTCGCCTACGACACGATCATGGTGTTCGACGGCCACTTCAAGGACCACATCCTCCCCGACCGCGTCCACATGCTGAACGTGTCCTTCCTCGCGCCGACGCTCAAGCGCGAGTTCGGCGGCTGCGCGGCGAACATCGCGTACACGCTGAAGGGCCTCGGCGGCCAGCCGGTGGTGCTCGCCGCGGTTGGGCGCGACGGCGGGGACTACGTCGACCGGCTCGCGGCGCTCGGCATCGACACCGCGTCGGTGCTGCGCTGCGAGGACCTCTACACCGCGCAGGCGTTCATCACCACCGACCTCGCCGACAACCAGATCACCGCGTTCCACCCGGGCGCGATGTCGCGCGCGCACGAGGTCGCGGCGCGCGGACCGGCCGCCTGGGGCATCGTCGCGCCGAACGGCAAGGATGCGATGCTGCGCCACGCGCGCGAGTACCGCGAGGCCGGCATCCCCTGGATCTTCGATCCCGGCCAGGCGATGCCGATGTTCTCGGGCGACGAGCTGCGCGCGCTGCTCGAGGGCGCGACCGCGCTCGCGGTCAACGACTACGAGAGCGGCCTGATGGCCGAGAAGACCGGCCTGTCGGAGGCCGAGCTCGCCGCCCGCGTCGACGCGATGATCGTGACCCGCGGCGGCGAGGGCTCGACGCTGCACCACGGCGGCCGCACCGAGACGATCCCGCCGGTCCGCGCCCGCGAGGCGCTCGACCCCACCGGCTGCGGCGACGCCTACCGCGGCGGCCTGCTGCACGGGCTGTCGAGCGGGCTCGGCTGGCCGGTGGCCGCACGGCTCGGCTCGGTGATGGGCGCGATGAAGATCGAGCACCTCGGCCCGCAGAATCACCGCGTCGACCGCGACGCGGTCGCGGCACGCTACCGCGAGGCCTACGTCGCCTCGCCCTGGTAGGTCGCGACGCTCCGGCCGGCGCGTGACTCAGTGCGCACCGGCCGGGCAGCCCGCGGCGCCTTCGTCGGACGGCGCGTCAGGCGCGAGCGAGCGCGCGATCCGCACCCGCGTGCCGCCGCCCTCGCGCGGGCCGATGTCGAGCGTGGCGCCGGCCTCCGCAGCGCGGCGCCGCATGTTGCGCAGTCCCCGGCCGGTGGAATCGCGCGTGTCGTCGAAGCCGACGCCGTCGTCGGCGACCTCCAGCACCAGCCTCCCGTCCTCGACGGTCGCCGATACCTGCACGCTGCCCGCGCGCGCGTGCTTGAGCACGTTGGCGAGCGACTCCTGCACGATCCGCAGCAGTTGCAGCGACTGGTGCGGCGTGACCGGCAGCGAGTCGGGCAGCGACGCGAGGTTCCAGCGCGTGCGCACGCCCATCGCCTCGAAACGCGGCGACGACCGGTAGCGCAGGTTGCCGAGCGCGCCGCCGAGGTCGGCCGACTCGGGCGTGAGGGTGTCGATCGCAAGGCGCATGTCATCGAGGCACTCTCGCAGCATCCGCGCGACGTCGTCGCGATCGGCCGCGCCGCGTTCGACCATCGCGAGCGAGGTCAGCAGCTGCGAGCCGACGCCGTCGTGCATCTCGCGCATGATCCGCTGGCGCTCGTCGGCGAGCGCGCGTTCGCGCTCGAGCAGCCGCAGCTTCGCGAAGTTGCTCGCCAGTTCGCGCTCTCGCGCGGTGACGCGCTGTTCGAGGTTGCGCGCGAGCGTCTCGGACTGCTCGAGCGAGCGCACGAACCGGTCGAGCAGGTGCGCCCCGAGCGCCGCGAGCACGATCGGCGCGGCGAGGTGCATGCCGAAGAACGAGCGCTTCGGCAGCAGCTGCGGATCGAGGCCGATCACGTAGTCGTGCAGCGCCATCCCCGTGGCCACGACGACCGACCCGAGCAGCAGCAGCTGCGCCCCCTCGCGTTCGCGCCACCAGGCCTGCGCGAGCGCCCCCACCGCGAAGATCATGAACGGCAGGAATCCGAGGATCCAGATCTGGTCGAGCGGATCGCGCACCGGCCAGCCGAAGGCGACGAAGAGCAGCGGGCCGGCCGCCCACCAGCCGACCGCGACCGGCATCAGCCAGCGCGGCGCACGCCCGGCGAAGCGCGCGAGGCCGATCGCCATCATCGCGATGAAGCCGCCGGTCGCGATGTAGTAGACGGTGCGCCACGCGAACCATATCTCGAGCGGGAACGACTCGACCACGAAGGACATCGAGCGCAGCGACCACATCAGGCACGCCACGCCGAAGATCGCGCTCAGCGACTCGTCGCGGCGACGCGCCCACAGCACGACGAGGAAGAGCCCGACGAGCATGCAGAACCATGCTGCGATGGTCGCGGTGGTCTTCTGCCAGAACTGCAGCCACTCGTGGCGATGGCGCAGCGGCTCGAGCGGCCCGACCACGACGCCGCGGAACACGTTGCGCTCGTCGCGCGTCTGCTGGCGGATCACCAGTTCGTTGGTCCCCTCGCGCAGCAGCTCGGCGCGGAACGGGAACAGGAACGGGCGGAACCAGCGCACCTGCGTGCGCTCGTCCATCGTCTGCACGTCGCCGATCGGCACGCCGTTCAGCCACAGGCTGCCGCCGTTGCCGAGCTTCGGGATGAACACCGCGAGCCGCGTGTCGTCGGTCGAGGGCCGCTCGAAGCGCAGCCGGAACCACGCGCGCACCAGCACCTCGGCCTCGGGCGCCGCCCAGCGCAGCGGCAGTGCGGTCTCGCGCCACGCGGACGGCTCGTCCGGCGGCCGCTCGGACCACGACAGCGCCCACTCGGCGCGCTCGATGACGATCGTGCCGGCGCCTTCGGTGATCGAGGCGCCGCGCATCGCCGCGAACGCGACGATCGCGGCAACCAACACCCCCATCGCGAGCACCACCGCGACCGCGCCCCACGAATCCGGCGCCCGGCGCGTCCGGGGCGGACGATCGGGGATCGGCCCCGCGGGCGGCGCAGCGTCGCTCATCCCGCGCGGCCGGGCGCGCGCAGGATGCCCAGCTGCGTCGCCTCGAACACCGCCTCGCCGCGCGAGTGCACCGACAGCTTGCGGTAGATCTTCTTGATGTGCTGCGTGACGGTGTGCGCCGAGATGCCGAGCAGCTCGCCGATCTCCGCGTAGCTCAGCCCCTTGGCGAGCAGCTGCAGGATCTCGGTCTCGCGCACCGACAGCGGATTGGCGAGCGCCGGCACCGGCGGCTCGGGCACCGCGCGGTCGGCGGCCGGCCCTGCGCGGAAACGCTGCAGCAGGCGCCGCGCGATCACCGGGTTCAGCGGCGAGCCGCCCGCGCGCAGCGTGCGGATCCAGTCGACGACCTGCCGCGGCTCGGTGTCCTTCAGCAGGTAGCCGGTCGCGCCGGCCTCGATCGCGGCGAGCACGTGCGCGTCGTCGCCGAACACCGTGACGACGAGCACGTCGACGTCGGCGCGGTCCTGCGTGGCGAGCCGGATCAGCTCGCGGCCGTCACCGTCCGGCAGGCCGAGGTCGACGAGGTACAGATCGGCCGCCTGCGCCTCGACGAGCGCGCGGCCGTGCGCAAAGTCCGCCGCGCTGCCGACCAGTTGCAGCCACGGCTCCGCGGCGAGGATCCGCTCGAAGCGCAGGCGGAACTCGGGCTCGTCCTCGATGATCGCGACGCGCAGCCGCTGCAAGCGGGTCTCCGGCACGGGATGACGCGACAGCGTACATCCGGGCGCAGCCGTCCGGACAGCCCCTTGAATCCGGTATCGCGGCTTCAGCCGCCCCCCGGGTCGGGCCCGTCGGCCAGCCGCGCGCGCAGCGTCGACGCATCGCACGCCGCGGCGACGCGCACGCGCTTGCGGCGCGAGCCCTCGCCCTGCTCGATGCTCACCGCCGCGCGCGGCACGTCGAGCCGCGCGGCGAGGAACGCGCGCAGCGCGTCATTGGCCCGTCCGTCGACGGGTGGCGCGGCGATCCTCAGGCGCAGGCAGCCGTCGTGCTCGCCGGCGGGCCCGCTGCGCGACGCGCCGGGCTGCACGAGGATCGACAGCACCCATTCGCCGGGAGCACCGCGGAGCCAGTCGGGAGGGACTGCATCGGGCCGCACCGAACGGTCGGCTCGCGCCGAAATCACGCGCTCGAAGCGGGAGCCCGGTGCAGGCGCCCAGCGCTATCGCGACCGTCGTTGCCGCGGCGGCGCGCATGTGCGCCAGCTTCCCGCCTACACCCTGCGCCGGTCGTTCGCCCGACGGCGAGCCTTGCGCCGCACCGCGTGCTCAACGCAGCAGGCCCGGCAGCGTCGCCGGGTCGACGACCATCAGCAGCACCTGCAGCAGGATGATGAGCACGAGCGGCGACAGGTCGACGCCGCCGATCAGCGGGATCACGCGGCGGATCGGGGCGAGGAACGGCTGGGTCAGCTGCTGGATCGCCGGCGCGAGCGGCGCGTAAGGGTTCACCCAAGACAGGATCGCCTGGATGATCACCAGGCCGATCACCAGCCACACGGTCCAGCGCACCAGCCAGATCGCCGCGAGCATCAGCACGCTGCCGGGGTTCGGCACGCTCACGCCGCCGAGCACGACGAAGAAGAGCAGCGCGGTCAGCGTCGCGACCAGCACCGCGGCCAGCACGCTCGCCCAGTCCATCGTGCGCCCCGGCGGGATGAGTTTGCGCAGCGGCTGCACGAGCCAGTCGGTCAGCGCCGAGACGAACTGGCTGATCGGGTTTCGGGGATTGAGGTGGACCCGGTGGGAGTAGGCCCGCAGCACGCACGCCACGGCGAGCAGGCTGCCCAGGGTCTCGATCAGCAACCACAGGATTCGGCTCATGGCGGCGGGGATTGTCGCACAAAAAAAATCGCGCCCTGGACGGGCGCGAGTACCTGGCTGGCTCTGTCGCCGCCGCATCCTGGTACGGCGGTCGCTTCTTGTCAGTGGCGGCCTCGCGGCCGCTCCGTCACGGCTTGTTGCCGGTCGGGAACGGCCACGCGGCCGCCGGATTCAGAGGCTTCGCGGCCGCAGCCGGGGCGGAAGCGGCCGGTGCCGCGGGGGCCGCGGCAGGCTTCTCGGCCTTCTTGGCCGGCTTCTTGGCGGGCTTCTTCGCAGCCTTCTTGGCAGGCTTCTTGGCGGCGGCTTTCTTGGCCGGCTTCTTGGCGGCCGCTTTCTTGGCGGCCGGCTTCTTCGCAGCCGCTTTCTTGGCCGCGGGCTTCTTCGCCGCCGCTTTCTTCGCGGGCTTCTTGGCCGCGGGCTTCTTCGCCGCCGGCTTCTTCGCCGCGACCTTCTTCGCCGCGGGCTTCTTCGCCGCCGCTTTCTTGGCGGCCGGCTTCTTGGCGGCCACTTTCTTCGCGGCCGGCTTCTTGGCGGCAGCTTTCTTGGCGGGCTTCTTCGCAGCGGGTTTCTTGGCGGTTGCCATGTGGATACTCCTAAGATGAAGTTGCGGTCATGGAAACCCGTTCCGGCACGGCGCAGGGCCGTCCACGGTGCGGGCTATTCATCGGCGCAAGAACGAATCTCGGATTTCCTACGCTAATGAATGCGGTGGCACGTGCCGCGCGCGTTCGCGCGGCACGAAAAAGGCGCCGTGCCTCGCGGCACGGCGCCTGCAGCTTCTCCGACGACGGGGACGGAACCGACGGCTCGCCGGCGCACGTGGTGCGCGTCGCGTGGCCCGTTCGATGCCTGGATGTGGAGGTCGTCCCCGTCAACTCGTATCCTGGATGCGGCAATCCGCGTTTCTCTCGCCTGCGCGCCCGACTCAGTCCCAGCTCAGCGCGCCGCCGGTCTGGTACTCCGTCACGCGACGCTCGAAGAAGTTCTGCTCCTTCTTCAGGTCGAGCATCTCGCTCATCCACGGGAACGGGTTCTCCGCACCCGGGAACAGCGGATCGAGGCCGATCTGCTGCGCGCGACGGTTCGCGATGAAACGCAGGTACTCCTTGAACATCGACGCGTTGAGGCCCAGCACGCCGCGCGGCATGGTGTCCTCGGCGTAGCGGTACTCGAGCTCGACCGCCTCGCGGAACAGCCCGACGATCTC
>JBILTM010000201.1:0-9157 GCA_044371545.1 Burkholderiaceae bacterium
CCGAGGCCAGCGACAGACCCTCGGTCACCTTCGCGCGGACCGCGTAGTCCTGATAGGCCGGGATCGCGACGGCGGCCAGGATACCGATGATCGCGACCACGATCATCAGTTCGATCAGGGTGAAGCCTTTCTGGACTTGCTTGAGCATCATGTCGAATTACTCCGAAGTGGGCAGGATCCGCGCCGCGACCATCGCGGTGGACGACTGGTATGGAGCCAGTTCCATGCCAGCGTGACATCGTTCACCGATCGAGGTGGGGTAGCAGGACGAACGGACCCGAACGCCGTTCGAGCGGCGACGGGGGTGTGGGTTTGCGTCACTGGGGTGACGCACCGCGTCACCCCGCCCCCGTCGCGAAGTGACGATCAGCGGCACTCCGCCGGCGCATATCGCGGCGCGAGCGTGCCGACAGTGCCGGCGCGGGGACTGCCGGCGGCGTTGCAGTTCCAGACCATCGTGTCGGTGAACGCCGTGCCGGCCTCGAGCGCGGCCCCCGCCGACGAGCCCTGGCGCGGCGCGAGCACCAGCGTCGCACCCGGGCTCACCGCGGGCTGGAAGGTGACGGTGATCTCGCCGTTCGCGGGCGTGATCGCCACACCGCTCACGTTGCGCGTCGGCGCGGGCACGGTGTAGCCGAGCGCCATCGACGCGCTGCCGCTGCCTGCGTTCTCCGCAACCAGCGCCTTCGCATGCGACGCGAGCACGAGGCCCTCGGACACCTTCGCGCGCACCACGTAGTCCTGGTACGCCGGGATCGCGACAGCGGCGAGGATGCCGATGATCGCGACGACGATCATCAGCTCGATCAGCGTGAAGCCCCGCGCGCGACGGCAGGCAAGGACAGTCGGTTTCACGGGGACGGACGGCGTGTGCATGGAGGCTCCCGATGCGCGGGATCGGTATCGATGTGTCGGGACAGTGCAGGATTCGTGCCGACAGACCGCAGCCCCGGACGAACGGCGTGCAGGACCGGCGCGTCGCGCCGGGCCCGTCAGAACTCGAGGACCATCCCGCGCTCGAGCAGCTTCGGCATCGAGCGCCCCGCCCAGGCGTCGATCTCGCGCGCGATCGTCTCGGCGTCGGAGGGCTTCAGGTGCGTGACCAGCACCCGCGGCTCCTTCTTCAGGCTCTTCAGCTGCTCGCCGAGCTCGATCGGGTACAGGTGCTTCGCGGTGATCGCGAGGTCGCGCTCCTTGTTGGAGAACGCCGTCTCGATGATCAGGAAGCGCAGGTCGCGCACGCCGTTGACGACGCGCCAGAACTCCTCGGTCGGCCAGCTGTCGCCGGAGAACACCAGCGCGCCCTGCGGGCCCCAGACGTGGAAGCCGACCGCGGGCACGGTGTGGTTGGCCGGAATGCTGCGGATCGAGCGCTCGCCGATCGACACCGTCGCGCCGAGCTGCATCGGCTCGAAGGTCATCCACGGCCGCTCGTAGTGCGGGATCTCGGTGAAGTCCGGCCAGATGACCCAGTTGAAGACGTGCGCGCGCAGCGCCGCGATCGTCTCCGGCAGCGCGTGCACCACGATCGGCCGGCCGCGGCGGGCGCCGACCGAATCGACGAGCAGCGGCAGCGCGAGCACGTGGTCGAGGTGCGAGTGGGTCAGGAACACGTGGTCGATCCGCGTCAGCTCGTCGATCGACAGGTCCTCCACGCCGGTGCCGGCGTCGATCAGGATGTCGTCGTCGACGAGGAACGAGGTCGTCCTCGCGCGCGCGCCGATGCCCCCGCTGCAGCCGAGCACGCGCAGCTTCATCGGGCACCCCTCCGCGCTTCGCGCTGCGGGGCCGTGAGACCTGGGGCGGCCCGGCGTCTCACGCGACAGGCTCCCGCGTCGTCGTCGTCGGCGCGTCGTTCTGCTGCACCTCGATCAGCGTCGGCGGCGCGTAGGCCTCGGGGTCGACCGCGACCGGCTGCCAGACGCCGACCGGCTCGGTGCGCCCGTGCACCTCCGACTGCGCGACGAACTGCAGCGCGATGCCGCGCACCGCCCGGCGGGTCGCGTCGCCGATCACGATCGGCAGCTCGTACTTCTTCGACAGCCCCTCGAGCCGCGACGCGAGGTTCACCGCGTCGCCGATCACCGTGTAGGCGCGCCGCAGCCTCGAGCCCATGTCGCCGACGCGGACCACGCCGGTGTTGATGCCGATGCCCACCGTGAGCCGCGGCCAGCCGAGCCCCTCGAACTCGCGGTTCAGCCGCTCGACCTCGCGCTGCATCGCGAGCGCCGCGGCGACCGCGTGGTCGGCGTGCTTCGCGTCGTCGACCGGCGCGCCCCAGAAGGCCATCACCGCATCGCCGATGTACTTGTCGACGGTGCCGTTGTAGGCGTGGATCACCTCGGTCATCGCGGTGAGGAAGCGGTTCAGGTAGTCGCGCAGCTGCTGCGGGTCCATGCTCTCGGCCATCCGCGTGAAGCCGCGGATGTCGGCGAACAGGATGGTGAGTTCCTTGTTCTGGCTCTCGAGCGGGTAGTTGTCCGGGTCGTGCGCCATGCGCTCGACCAGCTGCGGCGCGACGTACTGCCCGAAGAGCCCGATCACCGCGCGCCGCGATCGGCCCTCGGTCACGTAGCCGGCGACCAGGTTCAGCGCGGCGACCATGACCAGCGCGAGCACGCCCGAGGCGAGCGGGATCACCCAGCCGAGGCTCGCGTAGGCGATCGCGTTCCAGGCGAGCAGCGTCGACAGGCCGAGCAGCGTCACCGCGGCGATGCCGACGACGCCGGCGCCCGCCATCGCGAAGGCGGCGATGCCGCCGACCACCGTGATCGCCGCGGCCGAGAACAGCGGCGCCTCGACCGGCCGCGTGCGGATGGTGCCCTCGAGGGCGCCCGCGATCAGCGACGCGTGGATCTCGACACCGGGGTACACCTCGCTCACCGGCGTCGCGCGCAGGTCGGTCAGGCCGGGCGCCGAGGTGCCGACCAGCACGATCCGGTCGCGGAACACCCGCGGCTCGACGCGCCCCTCGAGCACGTCGGTGGCCGACACGTACCGGAAGCGCGACGACGCCGCGCCGCCGCGGCCCTGGAACGGCACCAGCGCGGTCGTGCCCTCGGAGATCGGGATGCGCGCCTGCTCGCCGGCGGGCCCGAAGCCGAGGCTGTCGGCGTGCATGCCCTCCGCGCGCAGCGTCAGCGGCGCGTTGCCGAAGTAGATGCGCAGCGTCGCGACCGCGAGCGACTCGTAGAGCTGGCCCTTGTACTCGGCCAGCAGCGGCAGCGAGCGGACCACGCCGTCGCGGTCGACGACCGGGTTGAAGAAGCCCGCCGCGCGCGCGACCCGGGCGAGCGGCACGACGTTCGCGCCGTAGCCGTTCCAGGTCGTCACCGAGAGCCGGCGGTCGGCGAGCACCGAGGCCGGCCACACCGCCGACGGCAGCATGCCGGTCGAGACCGCGCCGAGCTCGCTCGAGAAGTAGTAGCCGAGGGCGACCGGCGCACCGGTCAGCGAGCGCATCAGCACCGGGTCCTGCGTGGCGTGCGGCTCGGCGAAGACCATGTCGAAGCCGATCGCGCGCGCGCCGCCCTCGCGCCCGATGGTCTGCACCATCTTGCCCAGCGTCTCGCGCGACCAGGGCCAGCGGCCCTGCTCCTTCAGGCTGCGCTCGTCGATGTCGACGATCAGCACGCGGCTGTTCGGCTTGGCCGGCTGCAGCCGCAGGCGGGTGTCGTACAGGTAGCGATCGAGCGTCTCGACCAGCGGCAGCGACAGGTGACCCAGCTCGCAGGCGATCGCGGCCACGACCAGTCCCAGCCCCAGGACCAGCCGTCTCGTCCTCATCGGGAGGAGTTCGCGCAGCGCCACGTCGAGTTCTTCGCTAGTCCGTTCGCGTCAGGGAGGTGGGTCCGAGTGGAACTGGAAGATCGTGCCGGCCAGCTCGATCAGGTCGTCCTGCTTCAGCGGGTGCGCGACGAGCCCGATCGCCTCGCCGTTGACCAGCGGATAGGTCGGCCCCTCGAGGTGCGTGAGGACGAAGCCGGCGCGGCGCCGCGCGATCACCGCGACCTGGCCCGAGCCGTTGGAGACGCTGACGATCGGCCGCTCGAGGCGCACCGTCGAGCCCGCCTGCGGGCCGGCGAGCATCACCAGCCGCGCGAGCGTGTCCGGGTCCATCGCCGGCGGCTCGAGCGCCTCGACGGGCGCGCGCTCGTGCACGTAGTGCAGGCGGTAGATACCGATCTCGATCCGGTCGCCGTCGATGAGCGTGCGCTGCGAGACCGGCACGCCGTTGACCAGCGTGCCGTTGCGGCTGTGCAGGTCGTGGATCGTGCTCTCGCCGTTCTCGGTGTGCAGCACCGCGTGCTCGCCCGAGACCGTCAGGTCGTCGAGCATCACGTCGTTGTACGGGCGGCGGCCGATCGTCAACCGCGGGCGGTCGATCGCGATCCGCCGCAACAGGCGGTGCGCGGTGCTCAGCACCAGCTTGGGGATCGCGGCGGTCTCGCGCTGCTGCATGGGATCGGTCGACGCGGGAACAGGGGAACGGAGTGCGGCGTCTCAGTGGCTCGCGGCCGTGGCGCGTGCGCCGCCGGCGAGCAGCACGGTCGAGTCGTCGGTGCAGCCGCGGGCGAGCGCTTCGACGATCAGCGCGCTCGCGAGGGCGCCGAGCGTCGCGCCGGGGACGTCGAGCGCGCGCGCGATCGCGGTGTCGTCGAGCGAGTCGGACAGGCCGTCCGAGCACAGCAACAGCAGGTCGCCGGCGCGCCAGTCGTGCTCGACGACGTCGGCCACCGGCGGCTCGGTCTCGATGCCGAGCGCACGGGTCAGGATCCCGCGGGCCGGCAGCCGCTGCACCTGCGACTCGGTCATCCGGCCGGTGTCGAGCATCTGCTGGCCGATCGAGTGGTCGCGTGTCAGGCGCGAGAGCGTGCCATCGCGCAGCAGGTAGGCACGCGAGTCACCGACGTGCGCGACGGTCAGGCGGCCGTCGGCGATCGTCGCGACCACGAGCGTGGTGGCCATGCCGAGGCACTCGGGGCGGGTGTGCGCGAAATCGACGATGCCGGCGTGCGCGGCGGCGACCGCACGCACCAGCGCGTCGGCCGGCGCGAGGCCGGCGGCGCGCAGCGCGGCGACCAGCTCGCCGACCGTGCGGGTCGCGATCTCGCTGGCAACCTCGCCGGCGTTGTAGCCGCCCATGCCATCGGCGAGCGCGAACGTGCTGCCCGCCGAGTCGACGCGCCAGCGGTCCTCGTTGTGCGGGCGCGAGGGGCCCGGATCGGTCACCAGCGCCCAGGGCACCGGGGCGTCCGCGGACTCGACGAGCGCGACCGACGCGCGGGAGGGCGCAGCCTCCGGGACATGAGCGATTGCCGACATGCGGGCAATCTATCGGCCGGTCCGGAGGCTCCGAAGGAACTGGTTCACGAACGGGTGACGCCGCCCGCCCGGCGGTGCATCGGTGCCGTGCGGCGGGCGAAGCCCGCCGCTCGGGCCGCGGCGCGCGCCGTCCGGGCGTGCCGACCGGCCGCCGGCGGCGGCCCGATCAGAGCGCGGCGATCTTCCGCCTGCGCAGCAGCATCCAGGCGAGCCCGACGACCAGCGCGGCGCCCAGCAGGCCCACCAGGCGGCCGAGGTTCGCGAGCGACACGCCCATCGCGGCGGCCTGCGCCGTCGCCCACGTCTCGATCGCCGGATCGTGGACCGCGATGTCGCCGGCGACGTAGCCCAGCAGCGCGGCGCCGCCCCACACGATCAGCGGATACCGCTCGACGACCTTCAGCAGCAGCGTGCTGCCGTAGACGACCAGCGGGATCGAGATCAGCAGCCCGGCGACCAGAAGGAACGTGTCGCCGCGCGACGCGGCGGCGACCGCGATCACGTTGTCGAGGCTCATCACCAGGTCGGCGATCAGGATCGTCCGGATCGCCGAGGCCATCGACCCGGTCGGACCGGTCGCGCCGGGCAGCGAGTCCCCGGCGTAGTCATCGTCCGGGAGCACCAGCCCCACGGCGACGTAGATCAGCAGCGCCGCGCCGACGAGCTTCAGGTACGGCAGCGTCAGCAGCTGCGCCGCGACGATCGTCAGCGAGACGCGCATCACGACCGCCGCAACCGTGCCGAAGATGATCGCCTTCTTCTGCTGCGCCGCGGGCAGCGAGCGGACCGCGAGCGCGATGACGACCGCGTTGTCGCCGGCCAGCAGCAGGTCCGCGACGATGATCTGCCCGAGCGCGAGCCAGAATGCCGCGGTCCCGATATCCATGCTCTCCCTCGTCCTATGTCGATCAGGCCCGCGCCGCGGCGGCACCCGGGCGCGCCGCGCGGGGCCGCGCGGACCCGACGGGGCCCGCGCGCGTCGTCAGATGGCGGCCTTCAGCAGCCGGCCCATCTCCGACGGGTTCTTGGTGACCGTGATGCCGCAGGCCGACATCACCTCGAGCTTCTCCTGCGCGGTGCCCTTGCCGCCCGAGATGATCGCGCCGGCGTGGCCCATCCGCTTGCCCGGGGGGGCGGTGACGCCGGCGATGAAGCCGACCACCGGCTTCTTCATGTTGTCCTTGATCCAGAGCGCGGCCGTCTCCTCGTCGGAGCCGCCGATCTCGCCGATCATCACGACCGCGTCCGTCTCCGGATCGTCGTTGAACATCTTCATCACGTCGATGTGCTTCAGGCCGTTGACCGGGTCCCCGCCGATGCCCACCGCCGACGACTGGCCGAGGCCGAGCTCGGTCAGCTGCCCGACCGCCTCGTAGGTCAGCGTGCCCGAGCGCGAGACCACGCCGATGCGACCCTTCTTGTGGATGTGGCCCGGCATGATGCCGATCTTGATCTCGTCGGGCGTGATCACGCCGGGGCAGTTCGGCCCGAGCAGGATCGTCTTGCGGTTCTCTCGACGCATCCGGTCGCGGACCTCGATCATGTCGCGCACCGGGATGCCCTCGGTGATGCAGACGACCAGGTCGAGGTCGGCCTCGACCGCCTCCCAGATCGCGGCGGCCGCGCCCAGGGGCGGCACGTAGATCACCGACGCGTTCGCGCCGGTCTGGGCCTTCGCGTCCTTCACCGACGCGAAGATCGGGATGCCCTCGAAGTTCTCGCCCGCCTTCTTGGGGTTCACGCCCGCGACGAAGCAGTTCTTGCCGTTGGCGTACTCGCTGCACATCCGCGTGTGGAACTGGCCGGTCTTGCCGGTGATCCCCTGCGTGATGACCTTGGTGTTCTTGTTGACCAGGATCGACATGGTTCTGGTGCTCCGGATGATGTGGGGATCAGCCCTTGGCGGCCGCGACGACCTTCTCGGCGGCCTCGGCCATCGAGTCGGCGGAGATGATCGGCAGGCCCGACTCGGCGAGCAGCTTCTTGCCGAGGTCCTCGTTCGTACCCTTCATCCGGACCACCAGCGGCACCTTCAGGCCGACCGCACGCGAGGCGGTGATCACGCCCTGCGCGATCGTGTCGCACTTCATGATCCCGCCGAAGATGTTGACCAGGATCGCCTTCAGCTCCGGGTTGCGCAGCATGATCTTGAAGGCCTCGGTGACCTTCTCGGCGGTCGCGCCGCCGCCGACGTCGAGGAAGTTGGCCGGCTCGCCGCCGAACAGCTTGATCGTGTCCATCGTCGCCATCGCGAGGCCGGCCCCGTTGACCAGGCAGCCGATGTTGCCGTCGAGCTGGATGTAGGCGAGGTCGAACTTCGAGGCCTCGATCTCTGCCGGATCCTCCTCGTCGAGGTCGCGCAGCTCGACGATCTCCGGATGGCGGAACAGCGCGTTCGAGTCGAAGTTCAGCTTCGCGTCGAGCGCGATCACCTCACCCTTGCCGGTCAGGATCAGCGGGTTGATCTCCGCGAGCGACGCGTCGGTGTCCCAGAACGCCTTGCACAGCGCCTGGAAGATCGTGCGCGCCTGCGGGATGCTCGCGGCCGGCACGCCGATCTTCGCGGCGAGGTCGTCGGCCTGCGCGTCGGTGAGGCCGGTGCTCGGGTCGACGCTCACCTTGTGGATCAGCTCGGGGGTCTTCTCGGCGACCTCCTCGATGTCCATGCCGCCTTCGCTCGAGGCCATCACCGTGACCTTCTGCGTCACGCGGTCGACGACCAGGCCGACGTAGAGCTCCTTCCTGATGTCCGCGCCTTCCTCGATCAGCAGGCGGCGCACCTTCTGGCCGGTCGGCCCGGTCTGGTGCGTGACCAGCTGCATGCCGAGGATCTTCGACGCATGCTCCTTCACCTCGGCCATCGACTTCGCGACCTTGACGCCGCCGCCCTTGCCGCGGCCGCCGGCATGGATCTGAGCCTTGACGACCCAGACCGGCCCGCCGAGCGCCTCGGCCGCCTTGACCGCCTCGTCGACGCTGAAGCACGGGATGCCGCGCGGCACGCGCACGCCATAGCGCTTCAGCAGTTCCTTCCCTTGGTATTCATGGATCTTCATGGATCACTCTTTTCCGTTCGATCGGCTTGGACGAACCACTGGGGATAATGCCGCCGGACGACCTCGCCGCTGCGATCGTACGCATGGCACTGGCCGATGAAGAACGGCGGTTCGGTTGCACGGGAGTCGTCGACCGGGCGCACGACGTGCGCGATCGACTGCAGCGCCGCGGTGGGGAGCACCGAGGTGAGTTCGGACAGGTGGGTGCAGCCCTCGATGCGGCCGAGGCGCGCCTGCACCTGCTTGCGGAACCCGCGCAGCAGGTTCAGGCCGACGAGGCGCTCGTACTTCGGGGCGACCGCTTCACACACGCCGGGGTTCGGCACCCGGGCCGGGTCGGCCTCGACGCCGACGATCGTGAACTGCGCATCGATCGTCACCCGCAGGAACATGTCGTGCACCGGGTCGCCGGCATCGCGCCGACCGGACAGCAGGTCGATCGGGAAGGGCTTGGTGTCGGTGAGTCGGGCCTCGAGGTCGAACAGGCCATCATCACGCCCGAACGCCTCGACCTGGACCGCGCGGCGGTGGAGCGGCTGACGCGCGACGGACGGTGGCGACAAGGCCATTCGACGGGGGTTTGCTGCGAGGCACCAAAAGCCCTGGAGGTTACCACACGGGCTGCAGGGTCAGCCGGGGGCGGCGTGGCTCGGGGAGTGTGTGCGGGGGGAGTCTGGAACGTCTTCCGGTGGCGTCAGGTCGAAGGTTGCGTTCGTGCAATTCGACGGTTGGCGCGAGGCCGCCGCCCCGGGGTGGGCCTCGCTACGCTATGGACC
>JBILTM010000368.1:0-2528 GCA_044371545.1 Burkholderiaceae bacterium
GCTCGGCGTCTTGCTGGTCGGCGCGCTCGGGGAGGGCGCAGCCGCGCAGACGGCTTCCGCACAGGCCGGAGGCGGCGCCGAGGTGCAGGCCGCGGGCCCCGGCGGGGCCGGTGCGAGCCCCCGCGCGGACGGCGTCGTCCCGGCGCGCCGCGTGCTGGTCGTCTACGTCCGCGAGGGCTGCCCGCACTGCGCCGACGCGAAGCGCTGGCTCGCGCAGGTCGCACGGCAGCGACCGGACCTCGAGGTGGTGCTGCGCGACGTCGAGACCGACCCGTCGGCGATGGACGCGCTGGTGGAGGTGTCGCGCGGTCTGGGCCGGCGCAACGCCGCCGTGCCGACCTTCGTCGCGGACGGGCGCGCGATCGTCGGCTTCGCCGACGCCGAGCGCAGCGGGCCGCCGATCCTCGCGCTGCTCGAGGGCGAGCCGGGCGGTGCGATGCCGGCGCCGCAGCCGCCGCGCACGTCGGGCGGGCCGGGTGCGCCCGACGCCCCGGATGCGCCGAATGCCACGGCCCCGGCAACGGACGCCCCGAATGCACCGGCCCCCGACGCCCCGGTGCCGCCCGACGGCTCCGCCGCGTTCGGCTCGCTGCGTCCCGGCTCGGCGACCTTCAGCGTCGCGATGGGCATGCTCGACGGCCTCAACCCGTGCGCGATGTGGGCGCTGCTCTACCTGCTGTCGATGCTGCTGCACCTGCACGACCGGGCGCGCATCGCGGTGCTCGCCGCGCTCTTCGTCGCGGTGACCGCGGGCGTCCACGCGCTGGTGATGCTCGCGTGGTTCGACCTGTTCGCGCTCGCGCGACTCGCCGGGCCGCTCGAGCGCGCGGCGGGCGTCGCGGGCCTGCTGATCGGCGCGCTGCAGCTCAAGGACGCGGTGGCGCCGGGCCACGGGCCGTCGCTGTCCGTGCCCGCGTCCGCGAAGCCGATGGTCGGCGCGCGGATGCGGGCGATCCTCGCCGCGCCGTCGCCCGTGGCGGCCGTGGGCGCGATCGTCGTGCTGGCGCTGGTCGTCAACGTCGTCGAGCTGATGTGCACCGCCGGGTTCCCGGCGGTGTTCACCGCGACGCTCGCGCGGCACGCGCCGGATCCGACCGCCGCACGCGCGCACCTCGCGCTCTACATGGCGGGCTACGCGCTGCCGGCGGCCGCGATCTCGGCCGGCGCGGTGGCGCTGCTGTCGAGCCCGCGGCTGACCGCGAAGGGCGGGCGGCTGCTCAAGCTCGCGAGCGGCCTGGCGATCCTGGCGATCGCGCTCCCGATGGTCTGGCCGCGCGGCTGAGGACGGACCCGCGGGCCGTCCGTGTTCAGCGTCCGGCGCCGAAGCGCGCGTGCAGCGCGAGCCGAGCGCGGCGCAGCGCCACCTCCCAGCGGTCGTGCGCGTGCTGGCGCACCAGCGTCGCGCTCGGGTACCAGGGCGAGTCGTCGCGGCCCTCGTGCCAGCGCCAGTCGGCCCGCTCCGGCAGCAGCACGATCGTGGGCCGACCGAGCGCCGCCGCGAGATGCGTGAGCGCCGTGTCGACGCCGACCACCGCGTCGAGCGCCTCCATCGCCGCCGCGACCTCGTCGAACGGACGCAGCGCGTCGCCGAACCCGCGCAGCCGCGGCGTCGCGGCGAGCGCGTCGCGATCGGCGTCGCGGACCTCGTGCTGCAGCGCGACCCAGTCGAACGCGTCGTCGAGCAGCGCGGCGAGCGTGTCGAGCGGCACGCTTCGCTCGGCGACGCCGAGCCGCGTCGGGGCGCCGCTCCAGACGACGCCGATGCGCGGGCGGGTCCGTGGTCCGAGCCGTGCCGTCCAGTCGGCGACGCGGGCCGGGTCGGCCGACAGGTAGCGCGAGGGCGCGGGCACGGTGTCGATCCGGGTGCCGAAGGCGCGCGGCAGGCTCATCAGCGGGCAGTGCACGTCGAACCCGGGCAGCGATGCGCCGCGTGCGACGACCGCGTCGGCGAGGCCCTGCCGCGCGAGCAGCGGCGCGAGCACCGCCGGCACCTCGAGCACGACGCGTGCGCCGCGCGCGCGGACCATCGGCGCGTAGCGGACGAACTGGATCGTGTCGCCGAGGCCCTGCTCGGCATGCAGCAGCACCGTGCGGCCGTCCAGCGCCATCATGCCGTCCCACTGAGGGCGCTCGAAGGCGCGTGCGAACGGCCGGCCCTGCGCGGTGCGCCAGCGCCACTCGAAGGCCTCGAAGCCGCGCGCGTAGTCGCCGGCGGCCAGCCGCACGCGCGCGAGCACCCAGTGCGCGTCGGGGTCGTCCGGGGCCGCGGCGAGCGCCTGCTCGATCGAGCGGGTCGCGTCGTCCAGCGCGTGAAGGTCCGCGAGCGCGAGACCGCGCGCGACCAGGGCGTCGGGGTCGCCCGGCCGCAGCGCGAGCGCGGCGTCGTGGCTCGCGACCGCGGCCTGCGCGAGGCCGAGCGCGCGCAGCACCACGCCGCGCACGCGCCACGCGTCGGGCGAGGCCGGCGCGAGCGCGACCGCGCGGTCGCAGTCGGCGAGCGCGGCCTCGTGGCGACCGAGATCGCGCAG
>JBILTM010000202.1:0-9069 GCA_044371545.1 Burkholderiaceae bacterium
CGCGGCCGCCGGCAGGCCGGCCTGCGTCACGTCGGCGCGCACGACGAAGCCCCGGTCCTCGAGCAGCGCCAGGTGCGCGACGAGGTCCCGCTCTGGCACCAGCTTCGCGAGGTCGGCGACGCTGCACCGGCCGTCGACGAGTATCAGCAGCTGGCGCACGCGCATCGCGAGCCCGTGCCGGCGCGTCGCGACCTCGTCGCTGCCCTGCGGGGTCTTCGCGTAGACGGCGTCGGGCAGCGGCTCGGGCATCGACTCAGCGCAGCTCGCGGACCAGCAGCTGCTTGAGCCCGGTCAGCTTGCGATGGAAGAAGTGGTCCGCTCCGGGGATCACCACGACCGGCAGCTCCTGCGGCCGCGCCCAGTCGAGCACCGACGACAGCGGCACCGTGTCGTCGACCTCGCCGTGGATCACGATCGTGTCGGCGGGCACCGGCTCGACCTCGAAGCGCGACGCGGCGGTGCCGACGAACACCAGTCGCGACGCGGGCGCGCCCGCCTCGGCCAGCCGGCGCGCGACGCGCGACTGCACGAAGCTGCCGAACGAGAAGCCGGCGAGCACCAGCGGCAGCGCGTCGCCGCCCGGCTCCGACGCGCGCGCGGCCGCGACCACCGCGAGCAGGTCCTCGGTCTCGCCGCGGCCCTCGTCGTGGACGCCCTCGGTCGCGCCCACGCCGCGGAAGTCCGGCCGCCAGCAGGCGTGCCCGAGCGCGAGCAGCGCACGGGCGATCGTCTGCACGACCTTGTTGTCGCGCGTGCCGCCGTACAGCGGGTGCGGGTGCGCGATCACCGCGAGGCCGCGTGGCGACCCCTCGTCAGGCCGGTCGACCGCGACGTCGATCCGTCCGGCCGGGCCGTCGACGGCGACGCTGCGGGTGGACGGGTTCATCGGCTCAGTCGAGCTTCAGCCGCTCCACGACCTTGCCGTCGCGCAGGTGGCTCTCGACGATCTCGTCGATGTCCTTCTCGTCGACGAAGGTGTACCAGACCGCCTCGGGGTAGACGACCGCGACCGGACCCTGCTCGCAGCGGTCGAGGCAGCCGGCCTTGTTGACGCGGACCTTGCCGGGGCCGGCGAGGCCGAGCGCCTTCACGCGGTCCTTGCAGTAGCCCTGCAGCGCCTCGGCGCGGTGCTCGGCGCAGTACGCGCGGCCGTCGTCGCGACGGTTGAGGCAGAAGAAGATGTGCTTGGCGTAGTGGCTCACGGGGGCGGGTCCGGCGTGGGGCGGCGCGGTCCGGCGAGCCGGGCCCTGCGCGACGGGGCCGCGCGGAACGGGGCCGCGCGGGCAGCCGACCGATTATAGCGATCGTGCCCCAGCCCGCCCCGCGCGGCGCCAGAACCAGACGATCGCGAGCATCGGCCAGACGAACGACACCGCGCGCAGCAGGCCGTGCAGGTTCGACAGCTGCCCCGCCTGCATGCCCGCGACCATCGTGTCGAAGTAGCGGTCCTCGGGGGCGACGTTGACCAGCACGGCGCCCGCGGCGGCGGTCACGATGCCGGCGACCGCGCGCCAGCGCGGCCCGAGCGTCTCGAGTCCGTAGAGCAGCGCGGTGCCCACGACCAGCCCGCCCTGCGCGCCCGGCGTCAGCCATGCGAACGGCGCCGTCGGTCCGTAGACCATCTGCGTGGCGATGCTGCGCAGCCCGGCCGCGACCAGCGCGATGCCGGCGACGAGCGCGAACCGTCGCCGCGGGCCGTGCACCAGCGCGAACGCGAGCGCGCCCACCGTGCAGACCGCGCAGACGACCACGCCGGCCTCGATCGCGACGCCGTAGCCGGTCGGCGCGACGCCGCCCCAGAGCCGTCCGGCGAGCATCGACAGGTCGGGCGTGTCGACCGGCCACACGCGGTCGAGCAGCCGCTGCGCGGCGGGCTCGACGTGGCCGGTCGCGAACAGCAGCCGTTGCGGCACGAGCTGCGCCGACAGCCACATCAGCAGCAGCACCCAGCCCATCGGCGGGCCCTGCTCGTACCAGCGGTCGCGCACCGGCACGGCGAGCCGGTCGGGCCGCTGCGCCGCGCGGTTCAGCGTCGCGCCGAGCCACGCGCCGCCGGCGCTGCCGAGCGTGTTCGCGAGCCAGTCGAGCAGCGAGGGCACGCGCGCCGGCAGGTAGCTCTGCGCGGCCTCGAGCGACAGCGACAGCAGCGAGCCCGCGACGGTGACCGCGGCGACCGCGACCCACGGCCTCGCGCGCGACAGCCAGCCGAGCGTGAGCAGCAGCGCGAGCACGCCGTAGGCGAGCACGTTGCTCAGCACGTCGAACCAGGTCCAGTAGCGCGGCAGCCCGCCGAGCAGGAACGTGAAGCCGCCCGCCGCGCGCAGCCGCCAGTCGACCAGGGGATAGAGCGTCGCGAACGCGATCGAGGCCGCGAACAGCAGGCCCAGCGCGCGCATCAGAGCGGGCCCGCGGCCCGGGCCGGGGGGCGCGTCGATCGTGGTAGACATGGCGGATCCGATCCGGGGAGCTTACATGATCGATCCGTCGCGGTTCGAGCGCGTGGCGCGCATCGACTCGACCAACACCGAGCTGATGCGCCGGCCCTTCGGCACGCGGCCGGCCGCAGCCTGCGCGCTCGCGGCCGACGTTCAGCAGGCCGGCCGCGGGCGCAACGGGCGCGACTGGCTCGGCGACGCGGGCCGCTCGCTCGCGGTGTCGGTCGCGCTCGAGCGCGAGGCCGACGGTGCCTCGCTGATCGGGCTGCCGCTCGCGATCGGCGTCGCGGTCGCCGACGTGCTCGCGCGCCACGGCGCGCCCGCGCGGCTCAAGTGGCCGAACGACCTGCAGGTCGATGCGCCCGGCGGACCCGCGAAGGTCGGCGGCATCCTGGTCGAGGCGCGGCACCAGGGCGTCCTGCAGCGCGTCGTAGCGGGCGTGGGCCTGAACCTGGCGCCGTCGTCCGCGCTGTCGGCCGAGCGCGTCGGCCAGCCGGCCGGCGCGCTGTTCGCCGACGGCGCCGTGCCGCCGCGCGAGGCGCTCGAGCGCGCGTTGGCCGGCGCGCTCGCCGACGTGCTCGAGGCCTTCCCCCGCGACGGCCTGCGCCCCTGGCTCGCGCGCTGGCGGGCGCTCGACGCACTGCACGGCGCACCGGTCGACCTGGTCCGCGGCGACGGCACGCGCGAGCCCGGCATCGCGCGCGGCGTCGACGACGACGGCGCGCTGCGCGTCGAGCGGCCCGACGGGACGATCGAGCGGGTCGTCGCCGGCGAGGTCAGCGTCCGGCGCCGCGGCTGACCGTCCGGGGCTCGTCCTTGCGGGCGGCCGGGTCGCGCGCGCCGGCGGCGGCGCGGGCCTCGGCCGCTCGAGGTGGAACGGCCCTTGCGCAGGACAGCGCGGCCGCCGCGTCGTGCACCACGCCGGTGCTTGGTGCGATCGACCGCCCTTCCACGGAGCCCCCGATGACCCCGAGTTCCCAACCTGCCGCTTCGGCCGTCCGCGCTGCTCCGGCCGCCCGACCGGGCCGCCGCCCGCGTGTCGCCCCCGCCGCCTTCGCCGCCGCGCTGCTCGCGTCCGCGTTCGCGATGCCCCTCTCGGCGCTCGCCCAGGGCACGCTGCGGATCGGCATGACCGCGGCCGACATCCCGCTGACCACCGGCTAGGCCGACCAGGGCGGCGAAGGCCAGCGCTTCATGGCCAACACCGTCTACGACCAGCTCGTGATGTGGGACCTGTCGAGCGCGGACAAGCCCTCGACGCTGGTGCCCGGCCTCGCGCTGTCGTGGGCGGCCGACCCGAAGGACCGCACGAAGTGGACCTTCAGGCTGCGCCCCGGCGTGAAGTACCACGACGGCTCCACCTTCGACGCGCAGGCGGTCGTCTGGAACATCGCGAAGCTGCTCGACGAGAAGTCGCCGCAGTTCGACCCGAAGCAGGCCGCGCAGGGCCGCACCCGGATCCCCTCGATCGCCAGCTCGCGGGCCATCGACGCGACGACGGTCGAGATCGTCACCAAGGAGCCGGACGCGTTCCTGCCGTACCAGCTCGCCTGGATCCCGATGTCCTCGCCCGCCCACTTCGAGAAGCTGGGCCGTGACTGGAACGCGTACGCCAAGACCCCCTCGGGCACCGGCCCGTGGAAGCTGGTCGCATGGACGCCGCGCGAGCGCGCCGAACTCGTCCCCAACCCCGACTACTGGGACAAGGCCCGCGTGCCGAAGCTCGAGCGGCTGGTGCTGGTGCCGCTGCCCGAGGCGAACACGCGCGTCGCCGCGCTGCGCTCGGGCCAGGTCGACTGGATCGAGGCGCCGCCGCCCGACGCGGTCGCGAGCCTGAAGGGCGCGGGCATGCGGATCGTCACCAACGCGTATCCGCACAACTGGGTCTGGCACCTGTCGATGCTCGAGGGCTCGCCGTTCCGCGACCCGAAGGTCCGCGCGGCGATCAACTTCGCGATCGACCGCGAGGGGCTCAACCAGTTCCTCGGCGGCCTGTCGCTGCCGGCCAAGGGCTTCATGCCGCCGGGCCACGCGTGGTTCGGCAAGGCGACGCCGCTGCGGCACGACCCGGCCGCCGCGAGGAAGCTGCTCGCCGAGGCCGGCTACACCGCCGCGAAGCCGCTGACGTTCAAGGTGCTGATCCCGTCGTCGGGCTCGGGCATGATGCAGCCGATCGCGATGAACGAGTTCCTTCAGCAGAACCTGCGCGACGTCGGCGTCAAGGTCGACCTCGAGGTGCTCGAGTGGAACGCGCTGCTCGGTGCGTGGCGCGGCGGCGCGAAGGACCCGGCCAACCGCGGCTCGGTCGCGCTGAACTACAGCTACTTCATCCAGGACCCGTTCACCGCGTTCGTGCGGCACGTGAAGTCGGACCTCGTCTCGCCGAAGGGCACCAACTGGGGCTGGTACCAGGACAAGGACATGGACGCGATGCTGATGGCCGCGCAGACCAGCTTCGAGCCGGCCGCACAGACCGCGGCGTTGCAGAAGCTGCACGAGAAGTTCGTCGAGGACCAGCTCTTCGTGATGGTCACGCACGACGTCAACGCCCGCGCGATGAGCCCGAAGGTGCAGGGCTTCGTGCAGGCGCAGAACTGGTTCCAGAACTTCTCGTCGATCTCGATGGCGAAGTGAGGGCGGCCGCGCGGCCGGTTCAGCGCGCGGGCTCGGCGGCCTTCGCCGCCGCGTCCGCGCCCCGCTCGCGCGGCAGCCACAGCACCGCGAACGCGGTCGCGCCGGCGATGCAGGCCATCGCCAGCAGCAGCGTGCCGAAGCCGGCGGCCTTGACCAGCGGCCCGAGCAGCCACACCGCGGTCGAGCTCACGCCGAACGACACCGCGAGCCGCATGCCGCTCACCCGCGAGCGCATCCGGTCGTCGACGTAGCGCACGATCATCGCGTCGGTGAACGGGATCGCGCCGAAGACCAGCGCCATCGACACCACCAGCAGCGCATAGAAGACCCAGCCCTGCGCGAACGACGCCGCCGCGAGCACCGGCACCTGCGCGAGCACGATCGACAGGTACAGGGGCTTGAGTTCGACGCGGTCGATCAGCCGGCCGACGACGAGCTGCGCGAGCGAGCCGATCGTGTAGACCGCCGCGAGCAGCACGCCGAGCCACGCCGGGTCCGAGGCGATGCCGGCCATCCGCTCGGCCAGCAGCGGGCCGTTGCCGTTGGTGGTGAAGTTGAACAGCAGGCTGCCGGTGATCGCGGCCGCGGTCATCACGAGGAACGCGCGCGCGAGCTCGGCGGGGCCGAGCGCGACCGCCGCCTTGCGGGTGCGCTTCGCCGGCGCCTCGCCCTCGTGCGGCGCGACGCGCGCGAATGCGAGCCCGCAGGCGATCGACACCAGGCCCGGCACGACGAACGCCGCCCGCCAGCCGAACCACTTGACCAGCAGCCCGGTGACCACCGCGGCCGCGGCCACGCCGAGGTTGCCGGCCAGGCCGTTGACGCCGATGGTCATGCCCGGCCGCTCGGCGCGCTCGACCAGCATCGGGATGCCGACCGGGTGGTAGATCGACGCGAACGCGCCGAGCAGCACCAGCGCGCCGGCGAGCTGCCAGGCCGACTGCGCGGCCGCGGCGAGGCAGGCGGCCGCGCCGATGCCGAAGAAGAACACCAGCATCATCCGCCGGCGCCCCCACAGGTCGCCGAGCCGGCCCGAGGGCAGCGAGCCCAGCCCGAAGAGCAGGAACGCACCGGCCGCGTACGGCATCAGGTCCTCCCAGCGCGCGATGCCGAAGTCGGCCGCGATCGCCACCACCGCGGTCGCGAAGATCAGCAGGAACAGGTGGTCGAGCGCGTGCGCGACGTTGAGCAGCAGCGCGGTCGCGCGGACGGACGGCGTCATCGTGGTCTCCCCGGGCCGCGGGGGCCCCGGGGCGATCGTAGGCGGATCGGGCCCGCCTGTCTCGTGCCGCTTTGCGCGGCGACCGGGGCCGGGCCCCGGCGCCGCCACCGCCTTCAGAGCGCCCGGAACGCCAGGATCGCGACCAGCGTCGGTCCGAATGCCGCGACGAAGAGTCCGAGCGGCGAGATCGCGCCGTCCTCGAAGCGGCTGCGCAGGATCGCGAAGCCGGCCGGGTTCGGCGCGTTGGCGATCACCGTCAGGCCGCCGCCGGTCACCGCGCCCGCGACCAGCGCCTGCTTGAACGACTCGGACAGCCCCTCGACCTGCGAGCCGAGGTAGGTCAGCGCCGCGTTGTCGGTGATCGCGGTGAGCGCGGTCGCGCCGAAATAGACCGTGGTGTCGTCCATGCTGTGCAGCAGCGGCTCGAGCCACCACTGCTGCTGCCCGCCCAGCACGACCAGCCCGGCGAGGAAGAACGCCACCAGCAGCCCCTCGCGCAGGATCAGCCGGTCCTGGAACTGCGGGTACGCGGTCGCGATGCCCATGAAGAGCAGCAGCAGGCCCATGAACGCGGCCGGGTGGTGCGCGAGCGCGACGACGCCGGCGAGCAGCGCGACATGGATCGCGCCGACCCAGACCGGGACCGACTCGGTCTTCTCGACGACCGTGCGCGGCAGGCGCGAGAGCTCCGAGCGGAAGATCAGCGCGACCGCGAGCGCGTTGACGATCACCGCGATCGCCGCCTTCCAGCCGAAGTGCGACAGCATGTACCAGCTGTCCCAGTTCCACTTGGCCGCGACCATCAGCACCGGGGGCGCGGCGAACGCGGTCAGCGTGCCGCCGATCGACACGTTGACGAAGAGCGTGCCGATCGTCGCGTACTTGAGCTTCTGCGAGACCGCGGCGCCGAAGATCCGGTCGCGCAGCATCAGCGCGGCGAGCGTCATCGCCGCCGGCTCGGTGATGAGCGAGCCGAGCAGCGGTACCACCGACAGCGCGACGAAGTGGAAGCCGACCGCGCCCGGCAGTGGCACGAAGCGCGCGACCGCGATCACGCCGGCGCGCGACAGCTGCAGGATCGCCCGGGTGCCGGCGATCACCATGATCGCGAACACGAACATCGGCTCGGTGAAGTTGCGCGCGTCGAGGTAGCCGATCGCGTCGCCGGGGGTCGCCACGATCGCGAGCGCGACGATCAGCACCATCGCCCAGAAGCCGAAGACGATCTCGACCTCGCCGAGCAGGTGCCACACGCCCGCGTGGTTCGGCTGGCGGTGCGCGAGCTTCTCGAACAGCTTGGTGGAGAAGGTGTGCGCGACCGCGATCGCGAAGATCGCCGCGCTGACCCACTGGATGGTCGTCATGCCGCCCGCTCGCCTCCGAACTCGAACCCGCGCCCCGGCGCCGCCTCGAACAGCGCCCTGGTGTACTCGTGCTGCGGCGTGCGGAACACCTGCGTCGCCGGTCCGTACTCGACGATCCGGCCCTTCGACATCACCGCCACGTCGTCGCAGACCTGCGCGGCGACGCGCAGGTCGTGCGTGATGAAGAGCATCGCGAGGTCGAGCCGGTCGCGGATGTCGGCGAGCAGCGTCAGCACCTGTGCCTGCACCGACACGTCGAGCGCCGAGACCGCCTCGTCGGCGATCAGCAGCTCGGGCTCCATCGCGAGCGCGCGCGCGATGCAGATGCGCTGGCGCTGCCCGCCGGAGAACTGGTGCGGGAAGCGGTCGAGCGACTCCGGGTCCAGGCGCACCAGCTCCATCAGCGAGCGTGCCCTCGCCAGCGCGTCGGCGTGCGAGGTGCCGTAGTTCATCGGCCCCTCGACGATCGACTGGCCGACGGTGCGCCGCGGGTTCAGCGAGCGGTACGGGTCCTGGAAGACGATCTGGATCTTGCGGCGCAGCTCGCGCAGCTTGCCCGCGGGCATCGACGCGATGTCGGTGCCGGCGAGCCGGATCTGCCCGCCGGTCGGGTCGATCAGCCGCGCGATGCAGCGCGCGACCGTCGACTTGCCCGAGCCGGACTCGCCGACGATGCCGAGCGTGCGGCCGCGCCGGATCTCGATCTTCACGTCCTGCACCGCCTTGACCACCCGGCCGCGGCCGAAGAGGCCCGCGTTGCCGTAGGTCTTCTCGAGCCCGTCGGTGGCGAGCACCGTCGGCGCGCCCTCGGGCGCGGGCGGCCGGTCGGGCGGCTCGTGGCCCGGCACCGAGCGGATCAGCATCTGCGTGTAGGGCTGCTTCGGTGCGCGCAGGATCTCGCGCGTCGGCCCCATCTCGACGAGCTGGCCGTGCTTGAGCACCGCGACCCGGTCGGCGATCTCGGCGACCACGCCGAAGTCGTGGGTGATGAACAGCACCCCGGTGCCGTGCGAGGCCTGCATCTCCTTCACGAGCTTCAGGATCTGCGCCTGCGTGGTGACGTCGAGCGCGGTGGTGGGCTCGTCGGCGATCAGCAGCGCCGGGTTCAGGATCAGCGCCATCGCGATCATGATCCGCTGGCGCTGCCCGCCCGAGAGCTGGTGCGGGAACGAGTCGTACATCCGCGGCGGATCGGGCAGGTGCACCTGCTCGATCATCTCGATGATCTTCGCGCGCCGCTGCGCGGCCGACAGGTCGGTGTGCTCGGCGAGCACCTCGTCGATCTGTTCCCCGCAGCGCATGACCGGGTTCAGCGCGGTCATCGGCTCCTGGAAGATCATGCCCATCTTCGTGCAGCGCAGCTCGCGCAGCCGCGCCTCGGAGGCGCGGGTCACGTCCTCGCCCTGCAGCGTGA
>JBILTM010000036.1:0-30777 GCA_044371545.1 Burkholderiaceae bacterium
CAGCTTCGTCGCGGGCAGCCGCGGCGCGGTCGACCTGCTGCAGCGGCCCAACGTGTTCGCCGTGCTGCCGGGCCTGGGCGGCGCGATGCCGCGCGACGCCCAGGCGCAGCGCGACGCCGAACGGGCGCGGGATCCGGCCAACCCGCAGCGGCTCGCGCCGTTCCGCGGCGCGATGCCCGCGACGGTGGCGGTGGCGCCCGCCGCGGCCGCGGCCGTGGGCGACCGGGTCTGGCTCAGCGGCAGCGCGGCCCTGCCCGAGGGCCTCTACACGCTGCTGCCGGCGCGCTACGCGCTGCTGCCCGGCGCGGCCGTCGTCGTCGCGACCGCGTCGCGCGACGCGGGCCCGGCCCGCAACGCCACGCTCGCCGACGGCTCGTCGCTGGTCGCCGGCTACCGGTCCGCGGACGGCGTGGGGGCGATCCAGTCGCGCTGGCAGACCTTCAACGTGCTGCCCGCATCGGTGGTGTCGACCTACGGCGAGTACGTGACCGACTCGGGCAACCGGTTCTTCGCCGCCGACGCGGCGCGTGCCGGGCTTCCGGCACCGCGGCTTCCGGTCGATGCCGGCCGGGTATCGCTGATCGCGCGCGGCGCCGAGCTGCGCCTGGACGGCACCCTCGCGCTGTCCGGCGGCCCCGGCGAGTCGCGCGGCCGTGCCGGCGAGCTCGAGCTGTCCGCGCAGCGGATCGCGATCACCGCGGGGACCGCACCGCCCCCGGACGGCGCCGTCGCGGTGGCGGGCGAGCGGCTGGCCGCGCTCGAGGCCGAACGCCTGCTGATCGGCGGGCGAAGCAGCCTCCAGCCGATCGCGGCCGCGCCCGGGGCGGACGGCCCCGCGGCGCGGCGCGTCGTCGAGGTGACCGCGAGCGAGGTCCGGATCGAGGCGGGTGCGACGCTGTCGGCCCAGGACGTGGGTCTCGCCGCGACCGGCACCGTCTCGGTCGCGCCGGGTGCGCGGATCGTCGCGGCCGATGCGCGCCGGGAGGCCATCGAGGTGGTGCCCTCGGAGGGGGCCGCGTACCTCGGCGTCACCGGCAACGCGGCGCAGCGACTCGCGGCGGCGCCCGAAGCCGGCGTCGCACGGGTCGACCTGGCCCCGGGCGCGACGCTGGCCGGCGCGCGCGTGCTGATCGCTTCGCCCGGAGGCATCGACCTGCCCGCCGACGCCGGCGTGACCGGACGGGCGCTCGAGATCGCGGCCCCTGCGGTGACGCTCGGCGCGACGGCGCCGGCCTCGGGGACGGCCACCGTCTCGGCCGCCGCGCTGCAGGCCCTCGCGGCGTCCGACGAACTGGTGCTGCGCTCGCGGGAGGCCGTGCGGATCGGCGGCGGAACGCGGATCGGCGGCCCCGCGGCCGGGCGCGTCGTGATCGACGCGCCCGGACTGCGGCGCGACGGCGAGGACGCGCCGGTGTCGATCGAGGCGGGACGCATCGAGCTGCGCACGTCGGTGACCGACGCAGCCGCCCCCGGCCCCGTCGGGACGGGTGTCGCCGGCCTGACCCTGACGGCGAGGCAGGCCGCCGCCGATCCGCTGCGCGACGGCACGGTCGAGCTCGGGGCGGGCGCCTCGACGATCGCGGGCTTCGGCGACGTGACGATGCGCGCCGGGGCGATCCGCTTCGCCGGCGACGGGGCGTTGTCCGTGACCGGCAACCTGCTGCTGGACGCGGGCGCCATCGTCGCCGCGACCGGTGCGACGCACCGGGTCGACGTCGACGGGGTGCTGCGAACGACCACCGGGGCCGCAGCCGCCGACCGCACCGCTGCGGGCCACGGGGCTCGGATCGACCTGTCGGCGCGGCGCATCGACCACGGCGGCACCCTGCTGCTGCCCTCGGGCGAGGCGACGCTGCGGGCGGGCGGTCCGGACGGTTCGGCCGCGGCGCTGCTGCTGCGCCCGGGCAGCCGCATCGGCGTGCCCGGCGCCGTGGTCCGGGTCGAAGGCGCCGAGGTCGCGGCCTCGGGCGGCCGCGCGACCCTCGTCGCGACGACCGGAGACCTGGTCGCGGAACCCGGCGCGGTGATCGACGTCTCCGCGAGCGCCCCGGGCACGTCGGCCGGCACCGTCGTCGCGAGTGCGGTCGAAGGACGCGTCGCGATCGGCGCGCGGCTCGACGGCGCGGCCTCGGCACGCGGGGAGGGCGGCTCGCTGTCGGTCGACGCAGCGACCGTCGACGCCCCGTCCGCGCTCGCCGCCGCCGCGACGGCCGGTGGATTCGACGGGTCCGTGTCGTTCCGCGCGAGGACCGGCGACCTCCTGCTTTCCGGACAGGCGGGGGCCGGCGCGCCGTTCGCGGCCCGGCGGATCGAGGTCGTCTCGGATCGCGGATCCGTGTCCCTCTCCGGCGCGACGCTGTCGGCCGACGGCGACTCGGGCGGCGCCCTGCGGCTCGTCGCGGGCGAGCGGCTGTCGATCGGCCCGGGCAGCCTCCTGACCGCCCGCGGCACCGGCGGGGCGGGCGGGCGCATCGAGCTCGACGCGCAGCGCGGGATCGCGCTCGCACCGGGGGCCTCGCTCGACGTGTCCGGCGTCACGGGCGGTGGCTCGATCGACCTGCGCGCGCCACGGGCCGTCCTCGAGGCGCCCGACGGCGTCGTGGCGACCGGCGCCGCCTTCGTCGGAGCCGGCACGATCCACGCGACCTCGGTGCTGCGCTATTCCGACGTCGACACGGTGACGGCGTCCGCCGCCGCACCCGGGCGTCTCGCGCTGACCGACGCGTTCGCCGCGGCGCTCGCCGCGACCGCCCCTGCCGCGGTCGCCGCGATCGGGGCGCGCCTCGGCCTGTCCGCCGATCCCGCGTTCCGCCTGCGCCCGGAGATCGAGGTCGTCTCGCGGGCGCCCGGCGAGGCGCCGGGTGCCGGCGACCTCACGGTCGCCGAAGGCCTGGACTTCTCGACCACCCGCTTCACGTCGCGCTCGGCTGGCGACACGGCCGGCGTGCTCACCCTTCGCGCACAGCGCGACCTGCTGCTGCCGGACCCCGGGACGGGGCCGCAGGCGATTCTCAACGACGCGTTCGGGGGCCAGCCGGGCGGCAACAACCTCGCGCCCGATGCGCGCTTCGTGGGCGATGCCGTCACCAGCTGGTCGTACCGGCTCGTGGCGGGCGCCGACACCACGGGCGCCGACCCTCGTGCGACGCGCGCGGCGGGCGACCCGTCGCTGCGCGGCGGCGGGAACGTCGTGCTGGGCGTGGGCCAGCAGATCCGCACCGGCACGGGCGACATCCGGATCGACGCCGCGCGCGACGTCGTGATCGGCGCGGCGACGACCGCCCCGGTCGCCGCCGAAGAAGGCTCCGCGAGCGTGTTCACCGCGGGGCGCGCGGCGTCCCCGCTGCCGGGCTTCACGCCCCCGTCCAACCCGGGCACGACGCTGCGGCCCGACTACGCAACGGGCGGCGGCGACGTCACGGTGCGGGCGGGCGGGTCGATCGCCGCCGCGGCGAGCCCGACCCTGGCGAGCGGCTGGCTGTTCCGCAGCGGCGAAGCGGGTACCGACGGCGCCCTCGCCAGGCCGACCGCCCCGGTGTCGTGGTGGCCGGAGTTCCGCTACTTCACCGGCTCGCTGGGCGCGCTGGGTGGCGGCACGGTCCGCATCGAGGCGTCCGGCGACCTGCGCGACGTGTCGGCGGCGATCGGATCGAGCGGCCGGATCGTCGGTCCCGACACGCTGACCGGCGCGCTGGTCGTCGACGGGGGCGGCAGGCTGGAGGCACGTGCCGGCGGCGACGTCTCCGGCGGCTCGTTCACGGTGATGCGCGGCACGGGTTCGATCTCGGCGGGCGGCAGCGTCACGACGACCCGGCAGATCGACGGCGCGCCGCTGCACACGCTCCTCGCGCTCGGCGACGCGCGCGTGGACGTCCAGGCGCGACGGTCGCTGACGATCGATCGCGTCTACAACCCGACGCTGGCGCCGCAACGCCTCGAGAACGCCCGGACCGCCGCCCGCCGCAGCCACTTCAGCACCTACACGGACGACACGTCGGTGACGCTGACGTCGCTGTCGGGGTCGATCGAGCTGTCCCAGAGCGACGGTCGACTCGCGGACGCCGCGGGCTTCCCCCAGGTGGGCTACAACTCCCGGGACCTCCCGCTCGGCGTCGCGCCCGGGCGCTTCTCGATGTACGCGCTCGGTGGGGACGTCCGTCTGCGCAGCCCGCTCGACGACGGCGCCGATCCGCCGTCGCTGCTGCTCGCCCCGAGCCTGCGGGGACAGCTCGACCTGGTCGCCAGCGGATCGGTCCTCGGCTCGGGGACGATCGTCCAGTCCGACGCGGATCCGGTGCTCGGCTTCGGCGTGCGCCAGCCCTTCGCCGACGTGCTGGCGCGCCAGTCGCAGTTCGAGGCCGACGCGCACGCGCTCGTGCCGGTTCACGGCGGCGACCCCGTGCGGTCGCGGATCGTCGCAGGTCGCGACGTGACGATCGATCCGGTCGCGACCACCCGCAGCTTCGCGATCACGACCGCGGAAGCCCTCGAACTGACGGCCGGACGCGACGTCGGGAACCTCACGCTGCGCATCCAGAATGCGCGCCCCGACAGCGTCACGCGGATCACTGCCGGGCGCGACGTCGCCAACGAGACCCGGGTCACCTCGCTCGGCCAGCTGAGCGCCCAGGACGACCGGGGCATCGCGGTGACCGGCCCGGGGCGCCTCGAGGTGCGCGCCGGGCGCGACATCGCGATGGGCACTTCGCGTGGCATCGTGACGCGCGGCAACCTCGAGAACGTCGCGCTGCCCGACCGGGGCGCGTCGATCACGCTCGTGGCGGGCCTGCCCGACGATCCGGCCTACGACGCGTTCCTCGCGCGGTACGTCGACCCGGCGCAGGGCGGTCGGCCGCGCGGCTACGACGAGGTGCTCGTCGATTTCGTGGCCCGATACACCGGTGCGCCCGCGGGCGACGCGCCGGCCGCATGGCGCGCGCTGCGCGAGCTGCCGGCGTCGGCGCGCGGCGAGCTCGCGCGGACGGTGTTCTTCCTCGAGCTCCGCGCGGCCGGGCGCAGTGCGTCCGACCCGGCGAGCCCGGCGTTCCGCGACTTCCAGCCCGCGTACGACGCGATGTCGACGATGTTCCCCACCGATGGCGCGGGCAACGTGGACCTCGTGTTCTCGCAGGTCAAGACCGAGCGCGGCGGCGACGTGCAGCTGCTCGTGCCCGGGGTCGTGTGCCGCGGATCCGCCTCGGCGTGCTCGGCCACCGACGCGAGCGCCGCGGTCGGCAACGTGTTCGTCGGGCTCACGTCCCCGCCGCCCGAGCTCACGCAGGGCAACCCGCCGCCGAAGTCGCCGAGCCAGCTCGGCGTGTTCACGCTGCAGGGGGGCGACATCCAGGGCGCGGTCGGCGCCGACGTCGCGGTCAACCGGTCCCGCGTGCTGACCGTCGCCGGCGGCGGCATCTCGCTGTTCAGCGCGCTCGGCGACATCGACGCGGGGCGCGGCTCGAAGACCGCGACCAGCGCGCCGCCGCCGCTGGTGCGCGTAGATCGCGACGGCAACGTCGTCGTCGAGCTGCCGGGCGTGGTCGAGGGCTCGGGCATCGGCGTGCTGGTCACGCAGCCGGGCGTCGTGCCCGGCGACATCGACCTGTTCGCGCCGAAGGGGATCATCGATGCGGGCGAGGCCGGCATCCGCGCGGCGGGCAACATCACGGTGTTCGCCACGCAGGTGCTCAACGCATCGAACATCTCGATCGGCGGCGCATCGACCGGCGTTCCCGCCGCACCGCCCGCCTCGAACCTGTCGCTCGCGAGCACCTCGTCCTCCGCCGCGGCGACGGCACGCTCGGGCGCGGACGCCGCCGAGCGCGCCGGTGCCGACTCCGCCCGACCGCGCTCGGCGCAGCGCCTGCTGATCCTCGAGTTCCTCGGCTTCGGCGACGAAGGCGAGGAGGCCTACCAGCGCCGCCGCTCGCGCGGTCGATGAGCCGAACGGTCCCGCCGCGTTGCGCCGTTGGGCGCGAATCGGCGGGACCGCCGGCGAATGCTTCAAGAACCTACAACACCGCAGCCTTAGCCTTGCGGCCTACTCGCCGACCGACGGACGCCATGGCCAGACTCCTCCACTTCCTGTTGTGCGGGCTGCTCGCAGCGTCCTCGGCGGCCTTCGCGCAGTCGCTCGCCGAGTGGTCGAACAAGGCGAAGTTCGGCATCGACACCTCGCCGAACGGCGCGGACCTGCGCACGGCGCTGCAGCAGTTCGTCGTGCCGGTGCGGCTGCACACCGGCAACTTCGACTTCAAGGCCGCCAAGCCCGACGGCTCGGACCTGCGGTTCGTCGCCGCCGACGGCAAGACGATCCTGCCGCACCGCCTGGAGAGCTGGGACGCGCCGAACGAGATCGCCGTCGCGTGGGTCCAGGTGCCGTCGATCGCGCCGGCGACGGACGACCAGTTCATCTGGGTCCACAGCGGCAACGCGAAGGCCGGACCGCCGCCCGACGCGGCGCTGTACGACGCGCGCACGCCCGTGGTGGTGCGCTTCACCGGCGAGCTTCGCAACGAGGGCGGCGGCCAGGCGCAGTTGACGGCGACCGGCGCCGGCGTGGAATCCGTGGGTGTCGTGGGCTCGGCCGCGAAGCTCGCCCCGGGCGGCTCGATCAGCGCGGCGGGTCCGGACGTTAAGTTCGGGGCCGACGGCTCGACGGTGTCCGCGTGGGTGCGCGGAGCGGGCCAGGGCGCGACGGGTGCGCTGATGACGCTCGCGGCCGAGCGTGCCCGCATCGAGGTGACGTTGGCGGGCGGGACGCCGTCGATGCGCGTCACCCTGGCCGCCGCCGCCGGTGGACCGGCATCCCAGCCGGCGAGCGCCGCGGCAGGAACGCCGCTCGCCGGCGACCGCTGGCAGCTCGTGACGGTCGTCGTCGGCGCCGAGCGGGCCGTGCTGTTCGTCGACGGACGCGAGGCCGCGTCGCTCCCCGCGAAGATCGGCGAGCAGCCGATGCGCGTGACGGTGGGCGGCGGGGCCGCGATCGACGTCGACGAGCTGGTCGTGTCGTCGCTCGCGCGAACGCCGGAGCACGTCCGCGCGACCTTCGCGTCCCAGGGCCCCGACAACTCGATGATCGCGCTCGTCGAGGAGAGCGGCCACAACGAAGCGACCTACCTGAAGATCCTGATCGACAACCTGACGATCGACGGCAAGATCGTCATCTACCTCCTCGGCGTGATGTTCGTCGTCGCGCTGTGGGTGATCGTCGCGAAGACGATCATGGTCTCGCGGGTCGCACGCGCCAACGCAGCGTTCATGAAGGCCTTCGATTCGGCCGGCGCCGACGCGTTCCTCGCGCCCTCGTTCGGCGGCGCCTCCGTCGGGGCAGCGGCCGCGGGCGCGCCGGCCCGGTTCGCGCAGTCCTCGCTCTACCGGATGTTCGAGACCGCGGCGGCCGAGATCGGTCGGCGCGCCTCGGGCACGGAGGCCGCGCCGCAACTCGGGGACAAGGCGATCAACTCGATCCGTGCGGCGGTCGACGCGACCTCGGTGCGCGAGAACGCGCGGCTCAACCGCTTCATCGTGCTGCTGACGATCGCGATCTCGGGCGGTCCCTTCATCGGCCTGCTCGGCACGGTCGTCGGCGTGATGATCACGTTCGCCGCGATCGCGGCCATCGGCGACGTGAACATCAATGCGATCGCGCCGGGCATCGCCGCGGCGCTGCTCGCGACGGTGGCCGGGCTCGCGGTCGCGATCCCGGCGCTGTTCGCCTACAACTGGCTCGCGTCGCGGATCAAGGAGCTGACCTCGGAGATGCAGATCTTCGGGGACCAGCTGATGAGCCGGATCGCCGAAGCGTTCCAGCGCTGAGACAAGGCGGAGCCGCGCGATGCAGGTCAACCAGGAAAACAAGCCCTACGACGACATCAACGTCACGCCGATGCTCGACCTGGCGTACGTGCTGCTCGTGATCTTCATCATCATGACCACCGCATCGGTGCAGGGCATCAAGGTCGACCTCCCGAAGGCCAGCAACACGCCTTCGCTCGCGAAGCCGAAGACCAAGGCGATCACGATCAACGAGGCCGGGCAGGTGTTCCTCGACGCCTACCCGGTCACCCTCGCGGAGCTCGAGACCCGGCTCGCGCAGCTCAAGGCGGCCGACCCCGACCTGCCCGTGGTGGTGAAGGGCGACGCGAAGGTCCAGTACGAGAAGGTCATCGAGGTCCTCGACCTGGTCGGTCGGCTCGAGATCACTCAGCTCGGGCTCGTCACGCAGCGGCTCACTCGCTGAGGTTGCCGATGCCCGCCTCGGATCGTCCCGGGTCGCCGCCGGGCACATCGAAGCGCCTGCGCACCGCCGGACTCGCGCTCGCCGCGCTGGCCGGGGTCGCGCTCGTGGCCGCACTCGTGACGCTGTTCAACCAGCCGGCCGCGCCGAAGAAGCCGACCGCGCAGCAGATCCAGCTGGTACGGCCCGCGACGCCTCCGCCCCCGCCTCCGAAGCCGCCCGAGAAGCCGCCGGAGCCGCCCAAGCTGAAGGACGAGGTCAAGGTCGAGACGCCCAAGCCCCAGGAGGCGCCGAAGCCCGCGGAGGCGCCGCCGCCGGCACCGCTCGGCGTCGACGCCGCGGGCTCGGGGCAGGGCGACGGCTTCGGCCTGGCGGCCAATCCCGGCGGACGCGACCTGCTGACCGCACCCCAGATCGGCGGCGCAGGCGGGGGCGGTGCCCCCGTCGTGCAGCGCGCGCAGTACGCGTTCTACCGCGATGTCGTCGTGCGGCACATCAACGACGAGCTGAACCGGCTCGGTGAACTGAAGGCGAGCGACGGCCAGCTCGCGCTGCAGGTGTGGATCGACCGCGCGGGACGCATCCAGCGGGTCGAGCTGCGCGACGCCACGCCTGAGCAGGCCGAACTGATCCGCGGGGCGCTGGTCGGCGGTCGCACGCTGCGCGAGCCGCCGCCCGATTCGATGCCGCAGCCGGTCTGGGTGCTCGTGAACCTGCGCGAGCTCGGTTGAGCCGCGCTCCCCGCGATTCCTCAGAGGTGCTTCCATGACCCCCTTCCCGATCCGATCCGCCCTGCGCACGCTGGTGACGCTGGCGGTATCGGCCGCCTGCGGCGCCGCGGCGGCGCAGAGCGCGGAGCGAGACGAACTCGAGCGGCTCCGCGGCGCGCTCGACGAGGTGGTGCGCTCGCTCGCCGATCGTGGCGCACTCCCCCGTGCGGAGGCCGAACGGCTGCTGAGGCTGACCGCGCCAGGCGCGGCGCCGAGGGCGAACGGCGCGGCGCAGGCGGCGCCCGCAGCGGGCGCGGCCGCGCCCGCGTTCCCGCCCGGTGCGGCGGTGGGCGTGCGCAGCGAGACCGACCGCGCGGCGGCGGCCCCGCGCGAGGCGGTCCGGGTGCCCTACGTGCCCGAAAGCACCAAGCGCGAGATCCGCGAGCAGATCAAGGCGGAGGTCCTCGCACAGGCGCGCGACGAGCGGTGGGGCGAGCCCGGCGCGCTGCCCGACTGGCTCGACTGGCTGCGCTTCGAAGGCGACCTGCGCGTGCGCTACCAGGGCGATCGCTACGATCCCGACAACGCACCGGCGGCCATCCTCTACGACGACAGCTTCATCGGCGGGGCGATCGGCACCAACTACGCGGACGTGATCAACACCACGGAAGATCGCAGCCGCCTGCGGATCCGGGCGCGACTCGGGGTCAACGCGAGGTTCGGCACCGAATGGACGGGCGCGCTGCGGCTGTCCACCGGCAGCATCGTCGGTCCGGTGTCGACCTCGTCCACCGCGGGAGATCCGAACGACCGGTACGGACTGAAGCTGGACCGGGCCTTCATGCGCTGGGCGCCCACCGACTGGGGCTCGATCAGCGCCGGCCGCGCGCCGAATCCGTTCTTCACGACCGAGGCGCTGTTCGCCCCGGACCTCGGCTTCGACGGCGTCTCGGGTACCGTGGCGCCGCGCTTCGGCGACGCGTGGCGACTCGTCGGCACGGCGGGATGGTTCGTGCTGCGGGAGAACTCGCTGTCGGCCGACCGATCGATGAACGCGCTGCAGCTCGCGGCGGAGTGGCGGCCTTCGCCGCGGTTCGGCGCCCGGCTCGCCGTCGGCCGATTCCGCTACAACAACGAGGAAGGGGTCAGCGACACGACGAACTTCGGGGCGCCCTCGTATGCGCTGACCGAGTACGAGCGGGGGTTCCGCCAGAAGGGCAACACCCTGTTCCGCATCAACAACGCGCCGCTCGACATCGGCCCGCCGCGCTGGGGACTCGCGTCGCAGTTCGACGTCGAGCAGGTCCACCTCGCATTCGACGTCGGTCACTTCGCCCCAGTCAACATCTCGCTGACCAGCGACATGTTCCGCAACCGGGGATTCGACCAGAACGACATCGTCGCCCGCACCGGGTTCGACATCACGCGCGGCACGAAGGGCTGGCTCCATCGCCTTACCCTGGGGTCGCCCGCGCTGCGGGCGCGGCACGACTGGCAGCTGTCGTTCGGGTGGCGCCGGATCGAGAAGGACGCGACGCTCGATGCCTTCACCGATCCCGACTTCGTCCTCGGCGGCACCAACGTCCGGGGCTACTCGATCGGGCTGGCCTACGGCGTCGACCGCAACGTCAACCTCGGCGCACGCTGGCTGAGCGGCCGCGAGGTCGAAGGACCGCCCTATGCGGTCGACGTGCTGCAGTTCGACGTCAACATGAGGTTCTGATGGACATCCTGCGCATCGCCCCGCCCGTCGCGACCCTGCTGGCCGCCATCGCGGTCGCGACGGCGGCAGGCGCGCAGACGCCGCCGAAGAAGGGCAACGACGCGGCGATCCAGCGTCAGGCGGAACAGATCCGGCGGCTCACCGAGTCGCAGCAGCGCCTGCAGGCGGAGAACTCCAACCTCGCCGCGCGACAGTCGGTGCTCGAGGATGACCTCAAGGTCGCGAACGCGGCCCGCGAGCGCCTGAACGCCGATCGTCGCCAGGTCGACGCGCGGCTCGCGACCGCGCGTCGCGATCTCGAGGCGAGCGAGGCCAAGGCCGCGCGGCTCGGGGCCGAGCTCGACCAGGCCCGAGCCGAGCGGCAACGGCTGGGCGACAGGCAGGCGGCGACCGAACAGGCGCTCGCCGCGCTCCGGGAACAGGCGGGCACCCTGCAGGCGACCCTGCGGGCACGCGACGCCTCGCTCGCGCAGAGCGTGGCGAGCGACGAGCGCCGCAGCGGCGAGCTCGGTCAGTGCCGCGAACACAACCGGGAGCTCGCGCAGCTGTCCGCCGAACTCCTCGCCGCGATCGATCGCGGCGGCCTCGGCTCCGCGCTCGTCGGCACCGAGCCCTTCTCAGGCTTCAAGCGCGTTCGCATCGAATCGCTGATCCAGGACTACCGCGACCGCGTCGCGGACAACCGGATCTCGGAGCCGAAGCGCTGACGGCCGGCGCGACGCGCTCGCGCCGCGGACCGATCGGCTCCCCGCATTGATCCGCTCGCATCAACGCGCCCCCGCGACGCACGGTCGCGGGGCCGGGCGGTCACAGCATCGCAAAGCGTGATCGCGAACCTGTGTCGGACCGATCTGCCTGGCTCTCCTCCATCCCTCCTTCCGACAGGAAAGGTCCTCCGATGACAGTGCGCTTTCCCCGCGCGCGCCGTGCGCCGCGCATCGCCGCCTGCGTCCTCGCCGCGTCCGTCCTCGCCGCGTGCGGCGGCGGGTCCGAGGCCCCCAAGACGACGCAGGCGGTGGCGCGCGTGAACGACCGCGAGATCTCGGTCCACCAGGTCAACCTGATGGCGCAGCGGCTGCCGGGGAACCTGCCCGCCGAGCGCATCGCCGAGGCGCGCCGCGCGATCGTCAACGGGCTCGTCGAGCAGGAGACGCTGGTGCAGTACGCGACCGAGCACAAGCTCGATCGCGAGGCGCAGACGATGCAGCAGATCGAGGCGGCGCGCCGCGAGGTCCTGGCCCGGGTCGCGCTCGAGCGGCTCGGCGCGCAGAGCCCGCGGCCGACCTCGGACGAGGTGCAGGAGTACTTCGACAAGAACCCGGGCCTGTTCGCCAAGCGCCGCGTCTACCGCTTCGACGAGATCGTGCTGCCGGGGGTGCCGGTCGAGTGGGCGGCGATCGAGAAGCAGATCGCGTCGGCGCGCTCGCTGCGGGAGGTGTCGACGGCGCTGCGCGCGCGCGGCATCGATCCGCCGGTCACGCAGGGCGTCGTGCGCGCCACCGAGGCGCTGCCGATGAACCTCCTCGCGAGCTTCGCGCAGAAGAAGCCGGGCGAGATCGTCGTCTGGCGCCAGCCGCCGCGGATGATCATCGGGCAGGTCGTCGACGCGCGCGACGCGCCGGTCGATGCCGCGCGCGCGCAGCCGGTCATCGAGCAGGCGCTCGCGGTGCGCAAGCGGCAGGAGACGGTCGCGGCCGAGGTGAAGAAGCTCTCCGAGGCCGCCAAGGTCTCGTACCTCGGCGAGTTCGCGCAGGCCGCGCCCGCGGCCCAGACGTCGGGCGCGCCGGCGCCGGTCGACGCGGCCGCGGTGGTCGAGCAGGCGCTCGGCAAGGGCGCCGCCGGCCTGAAGAAATGAGTCCGGAACGATCGCGGAGGACGCCGAGATGAACCTGTCGTCGCGCTGGCCCGCGCTCGCCTGGGCGCTGCTCTTCGTCGTGTCCCTGCTGCGGCCGGCCGCCGCGGCGCCCGCGGACCTCGCCGACTACCGGCTCGGCCCGGGCGACGTCGTCCGCATCCAGGTGTTCCAGAACACCGACCTGACGACCGAGGCGCGCGTGTCTGAGTCGGGTCAGATCTCGTTCCCGCTGCTCGGCACGCTGCGCGTCGGCGACCAGACGCCCGGCGAGGTCGAGCGCACCATCGCGACGCGGCTCAGGGACGGCGGCTTCATGCAGCGCGCGCAGGTCACGCTGAACGTGCTGCAGTTCCGCAGCCAGCAGGTGTCGGTGCTCGGCAGCGTCAACAGGCCCGGGCGCTATCCCCTCGAGACCCGCGGCACGCGGCTGACCGAGATCCTCGCGACCGCCGGCGGCATCATGCCCGGCGGCTCGGACACGCTGGTGCTGCTGCGCCGCACGGGCGAGAAGGTGATGCGCTTCGAGGTCGACGTGCCGAGCCTGTACCTGAGCCAGCCCGGCGAGCGCGACATGGAGGTGCAGGGCGGCGACTCGATCTACGTGCACCGCGCGCCGGTCTACTACGTGTTCGGGCAGGTGCAGCGGCCCGGCCAGTTCACGCTCGAGCGCAACATGAACGTGCGCCAGGCGCTCGCCAAGGGCGGCGGCTTCACGATGCGGGCGCGCGAGAACGCGGTGGTGATCCGCCGCACCGGCGAGGACGGGCGTCCCGTCGAGACGGTCGCCGGGCTCGACGAGCCGGTGCGCCCGGACGACCAGATCTACGTGCGCGAAAGCCTGTTCTGAAGGTCCCCGGCCGATGGATGCCTCGATCCGCTCGCTGCCGATCGGCTCGACCTCGCGGTCGCTCACCGAAGCCGCCGGTGCGCTGCTCGACCCGGCGCTGATCGTGGCCACGCTCGCGGCCTGCACCTGGGCGCACGGCCACGCGTTCGACGCGCCGGAGATGCTGCTGTCGCTGCTGGTGTTCGCGCTGACCTTCCCGAGCCCCGTGCGCGGCTTCACCGCACCGTCGGCGCTCGCACGCGAGGTCTTCTCGACCTGGGCGACCGTCAGCTTCGTGCTGCTCTTCTTCGGCTACGCGGGTCGCTTCTTCGGGCACTACGATCCGCGCTCGCTGGTCGCGTGGGCGCTCGCCACCCCGGTCACGCTGTTCGTCGGGCACCTCGCCTACGACCGGGCGGCCTGCCGGATCGCCGCCGAACGCGGCCGGCGCGCGGTGATCGTCGGCGTGAACCCGGTGGCCCGCTCGCTGCGCACCCGCATGGAGCGTGCGAGCCGCCTCGGGCTGCAGTTCGTCGGGTTCTTCGACGACCGCGCGCCCGAGCGGCTCGACGAGGCCGCGCCGCCGGCCCTGTCGGGGCGCCTCGCCGAGCTGCCGTCCTTCGTGCAGGAGCGCGGCATCGAGGTGATCTACATCACGCTGCCGATGTCCAGCCAGCCGCGGATCCTCGAGCTGCTCCACGGACTGCGCGACACCACCGCGTCGATCTACTTCGCGCCCGACATGACGATGTTCGACCTGATCCAGGCCCGCGTCGGCGAGGTCGACGGCCTGCCGGTGCTCGCCGTCTGCGAGTCGCCGTTCCACGGCGTGCCGGGCGCGCTCAAGCGGCTGATCGACGTGACGGTCGCCGGCGCCGGCCTGCTCGTGCTCTCGCCGCTGCTGCTGGCGGTGGCGATCGCGATCCGCGTCGAGTCGCCCGGCCCGGTGATCTTCCGCCAGCGCCGCTACGGGCTCGACGGCCGCGAGATCGTCGTCTGGAAGTTCCGCTCGATGCGCGTCACCGAGGACGGCGCGACGACCTACCGTCAGGTCGAGCGCGGCGACCCGCGCGTCACGCGGATCGGCCGGCTGATCCGCGCGACCTCGATCGACGAGCTGCCGCAGCTCGTCAACGTGCTGCAGGGGCGCATGTCGCTGGTGGGGCCGCGGCCGCACGCGGTCGCCGTCAACGAGCGCTACCGCAAGCTGATCTCCGGCTACATGATCCGCCACAAGGTCCGCCCGGGCATCACCGGCTGGGCCCAGGTCAACGGGCACCGGGGCGGCGACGACATCGAGCAGATGCGCAAGCGCATCGAGCACGACCTCGAGTACCTGCGCAACTGGTCGCTGCGCCTCGACCTGACGATCCTCGCGCGTACCGCGCTCACCGTGCTGCGTGATGCGAAGGCGTACTGACCGTGGACCGGCCGCGTCGTCGCGCGCAGCGTCCTTCGGGGGCGAGGGCGTCGCACGGCGCCTCGCGGCGGCCGTCGCGCTGGCGCTGTCGTGCGGCGGCGCGCACGCGATCGGCGGCGACGACCTGCGCGCCCGGGTGGGATATTCGCTGCTGTTCGACTCGAACCTGTTCCGCCTGCCGGAGGACACGATCGTGCCCGGCGTGACGTCCCGGTCCGAGATGGTGCGCGCGCTGAGCGGCGGGTTCGACTTCGATCGCAGCTGGTCGGCGCAGCAGTTCCGCGCCTCGGTCGGCCTGCGCGACAACCGCTACACCGAGTACCCCGGGCTCGACGGGCTCGACTACTCGGTCGCGCTCGGCTGGACACTGTTCAACGGGGACCGCAACTCGCTCGCGGTCGACGCGAGCCGCTCGCGCGCGACGCTGGGCTTCGCCGACGTCCGGATCCCCGGCCGGCCGGTGGTCGACACGAGCTCGCTCGCCGTGCGCGGCGCGCTCGAGATCGTGCCGCGCTGGTCGGCGCTTGCCGCGGCGGGCGTGACCTCGACCGAGAACGCGCCGGCCTCGCGCACGGTGCTCGACTACCGGCTGACCTTCGTGGAAGCGGGTGCGCGGCACGACTGGATGACCGGCAGCACCTTCGACTTCGTCTGGCGCCGCAGCTTCGCGGAGTTCCCGAACTCGGTGGCCGGCCTGGCGTTCGACAATGGCTACGACCAGGACGACGTCGGCGTGCGGATGACCTGGCGCATCAGCGAGGCCACGACGCTGTCGGGCCGCGCCGGACTGCAGCACCGCAGCTACCGCGACCCGCGCCGCGAATCGTTCACCGGCCCGGGGGTCTCGCTCACCGCGGACTGGCGCCCGCGCGGCGGGCTCGCGATCTCGTCGACGCTTCGCAGCGAGCTGTCGACGGCCGCCGAGATCAGCGCGACCTACGCCCAGCTGAACGGCCTGTCGACGGCCGCGACCTGGGCCGCGACCGGGAAGACCTCGGTGCGGGCCGGCATCGACCTGCTGCGCCGCGACTTCCGGGGCGACGCGGTCTCGGGCCTGGTCGGCGCGACCCGTCGCGACGACATCGTCGGCCTGTCGGTCGGCGTCGCCGTGCGGCCGTGGCGCACCCTCGAGCTCGGTGCCGACCTGCGCTGGGACCAGCGCGACTCGACCGTCCCGTCCTTCGACTTCACGGCGCGCACGCTGGTGCTGCGTGCCGGACTGGTGTTCTGACATGGCGCTCGAGCAGTTCCTCCGGATCCTCTGGGCGCGCCGCTGGGCGGCGCTCGCGGCCTTCGTCGCCTGCGTGGCGGCCGGCGTCGGCGGCACGATGCTCTGGCCGAAGAAGTACTCGGCGAGCGCGCAGGTGCTGCTCGACATGAAGGCGACCGACCCGGTGTCCGGGCTGCCCGGCGCCGCCGGCGCCTCGCCGGGCTACCTCGCGACCGAGCTCGACGTGGTGCGCAGCACGCGGGTCGCGCTGCGCGTCGTCGACGGGCTGCGCCTCGCGCAGAACGCGCAGCTGCGCGCCGACCACCAGCGCAGCGGCTCGGAGACGCCGCTGCGCGAGTGGATCGCCGAGCAGCTGGTCGCGCAGCTGAAGGTCCGACCGTCGCGCGACTCGACGGTGCTCGAGATCACCTATGCCGGGTCCGAGGCGAAGTTCGTCGCGATCGTCGCCAACGCGTTCGCGCGGGCCTACATCGACACCAGCCTCGAGCTGCGCGTCGAGCCCGCCCGGCAGCAGTCGGCCTGGTTCGACGAGCGCGCCAAGGCGCTGCGCGCGAACCTCGACGCCGCGCAGCGCCGTCTGTCCGAGTACCAGCGCAAGTACCGCATCGTGTCGATCGACGAGCGGCTCGACGTCGAGAACGGCCGGCTGCAGGAGCTGTCCACGCAGCTGGTCGCGCTGCAGGCGCTCTCCGCCGAGAGCGCCAAGCGCGCGTCGCTCGCGCGCACGGCGGCCGCCGGCGGCATCGCCGACCTCGCGACCGTGCCCGACGTGCTGCAGAGCGGCATCGTGGCCTCGCTCAAGACCGAGCTGGTCCGGCTGGAGTCCCGCCAGGCCGACGTCGCCGCCAACCTCGGGCGCAACCACCCGGACCACCTGAAGCTCTCGGAGGAGATCGGGGCGATGCGGCCGCGGCTCGAGCGCGAGATGCAGGCGGTCGCGTCGTCGCTCGGCCGCACCGCGCAGCTGAACGCGCAGCGCGAGGCCGAGGTGCAGGCCTCGCTCGAGCGCCAGCGCTCCAAGGTGCTCGAGCTCAAGGCGCGGCGCGACGAGTTCACCGTGCTCACCCGCGACGTCGAGGCGGCGCAGCGGGCCTTCGACGAGGTCTTCCAGCGCTCCTCGAAGGTCGGGCTGGAGAGCCTGCTGCGGCAGACGAACGCGCAGCTGCTCGACGCCGCGGTGCCGCCCTCGAACCCGACCTCGCCGATCCTGCTGGTCAACGCCATCGTATCGACGGTGCTCGGCGTGCTCGCCGCGGTCACGCTCGTGCTGCTGCTCGAGCTGCCCGACCGGCGAGTGCGCAGCGCCGCCGACGCCAGCTCGGCGACCGGCCTGCCGGTGCTCGGTATCGTCGGACGCGACGGCCGCTCCTGGATCCGGCGGTGGACGAGGCGCGCCGAGGTGCCCCGTCTGGCCGCGTACTGAACGAACCCGCCCCGATGAGCCGGATCGAACCCATGCTGCTCAGCCTCGACGCGCCGATCGGTGCCGCATCGCGCGGTGCCCACGCCGACCGACGCACGCCCCCCGGTGCCGAACGGGTCGGCGAGATCCTGGTGCGGCACGGTGCGCTCGACGCGCGCGCCGCGCTGCGCGTCGTCGAGCACCAGGCCGGCTCGGGCCAGCTGTTCGGCGAGGCGGCGGTCGCGCTGCGCCTCGTCAACGAGCGCGCGGTGGCCCGTGCGCTCGCCGAGCAGGCCGACGTGATGCTCGACCCGGGCGAGCTCGCCGCGGTCGCGCCGGAGGTGGTCGCCGCGCACCGGCCGTTCGGTGCGGTCGCCGAGCAGCTGCGCGCGCTGCGCACGCGGCTGCTGCTCGCGCCCGGGTCCGAGGCGGCGCCGGGCCGCGGGCGCGTGATCGCGGTCGTCAGCGCCGATCCCGGCGAGGGCCGCAGCTGGCTCGCGGCGAACCTCGCCGTGGTCTACGCGCAGCGCGGGCGGCGAACCGCGCTGGTCGACGCCGACCTGCGCGAGCCGCGCCAGCACCGGCTGTTCGGCCGGACCGGCGGCGACGGGCTCGCCGGCTGGCTCTCCGGCCGCACCGAGACCGGGCTGCAGCAGGTGCCCGGCGTGCGGCACCTCGAGCTGCTGCCGGCCGGGCACCGTCCGCCGAACCCGCAGGAACTGCTGGAGAGCGATGGGTTCGAGCGCACGGTGCGCGGCCTCGCCGCCTCGCACGACACGGTGCTGCTCGACACGCCGCCGGGGCGCCGGTGCGCCGACTTCGCCTTCGCGGCGAGCCTCGCCGACACGGTGCTTCTGCTCGTGCGGCGCGACCGGACGCGGACCGCGGCGGTGCGCGAGCTCGCCGCCCGTCTCGCCGAGCTGGGCCGACCGCCCGCCGGCATCGTCGTCAACGAACCACGGTGAACGCCATGGCTTCCGCCGCCTCTCCGAGGATCGCACTACCGCCCCTGCTGCCGGCGCTGCCGGTGATCGCGGGGCTGGTCGCGATGTACCTGCCCACCTTCATCGACGTCGCGCGGATCTACTGGGCCAACGAGCGCGGCACGGCCGGCCCGTTGATCCTCGCCATCTGCGGCTGGCTCGGCTGGCGGGTCAGGGGCCGGCTGCTCGCGCTGCCGGCCTCGGGCGCGCGCCCGCTGGCCGGGTCTGCCGTGCTGGGGGTCGGCCTCGCGTGCTACGCGCTCGGGCGCTCGCAGGAGTTCGCGCAGTTCGAGGTCGGCTCGCTGATCCTCGTGCTGGCCGGGCTGGTGCTCGGCACGCGCGGGCCCGCCGGGCTCCGGGCGACCTGGTTCCCGCTGCTGCACCTGATCTTCGTCGTGCCGCTGCCCGGATCGCTGCTCGATTCGATCCTGGTGCCGCTGAAGCAGCAGGTGTCGATCGCGGCCGAGGCGGTCATGTACGCGCTCGGCTTCCCGGTCGCCCGCACCGGCGTCGTGCTGTCGATCGGGCAGTACCAGCTGCTGATCGCGGACGCCTGCTCCGGACTCAGCTCGATGATCGCGCTGACGGGCGTCGGACTCGTCTACGTGCACGTCGCAGGGCACGCGAGCCTGGTCCGCAACGCGATCCTGGTCGCCGCCGTGCTGCCCATCGCGTTCGCGTCGAACCTCGCTCGCGTCTGCCTGCTGATGTGGGTCACGTGGCAGTTCGGCGACGCGGCCGGGCAGCGGTTCCACGACCTGGCGGGCTACTCGGAGATCGCGCTCGCCTTCGCGCTGTTCTTCGGGCTGGACTCGGCGCTGCACGGCGCCGCGAGGTTGTCGGGCCGCGCACCGGCGGGGCTGCGCACAGGGGTCCTGCGATGAAGCGGATCGGAGGATTGCCCTGGCTGTGGGGCCTGGCGATGCTCGCCGCGGTCGTGCTCGGAGAGCTGCTCGCGCCGCGGCACTCGATGCGACCCGCGGGGTCCGTGGACCTCGAGGCGACGATCCCGAAGCGCTTCGGAGACTGGACCTTCGTGCCGACGCCCTTCGTGCAGGTCGACCTCGCGGTCCGCCGCGACGACCAGGACGAGAGCGCGCAGGTCTACGACCAGGTGCTGATGCGGACCTACCGGAACGCCGCCGGCGACTCGGTGATGCTCGCGCTCGCCTGGGGGCGGCAGCAGCGGCAGGAGGTCAAGATCCATCGGCCGGAGCTGTGCTACGTGGCGCAGGGCTTCCGGATCGAGTCGAACCGCCCGATCGACGCGCTCGGCGACGGCACGATCGAGGGGCGCGCGATGCTCGCCGCGTCGACGCGGCGCTTCGAGCCGGTGGTCTACTGGGTCCGGATCGGCGACACGGTGTCGCGCAACCCGTGGCAGACGCGCTGGTACATCCTGCGCGAAGGCGTCGCCGGCCGCATCCCCGACGGCATCCTGGTGCGGACCTCGCAGGTGGTGCGCAGCGCCGACCGCAAGGAGGCCTCGGTCGCGCTCCAGCAGCGCTTCCTCGCGGACCTGCTCGCGGCGCTCCCGCCGGCGCAGCGGGCGCTGCTGGCGCCGACGGATCCGCCGCGGCTGGCCGCGGCGCGATGAGCGGCTCGCGCACCGTGCGACCGATGCCGTGGTGGTTCAGCCCGCGGGTGCTGACCTGGTGCGTCCTGCTGCCCACCTATGTCGGCCTGTGGGTCGCGAGCGAGCTGCTCGGCCTGAAGCTGTCGACCGCGAAGGGCTTCTCGTTCTTCCACGGCGAGGCGTTCCTGCACGGCCTCGCGGGCCTGCTCGCGCTGGGCTACGGCACGCTGCTGCCGGTACACCTGCTCGCGATCCGCGATCCCCGTCGACTGGGGCTGCGGCCTCCGGTGGGGTACATCTACTTCGTCGGCCTGCTCGCGGTCTTCGGATACGTGTGGTGGTTCCGGGACCTCGCGACCAATCCGTCGATCCTGCTCGATGCGCTGCGCAGCCCCACCTTCAGCTACCAGATGCGCGCCAGCATCGAGCGCAGCGCGGGCCTGGGCAGCCTCGCGACGCTCGGGCTCGCGTTCTTCGTGCTCGTCGCGCACCGCGCCTGGACGCTGCGCGAGCCGCTGCCCGGTCCGCTGCGCGCGCTCGCCGTGCTGCTGCTGCTGATGACGGTGTTCCGCGCCTTCGCGTGGGCCGAGCGCCTCGCGCTCTTCGAGGTGGCGGTGGTGCTCGCGCTGTTCGGCTTCGGGCACTCCGAGCGGGCCGGCCGCGGCACGCTCGGCGCGCTTCGGCCGCTCGTGCCGGCGGTCGCGATCGCGGCCGGCGTGCTCTTCTTCGGCATCGGCGAGTACTTCCGCTCGTGGGCCAGCCACTACTCGCAGCACGAGACCAGCTTCTGGACGTTCATCGGCCAGCGGCTGGTGAACTACTACTTCCAGGCGCTGAACACCGGCGCCGGGATGATCACCGTGCTCGAGTGGCCGAGCCTGCAGTTCGGCAACACCCTCGACTGGCTGCACCGCTTCCCGATCCTGCTCGGGCCGATCTTCCGGTACATCGTGGAGCTGCAGCCGACGTTCTACCTCGAGCGCTTCGGCGACCCCGAGTTCAACAATCCGTCGGGGCTGTTCGGCGTGCTCTACGACATGGGGCTCGCGCCCGCGATCCTGCTGCTCGCCGTGACCGGCCTGCTCGCGCAGAGCGCGTTCCGCGCGTTCCGCGAGCCGGACAACGTGCTGGGGATCTTCTTCCCGATCCTGTACCTGACCGTGATCGAGTTCTTCAGGTACTGGTACCTCGGCAACAGCCGCGCGTTCCTGTTCATCCTCGCGCTGGTCGGCGCGGCGATGCTCGCACGCGCGCCGGCGGGCGCGGCGGCACGGGCGGTGCTGCCGGGCGCGGCGCCGGCGATGTCGGGCGGCCTGCGATGAGCGTCGTGCGGTCGCGTCGCCGGGCCGTGCGCGCGCTGGCGCTGCCGCTGCTCGCCGTCCCGGCGGCGCACGCGGCGCCGGGGCCCGGACCGGCCGGCAGCCTGGCGGCGGCGCTCGCAGGGCTGTCGTCCCCGGACGCGGTCGTGTTCCTGCCGGCCGGCGAGCACCACTTCGACAATCCCCTGGTCGTGCGGCGGCGCTCGGGCACGCTGCGGCTGCTGTCGGGCGCGTGGCTGCTGCCTAGACGGGCGGTCGGCGGCGGGCTGCGCTTCGACGACTGCACCGACCTCGCGATCGAGGGGCTGCGCATCGAATGGCCGCAGGCCGATGGCGTCGCGCGTTCGCACCACGGCGCCGGGCTGATGCTGGTGACCTCGGCGAGGGTCGCGGTCCGCGACTGCGTGATCGTCGGCGCGCCCGGCGCCGGCCTGCACGTCGACACCTGCACGCAGGTGCTCGTCGAGCGGGTGCGCGTCGCGCGCACGCTCGCCGACGGCGTGCACTTCGCCAACTGTCGCGAAGTGGTCGCCCGCGACCTGCACACGCGCGACACCGGCGACGACGGCGTCGGATGCGTCGACTACGCGCACGCGCCGGCCGGCGGCGGCATCTCGCTGCGCGGGGTCGACGTCGAGGGCTCGCGGGCGCGCGGGATCGCGATCGCGGGCGCGAGCGACGTCGACATCGACGGCTTCACCGTGCGCCGAACCGCGTCGAGCGGCGTGCTGGTGGCCACCGACGTCCACTACCGGACCCGGCGACCGGCCCGCGTCGCGCTGCGCGACGGCGCGGTCGAAGGCGGCGGGCGCATGGACCCGGGGGCGGGCAACCGCTTCGGCATCGAGGTCATCGCCGCGGACGACGTGGCGCTGCACGATGTCCGCGTCACCGGTGCGCGAAGCCGCGGCGTGTCGGTGGTCGACACCGGCGGCGCGGCGTCGCTGTCCGACGTCGACATCGGTGCGCCCGACGCGCCGGATGGCGCCGCGCTCGAGTGCCGGGGGAACGCCCGCGTGACGATCCGGCGCGCGCGGCTCGACGGGTCGGCCGGGCCGGCGCTCGACGTCGTGGCCAACGCGCGGCTCGAGCTCGACGCGATCGTGCTGCACGGCGCCGCGGGCGTCGAGGCCGGCGCGCGGATCGACGGTCCGGGCCGCGTCGTGATCGGCGAGGTCCGTGTCGAGGACAACGGCGTCGCGCGGCTGCGCGTCGGCGGCGGGGCGCGGGGCTCGCTGCGCGTGCCTGACCGCAGGCGTGTCGCGCTCGAGCTGCGCGACGCCGAGATCGAGCTGCTGACCGCCTCCGGAGGGAACGATGGCTGACGCCGCACCGCTCGTGTCGATCCTGATCAACAACCGCAACTACGGGCGCTACCTGCGCAAGGCGGTGCTGTCCGCGCTCGGCCAGACGCATCCGTCGGTCGAGGTGATCGTCGTCGACGACGGCTCGACCGACGGCTCGCTGTCGCGGCTCGCCCGGATCCGCGATCCGCGCCTGACCGTCGTCGCGCAGCCGCCGCTCGGCCAGGGCGCCGCCTACAACGCCGGCTGGGCCCAGGCGCGCGGCGAGTACGCGATCTTCCTCGACTCCGACGACGTGCTCGACGCGGACGTCGTGGTGCGATGCCTCGCGGCGTTCGACGCCCGCGCCGTCAAGGTCCAGTTCGCGATGCGGATCGTCGACGCGCGCGGGCGCCCGACCGGCGGCCTGCATCCGCCCGAGCTCGAGTCGGACGACTGCGCGGCGCGCGTGCGCCGCTACGGGCTGCACGCCTCGCCGCCGGGCACCGGCAACTGCTACCGGCGGGCCTTCCTCGACTCGGTGATGCCGATGCCGGACGTCGAGCTGTTCGTCACCGGCGCCGACGCCTGGTGCATCCTGCAGGCACCCTTCCACGGCGCGATCCGCTCGCTCGAGACGCCGGGCGGCAGCTACCGGGTCGACCGGCCGGCGGGCGTCGATGCGCTGCGGGTCATCGGCAACGCGAACGCGCGGCCGCAGCGCAACGTCCGCAGGGCCGTCACGGTGACGCGGCGCGTCTTCGCGGATCTGCGCGCGCGCGGCCTGGTCGACGTCGACGGCCCGTCGCTGCCGTCGCCGCCGCTGCTGCGCGCGTGGCTGCTCGCCCGGGTCGACGGCGAGCCGCTGTCGGACGACGAGATGTGGGGGGTGCGGCCCACGGTCGGGACGATCGTCCGCTCGGTCGCGGGCTGGCGCGCGTACACCATCCGCAAGCGCGTGGTGTACACGACCTACCTCCTCGTGCTGAAGCTGCTGCCCCCGTGGCTCGCGCGCGGAACGGTGCGCGCCGCCTCGCGGCTGCTCGCCGCCTGAGTCCCATGGACGCGCCCGACGTCGAAGGCCTGGTGTGCACGTTCGAGGACCGCGCGCCCGCGCTCCTCGATCGCCTCCCGATCCTCGACGGGGTCGGCTGGCTGGTGTCGCACCAGGTGCCGTCGGGCCGGGCGTCGCCGCCGCGCGGGCTCGCCGACCGGCCCGACGTGCGCTACCTGCGCCACGGCGATGCCGGCCTCGCCCGCAACCGAAACCACTGCCTGCGCCACGCGCGCGGACGGCTGTGCGTCGTCGCGGACGACGACGTGGAGTTCCTGCCCGGCTGGGCCGAGGCGGTGCGCGGCGCGTTCGAATCGCGCGGCGACTGCGACTTCGCGAGCTTCGCGCTGCTCGACGGTTCGGGTCGCCCGCTCGGGCAGTACCCGGCCGTCGCCCGGCCCCACACGCCGCGCAGCGTGTTCCGCGTCGTCTCGTGCGAGCTCGCGTTCGACCGCGAGCGCGTGCTGCGCTTCGGCATCGGGTTCAACGAGCGGCTCGGACTCGGCACCGCGGTCGGCCGTGGCGAGGAAGGGGTGTTTCTGCGCGACCTGGTGCGCGCCGGCGCGCGCGGCTGGTCGGTACCCGCGGCGATCGCGATGCACGACGGTCCGACGACCGGCGATCGGGCGATGGCCGCGCTCGGCCCGTTGCAGGTGAAGGCGCTCGGCGTCGTGTCCTACTGCAAATGGGGTGCGCTCGCCGTGCCGATGGCCGCGAAGGAGTCTGTGCGGCTCGCGCTCGCGCAGCGACGGCTGTCGCGGATGCCCGCGATCGCCGCTGCCTTCCTCGAGGGCGTGCGCGCGGGGCGCGAGATGGGACTCGCTGCGCCGAGTCCGCTCGCCCCGCGCTGATCGCGGGGCGTCACCCGATCGGCACGCCGCGCGCGTGCGGCGACACGAGGAACAGGTTGCGGCCGGCGCCCGCGTCGAACATGCGTGCGCGCTCGACCGGCCGCAGCCGCGTGTCCGCGCCCAGCCGGTGCGGTCGGTAGCCGTCGTCGATCAGGCGGCCGAGCGCACCGACGAAGCGCGACCAGTCGTTCCCGTAGACCTCGCGGACCGCCTCGATCATCAGCACGTCGACGCAGCAGGCCGCGAACAGGCGGCGTCCGCCGGCGAGCAGCGCATGCTCGAAGCCCTCGACATCGACCTTCATGAAGCGGATCGGCATCGGCACCGGGAACTCCTCGTCGAGCGTGACCACCGGCACCCGGACTTCCTGCACCGCGCCGAGCGTGCGCTCGATCGCCGCTGCGGCGGACACGCCGCGGCCGGCGTTCAGGGACGCGTCGCCGAGCCGGCCGGGCACCACGCGCAGCGTCGCCTCGCCAGGCGCCTCGCCCAGCGCCGCGCGACGCAGCACGATCCGGTCGTGCATCCAGTTCATCGCGGCCGAGCCCGCGACGAGCGCCGCGCAGTGCGGGTTCGGCTCGTACGCGAAGACCCGGCCGAACGGCCCGACGCGCTGCGCGAGCAGCAGCGTGAACAGCCCGACGTTGGCGCCCGCGTCGATCGCCCAGTCGCCGCCGCGCACGAGCGCGACCACCAGCTGCTCCTCGTGCGGCTCGTAGCGTCCGGTCTGAGCGATCTCCGGTGTCACCGACAGGTCGGCGCCGTCGAGGAGGATGCGGAAGCCGTGCGCCGTGCGGGCGCAGAGCGTGCCCTCGGCCCGGTACGGCGTCGAGCCGGCCGCCATCAGCTTCGCGGCCAGGCGGCGGGCGCGCGGGCGTACGCGCCGGTCGACGCCCTCGGTCACGCGGCGCAGCGCGAGGCGCATCGATTCGGCGGGCCCGCGCCGGACCGTGTGGCCCCAGCTGCGCGCCCATTCGTGCACGCCGTACGACCAGTGTTCCGGGTCGACCTGCTTCTGGTGCCAGTTGAACGGATAGAACGACGCACGCGGCAGCACCGTGACGTCCTCGCGCCAGTGCAGGACTTCGCTGAACAGCGCCGGCCCCGTGGTCAGGTGCGGGGGCGACGACCAGTCGACAGGTTCGTCGCGCAGCCGCGCGATCAGCGCGTCGAGCGCCGGGTGGCCCCGGGTCGCGCCGAAGAACGCGTTGGTGAGCGACGCGCCATCCTCGCTCGCGACCACGAAGCCCCACCGCCGCAGCGGCTCGAGTGATCGTGCGAGCCGCAGGTCGGCGTCGAGGTAGAAGCCGCCGTGGCGATGGACGACGCCGAGCCGGATCAGGTCGGCCAGCTGGGCCCCGGAGTTGGCGTGGGGCCACAGCGACGACAGGGCGAGTCCCTCCGGGTCGACCGGGTCGCGCCACACCCGGACCTCCCAGCCCGGGTGGAGCGAGCGGGCGCGCTCGATCACGTCGAGCTGCGCGGTGCTCGGCTGCTCGGGGACGGTGAAATGGAGGATCGGTTCGATCATGGGAGCGGGGCGAGGCGTTGGGTGCGGGCGCGCAGCGCGAGGAGGCTGCGGACCGCGAGGGCGAGCGAGGCGGGCGCGAACGCCCGGACGGAGACGGCGAACACGCGGGCGGACATCGCGCGGGTCACGGCGAACACCACGATCCAGACCGAGACCACGGTCGCGGCGGCCGCGCCGAGCGCGCCGTGCGCCGGGATCCACCAGGCACACAGCGCCACCTTGGCGACCAGCGCGATCGAGGACTTCGCGAGCAGGTAGGTCACGCGCGAGTCGGCGTAGACGTAGACGTCGATCACCGAGCCCTGGAAGAACAGCGGCACCGCCGCGCACAGCATGACGACGACCGGCACGGTCGCCGCGTACGCGGGGCCGAGCACCCGCTCGAGCAGCAGCGTCGCGGCGAGCGCGAGGGTCGCGGCCGCCGCGATCCCGGTCCAGGTCGCGACCGCCATCGCCGCCTCGAAGCCGCTCCAGAAGCGCGTGCGGTCGCCGTCCGGCGACGACCAGCGCCGGGCGAGCTCGGGCAGCAGCACCGTGGCCATCACCGTGGGCACGATCGAGAGCGCGTCGACGACCGGGAGCGCGGCCGCGTGCAGCCCGGCCTGGGCCGCGCCGGCCCACCACATCAGCAGCGTCGCGTCGATCCTCAGGTAGGCCGCCCCGACCAGCGCGGTGACGACGACCGTCGCCGCCTCGCGCCACGGGATCGGCGCCGGGTCCCGGAGCGGCGCGCGCACCGGGTCCTCGGCCCGTCGGACCCGGCGGTAGAGGCCCCACGCGCAGGCGCCGTACGCGAGCGCCTCGGCGACTGCCAGCGCCATGAAGGCCGTCGCGCCCGCGTCGGCCGCGATCAGCGCGACGCGCGCGAGCGCGGCGATCGCGATCACGCCGATCCGCATCGCCGCGGTGCGCCACGCGAGCGCGTGGCCCTGTGCCCAGAGCTCGAAGACGTCCGTCGCCTGCACCGCGAGCAGCATCGAGGCGACGACGATCAGCGTGCGACCGGCGTCGTCCGGTGCGAGCAGCGACGAGGCCGCGCACAGCGCGACGGCGGCTGCGACGCCCGCGCCGAGGCGCGGCAACGCGTAGCGGCCGACGCCCCGGCCCCCGTCGCGCTCGAGCGCGAGCTCGCGCACGACGATCGATTCCAGGCCGAGCCGGGCGAGCGGCAGCGCGAGGTAGACCAGCGAGAGCGCGTAGGCGTAGGCCCCGTAGCGCTCGGGGCCGAGGTGCCGGATCACCGCGAGGGTGACGACGAAGCCGACCGCGATGCGCAGGACCTTCTCGGCGAGCAGCCAGGTCGCGTTCTTGACGAGGGCCATGCGGGATGCCGGGGACGAGCGCCGCAGTATCGGGCCGCGTGAAGGCACCGTCGTGACACCTGCGCGCCGCTGTCCCGGTCGCGTCACGTGCGGCTGCTACAACTCGGCGAACACTCAAGGAGCCTCGATGAGCCTGCCCCGCACGCGCACGAAGCGCGACCTCGACGACCTGAAGGCGGCCGCGCGCGTGATGGCGCAGCTGGCGCCGACGCTGCCCCGGGTGCGGGACATGCTGGTCGCGCGCCACTGGGCCGAGCGCCGGCGCGATCTCGCCGCGCGCAACCCGCTGCTTTCCGCGGGCGCCAAGCACTACTCGCAGAACGACGAGGACGGACTGATCGCCGAGATCCTGCGCCGTCTCGGGCGCACCACGCCGGGGACCTTCGTCGAGCTGGGCGTGGGCGACGGGACCGAGAACAACACGCTGCTGCTGCTGCTCGCGGGCTGGCGCGGGCTGTGGCTGGGTGGCGAAGCGCTCGCGTTCGAGGCGCGCGGCCGCCTGCGGTTCTCGCGGTGCTGGATCACCGCCGAGTCCGTGGTCGACCGGGTGCGCGCCGGACTCGAGGGCTGGCCGACACCGACGCTCGCATCGCTGGACCTCGACGGCAACGACTGGTGGATCGCCCGCACGCTCCTCGATCACGGCCTGCGGCCCGCGGTATGGATCGTCGAGTACAACGGCAAGCTGCCGCCGCCGATCTCCTGGGCGATGACCTACGATGCCGACCACGTGTGGCGCGGCGGCGATCACTTCGGCGCGTCGCTGCAGCGCTTCGCGGAGCTGTTCGACCGGCACGGCTACCGGCTCGTGTGCTGCAACATCACCGGCGCCAATGCGTTCTTCGTGCGTCGCGACGCGGTCGGCGACGCGTTCGACGACGTGCCGGACGACGTCGGCGCCCTCTTCGTGCCGCCCGACTACAACTGGTTCGTGGGCGCCGGACATCCGGTGGACGTCCGCATCGTCGAACAGGCGCTCCTGACGGACTAGCGTGCGGGCGCGCGCCATGGTCCGAACGAACCGTGCGGTGCGCGATCCGTCATGGTCGCGGCACGGGCGCCGCGGAGACTGCCGCGGATGCTCGATCTCGCCGTCAACGGCCGGTTCCTGGCCCGTCGCCCCACCGGGGTCGACCGGTTCGCGCGCGAGCTGCTGCGCGCCCTCGACGGCCTGATACGGGCGGACGACCCGGCGGTCGGCGGGATCCGGGCGGCGATCGTCGCCCCGCAGGGCGCGGCGGCGCCGCCGGCTCTCGCCGCGATCGGATTCGAGACCTTCGGCCGACTGTCGGGTCATGCCTGGGAGCAGCTCGAGCTGCCGCGGGCCGTGCGCGGGCGGCTGCTGCTGAACCTGTGCAACACCGCGCCGCTCGCGACCCGTCGGCAGGCGGTGGTGATCCACGATGCCGCGACCGCGCGCGTGCCGGCCGCCTTCACCCGCAGCTTCCGAGGCGCCTACGCGGTGCTGATGCCGGCGCTCGGCCGACGCGCCGATCGTGTGCTCACGGTCTCGCAGTTCTCGCGCGACGAGCTGCAGGCGTGCTGGGGCATCCGCGGCGAGCGCGTGCGGGTGGTGCCCGAGGGCGCCGAGCACCTGCTGCGCGAACCGGCCGACCGCACGGTGATCGAGCGCCACGGCCTGTCCGCAGGCGGCTACCTGCTCGCCGTCGGCAGCGTCGTGCCGCACAAGAACCTCGTGACGCTGCTGCGGGCCGCGTCGATCGGCGGCCGATTGCCGCTCGAGATCGCGATCGCCGGCGGCAGCGACCCGCGGGTGTTCGCCGCGGCCGGGCTGCCGCTGCCGCCCGGCGTGCGCTGGCTCGGCGTCGTGTCCGACGCGGCGCTGCGCGCGCTCTACGAGAACGCGGCGGCCTTCGTCTTCCCGTCCCGCTACGAGGGCTTCGGCCTGCCGCCGCTCGAGGCGATGGCCTGCGGCTGCCCGGTCGTCGCGTCGTCGGCGGCCTCGCTGCCGGAGGTGTGCGGCGACGCCGCGCTCTTCTTCGACTGCGACGACGCGGCCTCGCTGCGCGCGGCGATCGATCGCGTGCTCGCCGACGCGGCGCTGCGGCTGCGGCTGCGCGCCGCGGGCCTCGAGCGCGCTGCCGGGTTCACCTGGGAGCGCGCCGCGCGGGAGCTGCTCGCGTGCCTGCGCGACGCACCGCCGCTCGGCCGTCGCGCCGCCGGTGGCACGCCGCTCGCCGCGCCGGTCCGCCGGGAGGCCGCTTGACGACGCGCGCACGCGTGCTGCACGTCGCGGAGACGCTGCGCGGGGGCACCGCGTCGTACCTCGACGAGGTGGTGCCGACCCAGGTCGATGCGGCCTCGGTCCACCTGCTGGTGCCGGCGTCGCAGGCCGGCGAGCTGCGCGCCTGCCGCGGGCTCGACGTGCGCGGCTACGACGACGCGACCGCGCGCGTCCGGCGCGTGCCGCGGCTCGCGGCCGCCTACCTGCGGCTGCACGCGGCGCTGCAGCCGGACCTGGTCCACGTGCACGGCACCTATGCGGGCGTCGCCGTGCGACTCGCCCACCGCGCCGCGCTGCACCGGTCCCGACTGGTCTACTGCGCGCACGGATGGGCGTTCGACCGCGAGGTGCCGCGCTGGCAGCGCAACGCGGCGGCCGGCGTCGAGCGGATGCTCGCTCACGCGGCCGACGCGATCGTCTGCATCTCCGACCACGATCGCCGCAGCGCGCTCGGACGCGGTCTGCCGGCGCGGCGGCTGGTCACGCTGCGCAACGCGATCGGTGCCGTGCCGGACGCGCCCGCATCGGACGTAGCGTGGCCCGATGGGCGCCGGCGCGTGCTCTTCGTCGGCCGCTTCGATCGGCAGAAGGGCGTCGACGTGCTGCTCGAGGCGATGCGCACGCTCGACCGCCGGGCCTTCGCGTGGCTCGCCGGCTCGCCGGTGGTGGCCGCGCAGGCGATCGGCGCGCTGCCCGGCAACGTCGGCATCGCCGGATGGCTCGACCGCGCCGCGCTGCAGGCGTACTACGCGAGCGCGGACGTGGTGGTCGTGCCCTCGCGCTGGGAGGGCTTCGGGCTCGTCGCGCTCGAGGCGATGCGCGCCCGGCGCGCGGTCGTCGCCTCGGCGGTCGGCGGCCTGCCCGAGCTCGTCGAGGACGGTGCGAGCGGCCTGCTGGTCGAGCCCGGCTGCGCGCGCTCGCTGGCCCGCGCGATCCTGGCGCCCGACGCGGATCGCCTGCGCGAGATGGGCGAGCGCGGGCACGCCCGGTGGCGCGAGGCGTTCACGCTGCCGCGGCTCGGCGACGAGCTGCTCGGACTCTACGCGCGCCTGCTCGAGGCGGGTCGCGTCGAGGCGGGCGTGACCTGAGCCGGACCGCGCCGGGGCGAACGGACGACCCGGCTGGTCCGTTCGAACCAGCCCCGGGGCCGCGGTCACGGTCCGCGGCGTTCACGACCGACCCCGAGACTCCGCGCATCGCCGCACGGCCC
>JBILTM010000369.1:0-2513 GCA_044371545.1 Burkholderiaceae bacterium
TGCGCTTCCTCGACGGGCTGCGCAAGCTCGGGATCGACCGGCTGCCGCACGCGGTCGCGGCCGCGCAGTACCACTACCTGTCGAACGACGTCGGCGGCGTCGCGGTGCAGTTCATGCCCGAGTCCGACCGCAAGGCCTGGGTGCGCTACGTGCCGCCGCGCTGGATCTGGGCCGGCACGGCGCTGTGCGCGGTGCCCGACGAGATCACCGTGGCGATGCTGCGCGGCTGGCACGCGCGCAACGGCGAGTCGCTCGGCAACCCGCGGCTCGGCTTCGTGTGCACGAAGACGACGACCGCCGGCGACGCCGCGCTCGAGGGCTACTACCTCGAGCACGACCGACCGCTCGCGCCGCACGAGCGGCTGCGCTTCGCGCGCGACGAGGACGGCCCCGCGTTCGATCCCGCGAAGGCGCCGGTGCTCGCCAGCGCCGCGTGGCCGCGCGAGCGGCTCGAGAAGGCGCGGCGCAACTACGCGATGGAGTACCTGCGCACCGCGCTGCCGATCGCCGCCGACGTGCTCGGCGCCGAGCGCATGCGCGACGTCGCGCGGCTGGCGATGCGGCAGGTCGGCATGCAGCACCACCGCGACGCGGCCGCCGCGCTCGGCGTGCCGGCGCAGGGCGACGCCGCCGCGTTCGCGCGTTTCCTCGAGGCGATGGCGCGAGGGCAGGGCGACGCGGTGTCGGTGCGGCAGGCCGGCGACGCGGTGCGGGTCATCCAGTCGGGCCCGCGGCTGCTCGACGGCGCGGGCGCGGCGCGCGCGGCGGCGCGCGACGCCTGGGCGGGGCTGTGGGACGGCGCGCTCGCCGCGCACGACCGCGGGCTCGCGCTGCACGTCGAGGAGGCCGGCAGCGGCGATGCGCCGGCGCTCGCGTGGACGATCGCGCCGCGCGTGCGCGGGGCGGGCTGAGGTCCGGGGCGCGGCGCGGCGCCGCTCGGCGGGGCCCGTCGCGGCCCGTCCGCGCGCGCGGTCAGCGCTTCGCGTCGAGCAGCGCGCGCAGGTTCTCGTCGGTGCGGCGGATCGTCTGCAGGTTTGCGAGGAACGCGTTCGACGCCGAGATCATGTCGACCATCGCGCGGGGCAGGTCGGGGTCGGTCGGCGCGGCCGCGTCCGCCGCACGCGGTGGTGCGACGGGCCGGGCGGGCGGGCCGGCCGCCGGGCCCGCGGCGGGCGCCGGTGCGGCCTCCTGCGCGGCGGGCGGGCGCCCGACCTCCTGCGCCGACGTGCGCGCGACCTCGAACGCGGCGGCGTCGAGCCGGCGCGTCGCGGCGTTCAGCCCGGACAGTCCGATCGAGAAGCTCATGCGATCCCCCTCATCGACCGGGTTATCGGCCGGCGCGAGCCGGACTTGAGCCCGCGGTCGCCCCGGGCGACCCGGCGGCGCTCAGCGGGGCGCGCCGAGGGGTCGCGACAGCGCCGCGTCGAGCGCGTGCAGGTCCTCGAAGGGCGCGGGCGCGCGATCGCCGCAGGCGTCCGGCGGATGGCGGTGCGCGAGCGCGGGGCGGCGCAGCCAGGCCGCGTGCAGGCCCGCGTCGCGCGCGGCGAGCACGTCGAGGTGGGGGTCGTCGCCGACGTGCAGCACCTGCGCCGGCTCGACGCCGGCGACGCGGCAGGCGGCGTGGAACATCCGCGGATCGGGCTTCGCGCAGCCGAGCTCGTGCGCGCTGACCGCGCCGACGAAGAACGCGCCGAGCCCGGTGCGGCCGACGTCGGCGTTGCCGTTGGTGACCGCGACGATCCGGAAGCGCCGCGCCCAGCGCGACAGCACCGGCACCACGTCGTCGAACGGCTCGACACGCTGGCGCGCGTCGAGGAACACCTCGAAGGCCGGCTCCGCGAGCGCCGGGTCGTCGCCGGCCGCGAGCATCGCGCGTCGCAGGCCCTCGCGACGCAGGAAGCTCATGTCGTGCGCGTGCTCGGGCCGCTCGGCGAGGAGCGCCTGCCGGATCGCGGCGCGCGCCTGCGGCGTCGTCGCGGCCGCGGTCCGCGGCGCGTGCGTGCGCAGCCACTCGGCGAGCACGCTCTCGGCGGCGACCAGGGTCGGACCGACGGGCCACAGCGTGTCGTCGAGGTCGAGGGTGATCGCGCGCAGGGCGTCGGGGTCGGTCATGTGCCGATTCTAGGGCCGCGTCGGCGGATCGGCCGCCCGTCGCGCCCGGACGGCGCTTCGTGCGGCCGCGCCGCGGGGGTGTGACGGAAGTCACGCCCGCGCCCCCGGCGCGCCGCTCGAATGGTGCCGAGGAGACCGCCCGATGGACCCGGACACGACCGCACCGACCCGCCCGCCGCGACCGCCAAGCGCGATGCTCGGCGACCTGTTCCCCGCGCTGCGCGGGCCCGCGCCGGCCGCGGCGACCGCGTCGGTGCTGGTGTCGCTCGGCTTCGGCGTCGCGTTCGCGCTCGTCGCGCACGCGCACGGCCTCGCGCTCGCGCTGGCCGACGGGTTCGGGGTGGCGGTCGCGGTGACCGATCCCCCGGTGGTGCTCGCGGTGATCGGCGGCCTCGCGATCG
>JBILTM010000203.1:0-8961 GCA_044371545.1 Burkholderiaceae bacterium
CGAGCTCAGCTTGATACCTGCCGGCAAAGGAGACGGCAAGAAACTCGGCAACCCACAAGCACCTTCCGCGAGTACCATGGACAAAGTTTCTTTCTATTTCAGATAGATAGTTTCGTTGCGAGTCGGCACAGAAGTCGGCAAGATTGGAGCGATGTACGACTCCCCTCACCAGTTCGAGCCCCTGTTCCCTCACCTGAGGTTTGAGGAGTTGCGGGCGCGTGCCGCCGCGGTGTGCAGAGACGCGGCCGCTCTTGAAGGAAAACCTCACCCAGCTGCGCAGGCAACAATTCGCGAGCTTGTGCGGGAAATGAACTCGTACTACAGCAATCGAATAGAAGGACAGAGTACGTCGCCGCTCAACATCGCGCGAGCGCTGAAGCGAGAGTTCTCGGAGGAAACGGAGACAGCCCGGCTTCAGCGTCTGGCATTGGCTCACATTGACGCAGAACGCGAGCTTGAGCAGCGAGTCGATGCAGGCGAAAAGCCCCTCACATCAGCTTTTGTGCAACTCGCGCACAAGGCGTTGTATGAACAGCTGGCACCACAGGAGCGAGTAAGCGACGGCCGCGTCATCGAACCAGGGGTCATCAGAACCGAAAACGTGGAGGTCGGTCGTCACGTTCCGCCGCAGGCCGATTCGCTTCAACGGTTCTTTGCCCGATTCGATGCGGTGTACGGGCCGGAGCGTAGTTGGGACGTTCACCTCATTGCCACAGCGTGCGCACATCATCGGATGGCGTGGGTCCATCCGTTCCTGGACGGAAACGGTCGAGCAACGCGTTTGCAGACTCATTGCGCTCTCTGGCGCATGAGCGGAGGACTTTGGTCAGTGAACCGGGGGTTCGCCCGTCGGCGCGACGAGTACTACAGCCGCTTGGCAAATGCCGACTCCCCTCGGCGCGGGGCCCTAGACGGGAGAGGAAACCTGACGGAAGCGGGACTTCGGGAGTGGGTGGAGTTCTTCCTGGAAATCTGCGAAGACCAAGTGAGTTTCATGAGGCGCTCCTTGGACCTTGATGACATGAAGAAACGAATTGAGGCGCTCGTGGCGTTTCGAGCAGGAACCAAGCAAGGAACTGCCGGAGCCATGCGAAAAGAAGCAGCGCTGCCTCTTCACTACGCCTTCACATCAGGCCCTATGACCCGAGCGGAGTTCACCCAAATGACGGGGCTTGGTGAACGTACAGCTCGGTCGCTCTTGTCTTATCTCCTGGCGAGCGGGCTCTTGGTTAGCGATACCAAGCTCGGGCCTGTCCGAATGGGATTGCCGCTTGATTCGCTGCAGTTCCTGTTCCCGACGCTCTATCCGGAAGCCTCTGCAGCAGCTTGAGGCGCTCGACGTACAGGCGACAAACGAAGGGCAGACTCGGCCCCAGTCCTGAGCACGTGACATCAGATGGGCTGACTGTTCGATGGACACGTCGCAGGACCTTGCAACTCGAGTGCCATTAGGCCAGCAAGACGTGTGCTACCAACCTTCAAGCACTGAAGCCCGCCCGACCCCGGTCCGACGGGCTTCTTCCTCTTTTCGAATGGCCCGCAGGCACGGCGGCATCCTGCCCCGGTCGTCGCACGCCTACGCCCGCCCGTGCCGCAGCAGCCGCCCCGAGTGCACGTGCGTCGGCTCGCCGTCCTTCATCGTGACGCGCCCGTTGACGACGATCCAGCGGTAGCCCTCGGCCTTCTGGATCCGCCGCCACTCCCCACCCGGCAGGTCGTGGACGATCTCGGCCGGCAGCACGCGCAGCCGCTCGTAGTCGTAGACGACGACGTCGGCCGGCGCGCCCTCGCGCAGCACGCCGCGGTCGCGAAAGCCCGCCACCTGGGCGGGCAGCGCGGACAGGCGCCAGTGCGCCTCCTCGAGGCCGATCATCGCGTGCTCGCGGACCACCTTGCAGATCGTCTCGGTGGGATAGCGGCCGGCGGTCAGGAACTTGGTGTGCGCGCCACCGTCGGACACGCCGAACAGCACGTACGGGTCGTCGACGATCTCCTTCAGGTAGTCGATCCGGCCGTTCGGCGGCGCTGCGAAGAACTCGGTGCGCAGGTCCTCCTCGACGGCCATGTCGAGCATCACGTCGACCGGGTGGCGGCCCGTCTTCTCGGCGACGAGCGCGAGCGAGTGGTCGAGCCAGCGGGCGTTCCGCTCGAGCCTCGGCCCGGTGATCACGATCTGCTCGAGCGGGCCGGTCGCGGTGACCGGCAGGTGGTCCTTCAGCGCCTGGCGGCGCGCCGGATCACCGAGCTTCGCGCGCCTCTCGGCGAGGGTGCCGGTGGTCGCCTCGCGCCACGGCGCGGCGTCGTCGAACAGGTTCCAGTCCTCGAAGGTGAACGCGAAGCCGGCGTCGGTGGTGAGCCCCTGGCCGACGACCCGCACGCCGCGCTCGCGGCAGCCGCGCAGCCACGCGAGCACCCGGCGGTGGATGTCGGGGCGGTGGTCGAACGCCTGGACGACGTTCATCAGCATCGGGCGCCCCGCGATCTCGGCGAGCTCCTCGTGGAACGCGCGGTCGCGCGCGTTGTCGCCCGAGATCATCAGCATCTGCATGAAGCCGTCGTCGCGCTCGCGCAGCACCCTCGCGAGCTCGCGGCAGGTGTCGTCGTGCATCACGTCGGTCGGCATCGGGCTGCCGTCGTGGTCGCGCTGCACCGACGAGGGCCCGTCGGGCATCATGCGCTGCGCGGACCAGCCGCAGCCGCCGGCGTCCATCGCCTCGTGCAGCAGGCGGCGCAGCTCGGCGTGCTCGGCCTCGGTCGGACGCCGGCCCGCCTTGGCGGCCTCGAGGCCCATCACCCAGACGAGCAGGGGCCCGACCGGCACGTAGGGCAGCACGTTGACCGCCTTGGGCGCGCGTTCGACGCTGTCGAGGAACTCCGGGAACGTCACCCAGTCCCAGGGCATGCCGGCGGACATCGACGCGAGCGGGATCGCCTCGACGCGCGTCATCGACAGCATCGCGCGCTCGCGCTCGTCGGGCCGCACCGGGGCGAAGCCGAAGCCGCAGTTGCCGATCGCGACCGAGGTGATGCCGTGCCATCCGGAGAGCGTGCAGTACGGATCCCAGAACAGCTGCGCGTCGTAGTGGGTGTGCAGGTCGACGAAGCCCGGCGCGACGACGAGGCCGGTCGCGTCGAGCACCTCGTCGGCGTCGGCCGGGTCGACGCGGCCGATGCGTGCGACCTTGCCGCCGGAGATCGCGACGTCGGCGCGCACCCGCGGCGCGCGGGTGCCGTCGATCACCATGCCGTTGCGGATCAGCAGCTCGTACTTGGCCATGCCGTCGTCTCCCAGGGGCGCGCGACCGCGCTCGGCCCGTTCGGCCGATCGTATCGAGTCTAGCCGCTCCGCACGGCGACCTGCGCGGGATTGGCGGACAATCCGGCTTCGTCCATCGTGGCCCGGGAACGCAGCGTCGTCGCGGGGGAGCAGCCAGCATGCACCACTACGTGCTCGAGGATCGCACCATCGGTCGGGTGCTCGCCGACAAGGCCGACCGCATCGGGCAACGGCCCTTCCTGCTGTGGCGCGACGAGCGCTACACCTACGCCGACGCCGACCGCATGACCAGCCGCTATGCGAACGGCTTCGCCGCGCGCGGCATCGGGCGCGGCGACCACGTCGCGATCCTGATGGCCAACTGCCCCGAGTTCCTGTGGGTGCTCTGGGGCCTGGGCCGGCTCGGCGCGGTCGCCGTGCCGGTCAACACCGCCGCGCGCGGCGACATGCTGCGCTACTTCCTCGAGCAGTCCGACGCGAGCTGCGTGGTCGTCGACGACGCGTGGCTCGAGCGCGTCGCGGCCGAGGCGCCCCGCCTGCCCAAGGTCCGCCGATGGTTCGTGCGCCGCGACGGGCCGGTGTCGGCCGCCGAGCTGGGCGGAACGTCGGCGCCCGTCGAGCCCGCGAGCGCGCTCGACTCGGGCGACGCAACGCGTCCGCCGCTCGACCGCGTGCGGCACGACGACGTGCAGACGATCCTCTACACCTCGGGCACGACCGGCCCGTCGAAGGGCGTGATGTGTCCGCAGTCGCAGGGCCACGCGGTCGGCCGCGCCATCGCGGGCGAGTACGGCTACCGGCCCGACGACGTGCTCTACACCTGCCTGCCGCTGTTCCACGCGAATGCGATGTGGTACTCGTGTTACGCCGCGCTCTGGGCCGAGGCCGCGATCGCGCTGGCGCCCCGCTTCTCGGCGTCGACGTTCTGGAGCGACATCCGCACGTTCGGCGCGACGCAGTTCAACGCGCTGGGCGCGATGAACAACATCATCCTGCAGCTGCCGCCGTCCCCGGCCGAGCGCGACCACCGCGTGCGGCTCGCCCTCGTCGTGCCGATGCACCCCGACTTCCCGCGGATCTTCCGCGAGCGCTACGGGATCGAGCTCACCTCGGTGTTCGCGATGTCGGAGAACTACGCCGTGACGTCGTACGTGCCGGGCGATCGCGAGGACAAGGCCGGCTCGGCCGGCAGCCCGCGTGACGCGTCGCTGCTGCGGGTGGTCGACGACGACCACCGCGACCTGCCTGCCGGCGAGGTCGGCGAGATCCTGATCAAGCCGCTGCAGCCCGGTTCGATGATGAAGGGCTACCACGCGATGCCGGAGGCGACGGCGAAGGCGTTCGTCGACGGCTGGTTCTGCACGGGCGACCGCGGCCGCGTCGACGCCGACGGCTACCTCTGGTTCGTCGACCGCAAGAAGGAGGCGATCCGACGCCGGGGCGAGAACGTCTCGGCCTACGAAGTGGAGCTGATCCTGTCTCGCCATCCGGCGGTCCACGAGGTCGCGGCGGTGCCCGTCGCCTCCGAGATGAGCGAGGACGAGGTGATGGTCTACGTGGTGCGCAAGCCCGGCGAGACGCTCTCGGAGGCCGAGGTCGTGCGCTTCGCCGCCGAGCGGATGAGCCACTTCATGGTGCCGCGCTTCGTGCGCTTCATCGACGCGCTGCCCAAGACGGCCACCGAGAAGATCGAGAAGTACAAGCTGAAGCAGGACGCGCAGGCCCACCGCGCCGAGCTGTGGGACCGCGAGCGCGAAGGCATCGTCGTGGCCCGCTGAGGAACGGCATGAACCGCAGAGCGGCGATCCTGGGCTGGGGCGCGGTGCCGGTGGGCACCCACCAGAAGCGTGCGACGGGCGATGCGCCGCTCGAGCACGAGCTCGGCGTCGAGGTCGTGCTCGACGCGATGGCCGCCGCCGGCCTCGGCCGGGAGGACCTCGACGGCGTCGTCGTCGCGCATCCGGGCGACCACACGAGGCAGGGCTACTTCCACACCTTCCTGACCTCGTACCTCGGCATCCGCGCCCGGTCGACCGTCGTGCAGGTGCTCGGCAACGGCATGACCGGTGGCCACGCGTTCGACACCGCGGTGCACCGCGTCGAGTCGGGCGACGCGCGCTGCATGCTCGCGGTCGGCGTGCACTTCGAGACCGGCGTGCCGACCGCGCGGCACCTCGACTACAGCATCCGGCTCACCGGCGACGTCGACTTCCAGTCGCCGTTCGGCGCGGTGCCGATCGCGTGGTACGCGATGGACGCGCAGCGCTACCTGCACGAGCACCGGATGCCGCGCGCGACGCTCGCGTCGGTCGCGGTCAAGAACCGCGTGCACGCCGCGCTGAATCCGCTCGCGCAGTACCGCACCCCGATCACCGTCGAGGAGGTGCTCGCCGCGCGCCCGATCGTCGAGCCGCTCGGCCTGCTCGAGGTGCCGGGTCGCGCCGACGGCGCCGCGGCGCTGGTGATCGTCGATGAGGACGTCGCGCGCGCCAGCGGTCGGCCGCACGTCCTGGTGCGCGGGCGCGGCTTCGAGCACGAGGGGCTGCACCAGGTCTCGGACCGGCGCGTCGACGCGCTCGACTACGGCACGCTGCGGATCGCCGCGGGACGCGCGCTCGAGGCAGCCGGACTCGCGCTCGGCGACGTCTCGAGCTTCGAGCTCTACGCGCCATGCACGATCGTCGAGGTGCTCGCCTCGGAGGCGCTCGGGCTGTTCGGGCGCGGCCGTGGCGCGCCGGGCGCCGAGGCGGGCGAGACCCGCTTCGACGGCCGCGTGCCGGTCAACACCTGCGGCGGCGCGCTGTCGCGCGGACACCCGCCCGAGGTGACGCCGCTCTACGACGTGATCGAGGCGGTGCAGCAGGTCACCGGCACCGCGGGCGCGCGCCAGGTCCGCGACGCCGGCATCGCGATGACCGTCAGCGAGCTCGGCAAGTACAACGCCGCGCTCGTGCACGTGCTGGAGGGCCGTCCGTGACCCTCGCCCGGCTCGCATCGGTCGACATGGCGGGCGACCGGCCCTTCCCGCCGCGCGTCTCGTCGTTCACCCGGCCGTTCTGGGACGCCCTCGCCGATGGCCGGCTGACCACCACGCGCTGCGAGGCCTGCGGCCTGCCGGGCTTCCCACCGCGACCGGTGTGCCGCGCCTGCTGGAGCCGGGCGATGCGCTGGGAGACGCTCGCGCCGGGCGGCACGCTCTACAGCTTCACGCGGGTCCACGTCGTGCCGGGCGCGTTCGCGGCCGACGCGCCGTACGCGATCGGGATCGTCGACCTGCACGCGGGGCCGAGGCTGATGTGCAGGCTGGTCGGGGAGGTCGAGACGCGGCACCTCGACGGGCCGGTCGAGATGGTCGTGCTGCGCTATCGCGACGGCCCGCTGTTCGGCGCGCGACCCGTGGCGGTCGCGGCGATCGAGCCTCGGTGCGGACCGGGATCGGAACCCGGGTCGCGGACGATCGGATGATGCGGTGAAGCCTCCCGTTCCCGCGAGCCCCGACCGATGACTGCGGACTCCGTCGACCCCGATCCCGCCACCGCGCTGCGTCGCATCCTCTCGGAGCGCTTCGGCGAGGACCTCGAGGTGCCCGCCGGCCTCGACGGCCTCGACGAGCTGCTGCGGATGGCCGCCCATGCGACGCACCGCGCCTGGACGGACCGGCCGGTCGAGCCGGCGCTGGTGCGCCTGCTCGCGGCCTGCGCGCTGTCGGCTCCGTCCAAGAGCTTCCTGCAGCAGGCCGACGTGATCGACGTCCGCGAGCCGTCGCTGCGCGCGGCGGTGCAGACGCTGGTCCCGTCGATGCCGTGGATGGCCGACGCCGGCGCGCTGCTGGTGTTCTGCGGCGACGGCCGGCGTTTCCGGCGACTGTTCGAGCGGCGCGGCCTGCCGTTCGAGAACGAGCACCTCGACGGCTTCTTCAACCCCACGGTCGACGCGGCGCTGGTGCTGATGAACTTCGTGCGCGCGGCCGAGGCGGTGGGCCTGGGCTGCTGCCCGATCAGCGTGCTGCGCGACCGCGCCGCGCAGCTCGCCGACCTGCTCGCGCTGCCACGCCACGTGTTCCCGGTCGCGGGACTGTGCGTCGGATGGCCGTCGCAGCCGCGCGCGCCGACGCCGCGCCTGCCGCTCGCCGCGACGCTGCACGTCGACCGGTTCGGCGACGCGTCGCCGGACCCGCTGACGGACGCCTTCGACGCGCGCTTCGTCGCCGCGCGCGCCCGGGTGTTGCCGCCCGGCGCCCCGCCCCCAGCGACCTGGTCCGAGGAGCGGGTGCGGCAGTACGCATCGTCGCAGCGCGCGGACTGGGGGGCGTTCGTGCGCGACCGGGGCTTCGGTACCGACTGAGGCGGCCGCCCGCGGCCCGCGCGCACCGCCCGCGTCAGCCCGCCTTGCCGACCTTGTCCTGCGTCTTCGTGTCGAAGTCGCTCGCGTCGTGCCGCTCGTGCAGCTGCGCCGAGGGCTCGCCCTGGAAGCGGTTGACGATCCGGCCGCGCCGCACCGCCGGCCGCGCGCCGATCGCGTCGGCCCAGCGCACCACGTTGCGGTACTCATGGACCGACAGGAACTCGCCGGCCCCGTACAGCAGCCCCTTCGCGAGCCCGCCGTACCACGGCCAGACCGCGATGTCGGCGATCGTGTAGTCGGCGCCGCCGAGGTATTCGGTCTCGGCCAGGCGCCGGTCGAGCACGTCGAGCTGGCGCTTGGTCTCCATCGCGAAGCGGTCGATCGCGTACTCGATCTTCGTCGGCGCGTACGCATAGAAGTGGCCGAAGCCGCCGCCGAGGTAGGGCGCGCTGCCCATCTGCCAGAAGAGCCACGACAGGCACTCGGCGCGCTTCGCGGGCTCGGTCGGCAGGAACGCGCCGAACTTCTCGGCGAGGTGCATCAGGATCGCGCCCGACTCGAAGACACGGATCGGCGCCGGGCCGCTGCGATCGAGCAGCGCGGGGATCTTGGAGTTGGGGTTGACCGCGACGAAGCCGCTCGAGAACTGCTCGCCCTCGTGGATCCGGATCGCCCAGGCGTCGTACTCGGCGCCGGCGTGGCCGAGCGCGAGCAGCTCCTCGAGCATGACCGTGACCTTCTGGCCGTTCGGTGTGCCGAGCGAGTAGAGCTGCATCGGGTGCTTGCCGACGGGCAGGTCCTTCTCGTGCGTCGGGCCGGCGATCGGCCGGTTGATGTTCGCGAAGCGGCCGCCGCTCGCCTTGTTCCAGGTCCAGACCTTCGGGGGGACGTACTCGTCGTCGGTGCTCATGCTGCGTCTCCGTGTGGCGGGTGCGCGCGGGCGCGCTCGGCGGGCGAGTGTGCCACGCGCGCGGGGTCGCGCGCCCGCTGCGCCGCGCAGGCGGGCGCGACTCGACGCGGCGGCGGCGCTCGGGCATCCTCGCGCCGTTCCGCTTCCCGCGACGCGCGCCGCCCTGCAGCGCGTCGCGCTCCCCCCGCCATCGCAGATCACCCGATGACCGTCCCCGCCCTGCCCCCCCGAGACCTGCGCGGTCACGGCGCCGAGCCGCCGCGCGTCGCGCTGCCCGACGGCGCGAAGGCGATCGTCTCGCTGGTCGTGAACCTCGAGGAAGGCGCCGAGTGGGCGGTCTCCGACGGCGACGCGGTCGCGGAAGGCATGGCCGAGGTCCGCAGCGTCGTCGAGCCGGGCCGCTGGGACCAGGGCACCGAGCAGCAGTTCG
>JBILTM010000205.1:0-8881 GCA_044371545.1 Burkholderiaceae bacterium
CTCGATGCACGGTCCGTGCACGAACAGCCGGGACACCATCGTCGTGCCCGGCAGGCGGCGCGTCCAGGTTTCGGAGTCGCCCGCTGCATTCAGCTCGAACCGCAGGGGCCCGGTGCCCGCGACCCGCGGCGTGCCGAGGCATCGCGCGAGCAGGCGCGCGATGATCGTGGTCGGCTCGGCGACGTCGACCCGTCCGGTCAGCGCGTGGACGCCCCGCAGCGAATGGAACCTGCGCAGCGACGGGGGGAGGCCGTCGAACGTCGAGCCGAGCGCCCGCGCGAACAGGGGGGGCGCGCCGATCATGCGATCACCGCGGTCCGGATCGCGAGCCCTTCGGACGCCCGCTCGAAGTCGGCCAGCTCCAGCAGGTCGACGCAGGGCCGTGCCCCCGGGCTCGGCACGCCGGCCTGCAGCTTGCGCACGAGGGCGGTCGCGGCGAGGGTCGGCACGAACGGACCGTCGCCCGCGGTCGCCGTCAGCTGCCAGGTCCGGCTCACGGGGGCCCCTGCGCGGTCCTCGCCATGCACGGTGACGTGCATCGCGCCCGCGTCGGTGCCCCGATGCCGGAAGAGATCGGCGATGCGCGCCAGGATCCGGGCGTGGCGCGACCAGTCCCGCACCAGGCCCAGGCGGGCCATCCAGGCCATCGCGTTCAGGCCGCGATGCAGGACTTCGAGCTCCAGGCCCGCACCGAACCGGACCGCCGGCCCGCCCGGATACGCGGCCGGGAGCAGGACGAGGTCGGGGACGTCGCACGGCGACAGCAGCCGGGAGCCCACCGGCGCCGGATAGGCGTGACGCCATGACCCGATCCAGCCGAACGTCGTCGCGCCGTTCCCGGAGGGAATCGGCCGGCCGCAGTACGTCAGGATGCCGCGCACCGTCGACAGGCCCCGTTCCGTCCGGTTCCCCGGGCTGATCCCGATGTCGATCGAATGGAGGGCCGACAGGTCCCGCGCCAGGTGGGTCACCGCGGCGCTGGAGAGGGCGGGCACGGTGCTGGCCCCGCTGACGACCGAGACGCCGGCGTCCCGCGCCGCTTCGTCGAGCGCGCCGATGCCGGCGACGAACTCGCGCCCGTCCGCGAGGTCGATGTAGTGCGCGCGGCCGGCGATGCACGCGGCCGCGACCCGATGGTCGGCGCCCTGGAACGGGCCCGACGCGTCGACGACGACGTCGGGGGCGAGCGCGCCGAGCGCGTCGGCGAACGACGGCGATCGCGCGTCGAGGGCCCGGGCGTGGAGCTCGCTGCGCGCTGCGGGCGCCAGCCGTGCGACCAGGTCGCCGGCCGCCGCGAGCGACCGGCCGGCCACGATCAGCCTGAGGCCCGGACCCGCGGCCAGGCGCGAGACGAGCCGTCTGCCGAAGAACCCGTAGCCACCCAGCACGAGCACCGTCGTGTCCGTCGCGCCCGGGCTGGACGGCTCGGCGAGCGGAGGAGCGGGTGCGGCCTGCACGCGTCCGCCCCGCTCAGCGGGACGCCGCCGTCGCGTCCGGCACGGTCGCGGCCGGCGCGTCCCAGCCTCCCCCGAGCGCCCGGTACAGCTGGATCACCGCGCCGTAGGTCGCCGCGGTGGCCTGCGCGAGCTGCAGCTCGGCGTCGAACAGCACGCGCTGCGAGTCGAGCACCTCGAAGTAGCTGGAGATGCCGTTCAGGTAGCGCAGGTCGACGAGGCGCAGCCGCTCGCGGCTCGACGCGACGATCCGCTCGAGCGCCTCGCGCTGCTCGCGACGGCGCTGGAACGCGGTGAGCGCGTCCTCGACGTCGCGCAGCGCGACCTGCACCGTGCGGCCGTAGTCCTCGAGCGCGATGCGCTGGCGCGCGGCCGCCGCGTCGAGGTTCGCCTCGAGCCGTCCGCCGGTGAAGAGGGGCAGCGTGACGCCCGGCGTCACCGACCACGCGCCCCGGTCGACGCCGAGCAGCTGCGAGAGCTGCGGGCTCACCACGCCGAGGAAGCCCGTCAGCGAGACCGTCGGCAGGAACGCCTTGCGCGCGGCGTCGACGTCGGCCTCGGTCGCGGCCATCGCGCGCTCGGCCGCGACCAGGTCGGGGCGGCGGCGCAGCAGGTCGGACGGCAGGCCCGCGGGCAGCGTCGCCGGCACCGGCATCTCGAGCAGCCTCGAGCTCCGCGCGACCGGGCCGGGGTTGCGACCGAGCAGCAGCGACAGCGCGTTCTCCGCGGCCGCGCGCTGGCGTTCGAGCTCGGCGATCGCCTGGTCCGCCTGCGCGAGGGAGGTCTCGGCCTGCGTCACGTCGACCATCGACACCACGCCCGCGTCGAAGCGCAGCCGGATCAGCCGCAGCGAGTCGCGGCGCGAGTCGCGGGTGCGGCGCGACACCGCGAGCTGCTGGTCGACCTCGAGCAGCTGCAGCCAGCCGCCGGCGACCGACGCGACGAGGCTCACCTGCGCGGCGTAGCGCTGCGCGTCGGTGGCCTCGAGGTTGCGCCGGGCCGCGTCGACCTGCGAGCGGATCCGGCCCCAGAGGTCGATCTCCCAGGTCGGCATCGCGAGGCCGATCGAGTACGACTCGGCGCTGCGGTTGCGGTTGGGGTCGAGCGGCGTCGGGCCGCGCTGCGAGGTCGCGCTCGCGTCGGCGGCGATCGTCGGCACCAGCGCCGAGCGCGCGAGGCCGAGCTGCGCGCGCGCGAGCTCGATGCGTTCGGCGGCGATGCGCAGGTCGCGGTTGGCTCGCAGCGCCTCGTCGATCAGCGCCGGCAGCTCGCCGTAGGCGAAGAAGCGCCGCCACTCGGCGTCGGCGAGCGAAGGGCCGGTCGCGCTCGCGGCCTGCCAGGCCGGCGGCATCGCGGGCGCGCGGCCCTCGGGCTTCGCCGGCGCGGGGGGCGGGTTCAGCATCGAGCAGCCGGCGGCGAGCGCGGCCGCCGCGAGCGCGGCGATCGCGGGGCGCGCCGTCGCGCGGGACGCGGGCCGCGCGCTCATGCGTGCCCCCCGTCGTGCTGGGTGGCCTGCGCCGCGGCCTTCGCCTCGCGCCGGCCGCCGAACCACGACGACACGACGTAGTAGAACAGCGGCGTGAAGAACACGCCGACCAGCGTCGCCGCGAGCATGCCGCCGAGGATGCCGGTCCCCACCGAGTGCTGCGTCGCCGCGCCCGCGCCGCTCGCCTTCACCAGCGGCAGCACGCCGAGGATGAACGCGAGCGAGGTCATCACGATCGGGCGCAGGCGCTGGCGGCCCGCGTCGATCGCGGCCTCGAGGATCGTCATGCCCGCCTCGTGCTGCTGCTTGGCGAACTCGACGATCAGGATGCCGTTCTTGCCGGCGAGGCCGACCAGCGTGATCAGGCTGACCTGGAAGAACACGTCGTTCGGCGTGCCGCGCAGCAGCAGCGCGATCAGGGCGCCCAGGATCGCGATCGGCACGATCAGGAACACCGCGACCGGCAGGCTGAAGCTCTCGTAGAGCGCCGCGAGGAACAGGAACACGAAGATCAGCGACAGCACGAAGATGCCGGCCGCGGCCGACCCGGCCGCGCGCTCCTGCAGCGACTGGCCCGACCACTGGAACGACGTGCCCTCGGGCAGCTTCTCGGCCGAGATCGCCTCCATCGCGAGCAGCGCCTCGCCCGACGCGCGGCCCGGCGCCGGCTGGCCGTTCAGCTGCACCGACGGATAGCCGTTGTAGCGGGTCAGCGCGATCGGCGCCGAGCGCCACTCGGTGCGCATCAGCGCGGCCATCGGCACCAGGTCGCCGTTCGCGTTGCGCACCTGGTAGCGCTGCAGCGCGCCAGGATCGGAGCGGAACGCCTGCTCGGCCTGCAGCTTGACCTTCAGGCTGGTGCCGAACGCGGTGAACTGGTTGACGAAGGACGAGCCGAGCAGGCTGCCGAGCGTCGCGTACAGGTCCGACAGCGGCACGCCGAGCGCCTTGGCCTTGTTGCGGTCGACGTCGAGGAACAGCGTCTGCACGTTCGGCGCCGCGACGCTGCGCACCGCGAAGAGCGCCGGGTCCTGCTGCGCGGCGCCGACCACCTCGGCCACCGCGGCGTCGAGCTTCGCGCGGTCGCCGTCGAGCGACAGCAGCCGGTAGTCGAAGCCCGCGACCGAGCCCATGCCCGAGATCGGCGGCTCGTTGAGCGCGAACACCCGCGCCTCGGGGATCGCGAGCAGCTGGCGGTTGAGCCGCTGCAGCACCCCCCTCACGTGCTCGCCCTCGCCCTGGCGCTCCTCCCAGGGCTTCAGCGTCGCGAACACGAAGGCCTGGTTGGAGTAGCGGTAGAAGATCGAGAAGCCGACGATCGCGATCTGCTCCTGGACGGTGGCCTCCTTCGCGAGGATCGCCTCGGCCTTCTTCAGCGCCTCGCGGGTGCGCTCGACCGACGCGCCCGACGGCGCGTCGACGACCACGTAGATCGTGCCCTTGTCCTCCTCCGGCACGAAGCCGCCGGGGATCCGCCCGAACAGCCAGACGACCGCCGCGATCATCACGCCGTAGACCAGCAGGAACAGGAACTTCCTCGACAGGATCCCGCCGACCGCGCTCGCATAGCCGTCGGTGACCTTGCCGAACAGCCGGTCGAACAGCTGGATCGGCTTCGGCTTGGTCATGCCGGGCTTGAGGATCAGCGCGCACAGCGCCGGCGTGAGCGTGAGCGCGGTGATCGCCGACAGCAGCGTCGAGATGGTGATCGTGATCGCGAACTGCTTGTACAGCGTGCCGGTGACGCCGCCCATGAACGCGATCGGCACGAACACCGCGCAGATCACCGCGGTCACGCCGACGATCGCGCCGCCGATGCCCTGCATCGCCTTGCGTGCCGCGGTGCGCGCGTCGCAGTGCTCGTCGTGCATGATCTTCTCGACCGCCTCGACGACGACGATCGCGTCGTCGACGACGATGCCGATCGCCAGCACCATGCCGAACAGCGTCAGCATGTTGATCGAGAAGCCGGCGAGCAGCAGCCCGGCGAGCGTGCCGATGATCGAGACCGGGATCGCGATCAGCGGGATCACCGTCGCGCGCAGGCTGCCGAGGAACAGGTAGACGACCACCAGCACCAGCAGGAACGCCTCGACGAAGGTGTGCAGCACCAGCTCGATCGACGCGTTGACGAACTTGGTCGTGTCGTACGACACCTGCCAGCGGATCTCGGGCGGGAAGGCGGTGGCCATCTCGGCCATCCGCGTGCGGATCGCCTTCGCGAGCTCGAGCGCGTTCGCGCCCGGGCGCAGGTACACGCCCATCGCGACCGCCGGCTTGCCGTCGAGCCGCGACTCGAACTGGTAGTCGTCGGCGCCGAGCTCGACGCGCGCGATGTCGCGCACGCGGACCACCGAACCGTCGGGCAGCGAGCGGATCACGATGCTCTTGAACTGCTCGACCTCGGCGAGGCTGCCGGCGGTCTGCACCGGGAAGGTCAGCACCTGGCCGCGGTCGGCCGGCGCCTGGCCGATCTCGCCGACCGGGAAGTTCTGGTTCTGCTCGCGGACCGCGCCGATCACCTCGTTGACGGTGAGCCGGTACTTCGCGAGCCGGTCGGGGTCCACCCACAGCCGCATCGCGTAGGGCGCGGCGAAGAGCGTCACGTCGCCGGCGCCGGGCAGGCGCTTCAACTCGTTGACGATCTGGCTGTTGGCAAGGTTCGCGACGTAGGTCGCGTCGAAGCGCGGGTCCTCCGACTGCATGACGACGACCAGCAGGATCTGCGGGTTCGTCTTGTCGACGCGCAGGCCCTGGCGCAGCACCTCCTGCGGCAGCAGCGGCTCGACGCGCTTGGCGCGGTTGCTGACCTCGACCGCCGCGAGGTTCAGGTCCGTGCCCGGCTCGAAGTAGACCTGCAGCTGCATCATGCCGCTCGCCGACGAGGTCGAGGTCATGTAGAGCAGCCCGGGGATGCCGTTCATCTCGCGTTCGAGCGGCGCGGCGACGGTGGTCTCGAGGGTGTCGGGGCTCGCGCCCGGATAGACCGCGGTCACCTGGACCTGCGGCGGCGCGACGCTCGGGTACTGCTCGACGGCGAGCTGGGTGCCGGCGAGCGCGCCCACCAGCGCGATGATCAGCGCGATGACGGTCGCGAAGACCGGACGGTCGACGAAGAAGCCCATCGTGGCGGTCCGTCGCTCAGGGCTTGCGGGCGGGGGCGGGGGCGGGGGCGGGGGCGGCGGTATCCGGCGCGCCCGGCGCGCCCGGCGCACCCGGCCGGCCCGGCGCACCTGCCGGGTTCCCACCGCCCGCGGCCACCCACGGCATCGCCTTCACCGGCGCGCCGGGCTGCAGCTTCTGGTGCCCCTCGACCACCACCGACTCGCCGGCGCCGAGCCCCTTCTCGATGATCCAGTCGTCGCGCAGCCAGGTGCCGACGACCAGGTCGCGCCGCTCGGCCTTGCCGTCCTTCGTGATCACCCAGGCGATGTGCCCGGTCGGCGTCTTGATGACCGCCTTCTGCGGGATCAGCACGGTGTCCGGGCGCTGCGCCGAGATGAACTCGACGCGCACGTACATGCCAGGCAGCAGGTTCGTGCCCGGGTTCGGCATCACCGCGCGCAGGCTGATCGTGCCGGTGTTCGGGTCGACCCGCGACTCGGTGAAGTCGAGCTTGCCGAGCTGATCGTACTGCGAGCCGTCGGGCAGGAACACGCGGGCCTTCGAGCCGCCGTCGGCCTCGCGGATCTCGCCGGCCGACATCGCCCGCTTGAAGACCATCGCGTCGCGGTCGGCCATCGTGAAGTTGACGTAGACCGGCTCGAGCCGGTCGATCGTCGCCAGGTGCGTCGCCTCGCCCTTGCCGACGAGGCGGCCCTCGGGGACCAGAGTCGCGCCGATGCGCCCCGACTCGTTCGCGACGACGCGGGTGTAGCCGAGGTTGATCTGCGCGCGCTCGACCGCGCCGCGCGCGCTCGCGAGCAGCGCCTCGTTCTGCTTGACCGCGGTGACGGCGTCGTCGTAGTCCTGCCGGCTGATCGCGTTCTCCTTGACCAGCGGCGCATAGCGCTGCTCGCGCGAACGGGCGTTCGCGAGGTTGGCCTCGGCGCGCGCGACCTCGGCCCGCGCGTCGTTGAGCACCGTCTGGTACTGCGTCGGGTCGATCGTGTAGAGCAGCTGCCCGCGCTTGACCTCCGAGCCCTCGACGAAGTGGCGCTTCTCGAGGATGCCCTCGACCCGCGCGCGGACCTCCACCGAGCGGTAGGCCGCGACCCGGCCGACGTGCTCCTGGATCACGGGCACGGTCTCGGTGCGCGACGCGACCACCTGCACGAGCGCGGGCGGGCGCGCCGCGGGCTTAGGAGGCTCGGGCTTGCCGCAGGCGGCGAGGGTCAGTGCGGCGGCCGCGCAGGCGCCGGTCAGGAGAAGGGTCGCTCGTGGCGTGCGTGTCATCGTGAGGCCTCCGGCGCACGCGATCGCGGCGCGTGACCTGCCGACGCGACGCGGCGAACCGCCGGCGCGGATGATACCGCCAAGCCCCTGCGTGCGTCGGGCGCGCCGCGGAACGCCGCCGCGAGCCGGCTGCCTGATCAGTGCCGGAACGCCCAGAGCCGGTAGGCGGTCCAGTTCGAGACGGTCACCACCGCGGTCGCCGCCACCTGCGCGAGCAGGTAGTGGGGCGCGCCGAGGCGCAGCACCGCCTCGAAGATCGCGACGTTCAGCGCCAGCCCGACGAGCTGCACCGCGACGAAGCGCCCGAACTCCCGCCAGGACGCGGCGCGGCCGTGGAAGGTGAAGCGCCGGGTCAGCTCGTAGTTCAGCAGCACCGCGACCGCGTAGGCCGCGGCCGACGCGACGGCGGGCACCCAACCGGCCCCGTCGACGAGCAGCGCGAGCAGCAGGTACTGGAACGCGGTGCAGGTGCCGCCGACAAGGAGGAACCGGCGGAACGAACCCTGCGCCGGGCGAGGGGCGGCCGTCGATCGGTCGGCGTGGTGTCGGTCGCGATGCATGTCCCTGCCGGGGCGGGTGGCGCGCCGCGACGATATACCATTCGCGATCCTCCCCAAGGACCGCCCCACGATGGCCGCTTCCTCTTTCGCCTCCGCTTCGCCCGTCGAGATCCGCCTGCGCGAGCTGCTCGCCCGCCGGATCCTGGTGCTCGACGGCGCGATGGGCACGATGATCCAGCGCTACAAGCTGGGCGAGGCCGACTACCGCGGCGCGCGCTTCGCCGACTTCGCGCACGACGTGAAGGGCAACAACGAGCTGCTGTCGCTGACGCGCCCCGACGTGATCGCCGAGATCCACGCCGGCTACCTGGCCGCGGGCGCCGACCTGATCGAGACCAACACCTTCGGCGCGACCGCGATCGCTCAGTCCGACTACCGGATGGCCGAGCTCGCCCGCGAGATGAACCTCGCCTCGGCGCGGCTCGCCCGCGAGCAGGCCGACCGGTTCTCGACGCCCGAGCGGCCGCGCTTCGTCGCAGGCGCCCTGGGCCCGCAGCCCAAGACCGCGTCGATCTCGCCCGACGTCAACGACCCGGGCGCGCGCAACGTCACCTTCGAGGAGCTGCGCGCCGCCTACCTCGACCAGGTCGAGGCGCTGGTCGAGGGCGGCGTCGACCTGCTGCTGGTCGAGACGGTCTTCGATACGCTGAACGCGAAGGCGGCGCTCTTCGCGATCGACGAGTTCTTCGAGAAGACCGGCACGCGGCTGCCGATCATGATCTCCGGCACCGTCACCGATGCGTCCGGCCGGATCCTGTCGGGCCAGACGGTCGAGGCGTTCTGGAACTCGGTGCGCCACGCGAAGCCGCTCACCATCGGCCTGAACTGCGCGCTCGGCGCGGCGCTGATGCGGCCGTACGTCGAAGAGCTCTCGAAGAAGGCGGACACCTTCGTCTGCGTCTACCCGAACGCCGGGCTGCCCAACCCGATGTCGGACACCGGCTTCGACGAGACGCCGGAGATCACGGCCTCCCTGCTCCAGGAGT
>JBILTM010000037.1:0-30104 GCA_044371545.1 Burkholderiaceae bacterium
TCTCGGTAGTCGGTCAGGGTGCGCAGCGTCGCCGCGGCCGCGTCGCGCTCGCGGCGAGCGCCCGCCGCGCGCGTCGCGGCGTCGTCGCGTCGCTCGAGCGCCATCTCGATCAGCAGCTTCAGCAGGGCCGGCTCCATCAGGCATGCTCCTCGAGCGACTCGAGGGTCGGGCCGATCAGCGCCTCGAGCGCGTCGGCGCTCGCTGCGAGGTCGGCGCCGGCGTGCATGTCCTGCTGCAGCAGCGCGGCGATGCGCGGCATCAGCGCGATCGCGAGGTCGGTCTCCGGGTCGCTGCCCTGCACGTACGCGCCCACGGAGATCAGGTCGCGGCTGCGGCGGTACCGCGACCAGAGCGCCTTCAGCCGGCGCGCGAGCCGCAGCTGGCGCGCGTCGACCACCTGGTGCATCACCCGCGAGATCGACTGCTCGATGTCGATCGCCGGATAGTGCCCGCTCTCGGCGAGCGAGCGGTCGAGCACGAAGTGGCCGTCGAGGATCGCGCGCGCCGCGTCGGCGATCGGGTCCTGCTGGTCGTCGCCCTCGGTCAGCACCGTGTAGAAGCCGGTGATCGAGCCGTGGCCCGCGCGGCCGTTGCCCGCGCGCTCGACGAGCGCCGGCAGCCGCGCGAACACCGACGGCGGATAGCCCTTGGTGGCCGGCGGCTCGCCGATCGCGAGCGCGACCTCGCGGGCCGCCATCGCGTAGCGCGTCAGCGAGTCCATCAGCAGCAGCACGTTCAGGCCGCGGTCGCGGAACTGCTCGGCGATCGAGGTCGCGTAGACCGCGCCCTGCATCCGCAGCACCGGCGAGCTGTCGGCCGGCGCGGCGACCACGACCGCGCGTGCGAGGCCCTCGGGCCCGAGGATGTCCTCGATGAACTCCTTGACCTCGCGGCCCCGCTCGCCGATCAGGCCGACCACGGTCACGTCGGCCTCGGTGTAGCGCGCCATCATGCCGAGCAGCACGCTCTTGCCGACGCCCGAGCCGGCGAAGAGACCGAGGCGCTGGCCGCGCCCGACGGTCATCAGCGCGTTGATCGCGCGTACCCCGGTGTCCAGCGGCCGGCGCACGGGCTCGCGCTCCATCGCGTTGATCGCGCGGCGCATGACCGGCGCGCGCTCGCACGCATCGAGCGGCCCGAGGCCGTCGAGCGGGCGGCCGAGCGCGTCGACGACGCGCCCGAGCAGCGCGTCGCCGTTGGGCAGCCAGCGGGAGCGGTCCTCGGCGCGCCGGCGCGGATGGCGCGGCGCGAGCAGCCGCGGCGGCTGCACCGGATCCTCGATCGGCACGACGAGCGCACCGGGGCGAAGCCCTGCGACCTCGGACAGCGGCATGAGGTACAGGCGGTCGTCCTCGAAGCCGACGACCTCGGCCTCGACCGGCACGCCGCCCTCGGGCGCGATCGCGCAGACCGCACCCACCGGCAGGCGCAGGCCGCTCGCCTCCATCACCAGGCCGGCGACCCGCGTCAGGCGCCCGGTCTGCGCTAGCGGTGCGCCGCTCGCCGCGAACTCGCGCAGGTCGCCGAACAGTCGTCGCCAGTCGCCGTCCCCGGCCAGGCGGGACGCGGTGGCGTCGCGGACGCCCGGGCTCATGCCTCGACCCACGCGTCGTCGCGCCCGAGTGCCGCGAGCGCGCGACGCCAGCGGGTCGCGACGGTCGCATCGACGCTCGAGCGCGCGGTGTCGACGCGGCAGCCACCCGGCGCGATCGCGTCGTCGACGACCAGTTGCGCGCCGCGCGCGGCGAGCATCGGCGCGAGCTGCTCGCCGACCAGGGCCGCGTCGTCCGGGTGCAGCCGGATCGTCGTCTTCGCGTGCTCGTCGCCCAGTGCTGCGAGCGCGGCGACGACCGCCGGCACGACCGCGTCGTCGCGCACGCGCAGCGCCGCGCCGAAGGCGCTGCGCGCCACCTCGACCGCGAGCGCGACGACCTCGTCGGCGTAGGCCTGCTGCACCTCGGCGAGCTGCGCGGTGAACGCGCCGAGCAGCGCGTCGGCGCGCCGCGCGATCGCCTCGGACTCGAGCCGGCGCGCCTGCGCGGCCTCGCGCCGCGCTTCCTCCAGGCCTCGCGCGCAGCCATCGCGCAACCCGTCCTCGTAGGTCGGCACGCGCTGCGCGTCGGCCGCGTCGCGCTCGGCGGAGGGGGCCAGCCGGTCGCGCAGCCCGCCGCGCCCGCCCTCGAGCGCGCCGGGCAGCCAGGGCGCGGCCTCGGCGAGGTCCTCGGCGAAGACGATCCGGCTAGACGAAGGCATCCTCGCCGCCTCCGCCGATCGCGATCTCGCCCGCGTCGGCGAGGCGCCTGACGGTCTTCAGGATCTCCTTCTGCTGCGCCTCGACGTCGGACACGCGCACCGGGCCGCGCGACTCGAGGTCCTCGCGCAGCGCCTCTGCGGCACGCTGGGACATGTTCTTCAGGATCTTGTCGCGAATCTCCGGCGTGGCGCCCTTCAGCGCGATCACCAGCGCGTCGTTCGCGACCTCGCGCAGCACCGACTGGATCGCCTTGTCGTCGAGCTTGATCACGTCGTCGAAGGTGAACATCTGGTCCTGGATCGCCTGCGCGAGGTCCTCATCTGACTCGCGGACCGAGTCGAGCACCTCGGTCTCCAGCGCCGAGCCCAGGCCGTTCAGGATCTCGGCGGCGATCTTCGGGCCGCCGAGCGCGGTCTTCTTCAGCTTGTCGGCGCCCGCGAGCACCCGCGACAGCACCTCGTTGAGCTCGCGCAGCGCGTTCGGCTGGATGCCGTCCAGCGTCGCGACGCGCAGCATCACGTCGGAGCGCGTGCGCGCGCCGAGCCGCTGCAGGATCTCGCCGGCGTGGTCGCGCTCGAGGTGGACCAGCACCGAGGCGATGATCTGCGGGTGCTCGTTGCGCAGCAGCTCGGCGACCGACTCCGCGTCCATCCACTTCAGGCTCTCGATGCCGCTGGTGTCGCTGCCCTGCAGGATCCGGTTGATCAGCAGGCCGGCCTTCTCCTCGCCGAGCGCCTTGCGCAGCACCGCCTTCACGTACTCGTCGGTGTCGGCGACGAGCGAGCCGTTCGCCTCGGCCTCGGCCTGGAACTGTTCGAGCACCTGGCCGACCTTCTCCTTCGGCACGGTGCGAAGCCGCGTCATCATCTCGCCGATCTTCTGGACCTCCTTCGGCGACAGGTGCCTGAACACCTCCGCCGCGGCTTCCTCGCCCAGTGTCATCAGCAGGATCGCGCTGCGTTCGAGTCCTTGTTCGTCCATCGTTGCTCGGGAGTCCGGGGTGGGGCCGGGGTCAGGTGTTGACCCAGGCGCGCACGACGTTGGCGACGGTCGCGGGGTTCTCGCGGGCGAGGCGCATCACGTCCTCGTTCGGGCCGGGTGCACCGAGCGACGCTGTCGAGCCCGACGGCGGCGGCAGCGACAGGTCGTCGGCGACCACCGCGCCGCGGCTGCCGGCCGGCGGCGGCGGGCGCTTGAGCGCCGGCTTGATCACCCCGAAGATCGCGAGCAGGCCGAGCAGCACGAGTCCGAGCTGCAGGCCGATGCTGCGAGCGAGCGACAGCACCTCCGGATCCTTCCACAGCGGGATCGCCTCGACCTTCGGCGCCTCCTCTGCGGTGAAGGGTGCGTTGACGACGTTCAGCGCGTCGCCGCGATCCTTGGTGAAGCCGATCGCCTCGCGCACCAGCGACTGGATCTGCTCCACCTCCTTCGGGTCGAGCGGCACCAGCGAGGCCTTGCCCTCCTCGTCGACGGTGCGGCGGTGGTTGACGACGACCGCGGCGGTCAGTCGCTTCAGGTTGCCCGAGGCGGCCCGGGTCACGCGCACGGTCTTGTCGACCTCGTAGTTCGTCGTCGACTCGCGGCGCGTCTCGCGAGGCGCCTGGCCGCCGTTCGCGCCCTGGCCCTGCGCCTGCGGCAGCGCCTGGCCGGGGCCGTTGATCGGCGCGGACGGGGGTACCGGCGGCTGGTTCGACATCGCACCCGGCACGCCGCCGGCGCCGGCGGCCGCGCCCTGCCCGGCCTGTTCGTTGACCTGCTGGCTGCGGATCGCGGCGGGCTCGTTGCCCTGGTTCGGGCGGTACTGCTCGGCGGTCGATTCCGACAGGGTGAAGTCGATGTCGGCGGTGACCTGAGCCTTCACGTTGCCGCGACCGACGATCGGCTCGACGATCTCGACGATGCGCGCGATGTACGCGCTCTCCATCGCGCGCAGGTACTGCAGCTGGTTCGGATCGAGGCCCGCCGACTGCGGCCCGTCGCCCTGGTTCGACAGCAGCGCGCCGCTCTGGTCGATGATGCTGACCTGCTTGGTCGTCAGGTCGGGCACCGAGGAGGCGACCAGGTGGACGATGCCGGCGATCTGCGAACGCTCGAGCACCCGGCCCGGGTGAAGCGTGACCAGCACGGAGGCCGAGGGCTTCTGCTGCTCGCGGAAGAAGCCGTTGGCGGTCGGCAACGCCAGGTGCACCCGCGCGGCCGAGACCGAGCCGAGCGCCATGATCGAGCGGGCGAGCTCGCCCTCCAGGCCACGCTGGTAGTTGAGCCGCTCCTGGAACTGCGTCGTGCCGAACTTCTGCGTCTCGACCAGCTCGAAGCCGACCGTGCCGCCCTTGGGCAGGCCCTGCGAGGCGAGCCGCAGCCGGGCGTCGTGCACCTTGTCGGCGGGCACCATGATCACGCCGCCGACGTCGGTGAACTTGTACGGCACGTTCAGCTGCGCCAGCGCGCCGACGACGGCGCCGCCGTCGCGGTCCGACAGGTTCGAGAACAGCACGCGGTAGTCGGGCTGGCGCGCGTACATCGCGGCCGTCGCGATGATCGCGGCGAGCGCGGCCGCGCCGGCGCCGAGCATCAGCTTGTTGCGCATCGGCAGCGCGCCGAACGTGGTGCTCGGTGCGGCGGGCAGCGGCGATCGGTCGATCGAGGTGTCCATGCGGATCCAGTGACGGGCTCGGAGGCCATTGTCGAAGCCCGTCCGCCGTTCTTGAGTCCGATAAGCGGGTCCGCACCGGCCGTTTTCGCGCTTTAGATCACCGCGCGCGCGCCTAGCATCGGCCCACCTCTCCGACTCCACGGGAGCCGACCATGGACGACGTTCGACTGACTCCGGGGATGCTGTCGACGCTGCAGAAGGCGCTCGCCGCGGGCGCGCCCGCGGGCGCTGCCGCGGCCGCGCAGGCCGCGCTGGCCGCCGGCGGCGGCCCCTCGTTCTCCGACGCGCTCGGCGACGCGCTCAAGTCCGTCTCGCAGGCGCAGGCGACCTCGTCGGACCTGCAGCGCCGCTTCCAGGCGGGCGTCGAGGGCGTGAGCCTCGAGGAGACGATGATCGCCATGCAGAAGGCGCAGGTCGGCTTCCAGGCGGCGCTCGCGGTGCGCAACCGCCTCGTCTCGGCCTACACCGACGTGATGAACATGTCGGTGTGACGCCACGCGCGGCAGGGCGCTCGAACGCCGCGATCCGCGTGCCGGCGCATCGCGCCGGGCGGGGTCAGCCCAGGCGGGGGCGCGCCCGGCGGGTGCGCGTCTGCGCGACGTTCACGTAGACCTGGACGGCGCGTGCCGCCGCGGGGTCGAGCCCGTCGTACTCGCCGCCGAGCCGGATCGGCGCGTCAGGCCGCTGCTCGGCCGAACGGATCGCGAGCGCGCAGCGGATCGGCAGCGTCGCCGGCAGCTCGAGCCGGCAGCCGGCGAGTCGTGCGCCGATCGCCGGAGGCGCGTCGGACGACGGCCATTCGAACGCGAGGCCGCTCGCCGAGACGTCCAGGATCCGTGCCTCGCGCTCGTCGCCGTCGAGCGGCACGAACAGGCGCGGCTTCGCGGTGACCGGCGGGGCGACGCGATAGGCCTCGCGCCGCTGGAGCCGGGCGAGGCGCCGCGGCAGCGACGCGACGAGCCGGCCTTCGACGTCGGCCCGGGCCGCGTCGAGCTCGAAGCGCAGCCCGACGCCGTCGAGCGTCGCACGCGCGAGCGCGCGGCCCGCCTCCCGGAACGCGGCGCGCCGCCCCTCGTCGGTGACGAACTCCAGCTCGATGCGGCCGGCCGCCACGTCGAGCGAGAGCAGCCGCGCGACAACCGCGGTGTCCTCGTCGCCGGGCAGGTGGAGCACGACCATCGCGTCCTCCGCGAGCAGCCGGCGCAGCAGGCGGATCCGCTCCCCCGCGTCCGCGACCGCGAACGGATCCGACGGCGACGGCGCCGCGGAGCGCGACCGGATCTCCACGACGTTCAGCCCGCTCGCTCGCCGGACGGCGGCCGGATGCCGCGGGCGAACACCAGGTGCTCGTAGCGCTCGGTCCAGGGGTAGGCGAGCCGGCGGATCTGCGCCTCGTTCTGCACGATCTGTCGCACGATCCGCATCTTCGCGCGCTGCTCGTTGCGCGACAGCACGACGCGCCCGTTGAGCCGGCGCACCTGGTCGATCAGCACCGCGCAGTGCTCCTGGATGCTGCCGACCCGGTCCCAGTCGCTGTCGAGTGCGGCCGACAGCATGTCGCGGCTGGCCTGCTCGATCGACAGGTAGAACCCGATGAGGCGGCTGATCTCCGCCTCGGCCCGCGACGCGGTCATGCCGCCCGGCGCAGCGTCGTCGGCGCCCCATTGGGCCCGATGGCCGCCCAGGCGGACTCGATCTGGCCGATCAGCGCCGAAACCTCGGCGTAGGCGCCGTCGTCGTGCTTCAGGTGCGCGTGCAGCAGCCGGCGGGCGCAGTACGACCACAGCTGGAACAGCGACTCGCCCATTTCGCCGACGTTGCGGTCGACCGCGACCTTCAGGCCCTCGTCGACCAGCCGGATCGCCCGCGACGACGCGACCGCCTTGGCGCTGATGTCGCCGCGCGCCTGCGCCGCGCGCGCCTGCGAGATCGCCGTCTGAGCGCCCTCGAACAGCATCGCGATGAGCTGGTGGCTGTCTGCACCGAGCGCGGCGCTCTCGACGGCGAGACGGCGGTAGGCGTTGGTGGCGAGAGCGGCTTGACCGAACATGGTGCAGACCCGAGTGAGGAACCGATGTTCCTGTTATCGGCGTCCGCGCAGCCGGCTTTAGCCGACCCGCGCGTGCCCGGTCAGAGCCTGGGCAGGCCGGCCAGCGCGCTCGCGAGCGAGTTGCTCGAGCCCTGCGCGGCGGCGAGCTGCGCGTCGAGCGAGGTGTACTGTCGCAGCAGCCGCTTCTCGACCTCGGTCATCCGGGTCTCGAACGAGTCCTGGCGCCGCGAGTTCGCGGTCTTGCGGGCCTCCCACGCCTCGGTCGCGGTCGGCACGGTGCCGTCGGCGCCGATCAGGCGGTCGCCGAGGTCTCGGAAGCGCAGCATCAGGCCGCGGTCGGCCGCGCCGGTGCCGGTCGCAGCGAACAGGTTCTGCAACCGCGACGGGTCGGTCGCCGACGCGCGGAAGGTCTCGGCGTTCATCGCGAGCGAGCCGTCGCGCTGCATCGAGATGCCGACGTCGGACAGGCGCGTCAGCGTGCCTCCGGCGACGGTCTCGCGGACGATCGAGCGGACCTGCCCGAGGATGCCCACCGCCGAGCGGTCGCCCTGCAGCGGGCCGGCGACCTTGGTGGCCTCGTCGTACTTCGTCTGCTCGGAAATCAGCTTGTTCAGCGCGTTGTAGGCGTCCACGAACTTCTTCGTCGATTCCTCGAGCGCGGCGGTGTCGACGCTCACGTCGACCTGCACCGGCGCGGTGGTCGTCTGCCTGAGCACCAGGTCGACGCCGTCCATCGCGTCGGCGATCCGGTTCGAGCGCGCCGTCAGCGCGACGCCGTCGATCGTGTACTGCGCGTCGGCCGCCTGCCGCACCAGCGACAGGTTGCGGCCGGCGCCCGCCGCCGCGGTCGGGTCGAACGCGAGCGCGGACAGCCCGCTCGTGTCGGTGGACACGCCGTCGGCGTCGGTGGCGAGCATCCGGAACGCCTGGTTGCCGCCGCTCTCGGAGCCGGTGGCGAACAGCCGCACCTGGTCGCCGTCGCGCACGATCGACGCGCGCACGCCCGCGCCCGAGGTGTTGATCGCGTCGCGCACGTCGGCGAGGGTCGCGCCGGCGGGAATCGTCACCGCCACCTCCGCGCGGGCCGCGTCGGGGGTGAAGCTGGTCGCGCCCGAGGGCTGCGTGCCGAGCTGGATGCGCAGCGTTCCGCCGCCGATCACCGCTGCGGCGCCGGCGAACGCGCCGCTGGAGATCGTCTGCGGCTGCGCGAGCTGCTGCACCGAGACCGCGTGCTGCGTCGCTGAAGCGCCCGGTCGGGCGGTGATCTCGACCGCGGCCGGCGTCGCGCTCGTGCTCTTGACCGCTCGCCACGCGTCGAGCCGCGACAGCGAGGCGGCCGCGTCGCGGAAGGCCGCGACCTGACTCTGAAGCTTGCCGTACGCCGAGATCTTGGCGTCGATCTTCCTGGCCTCGGACTTCATCTGCTCGAGCGGCTTGCGCTCGGCCTTCATCAGCGAGGACACGAGGCCCTGCACGTCGATGGCGCTGCTGGCGGTGATGGTCGAGGCCATGGCTACTCCTGAACGACGAAACCGCCGGGCGGGACGTGTGCCCAGCCGGCGGCGGCGACGCGCGCGAGCGCGCCGGGAATCAGCGCTGCAGCAGCTGCAGAACCTGCTGCGGCACCTGGTTGGCCTGCGCGAGCATCGCGGTGCCGGCCTGCTGCAGGATCTGGGCGCGGGTCAGGTTGGCCGTCTCCTTGGCGAAGTCGGCGTCCATGATCCGGCTGCGGGCCGCAGTCTGGTTCTCCGCGGCGATCGACAGGTTCGCGATGACCGCCTCGAAGCGGTTCTGCACCGCGCCGTAGGTCGCCCGCTCGCTGTTGACCGCGTCGAGCGCGGTGTCGATCGTCGTGATCATGCCGGCCGCGGCGGTCGAGGTCGTGCCGGTGATCACGGCGGTCGTCGTGGTGATCGCGGTGATCGAGGCGGAGCTCTGCATGTTGCTGGTCGTGATCGTCAGCTGGTCGGTCGTCGCGTTGTTCGCGCCGATCTGGAACTGCAGCGAGCCGGCCGAGGCCGCGAGGATCGCGGTGCCGTTGAAGCGCGTGGAGGCGAACGTGCGGTCGATCTCCTCCGCGAGCTGGCGGAACTCGGCGTTCAGGCTGGTGCGGTCGGTCGAGGTGTTGCTCGCGTTGGCCGACTGCACGGCGAGCTCGCGCATCCGCTGCAGCATGTCGGTGACCTTGCCGAGCGCCCCCTCGGCGACCTGCGCGAGCGAGATGCCGTCGTTGGCGTTGCGCACCGCGACGTTCATGCCGCGGGCCTGAGCGTCCATGCGGTTCGCGATCGCCAGGCCCGCCGCGTCGTCCTTCGCGCTGTTCACGCGCAGGCCGCTCGACAGCCGCTGGATCGAGGTCGACAGCTGGTTCTGCGTGGAATTGAGGTTGCGCTGCGCGTTCAGCGAAGCGAGGTTCGTGTTGATGACCTGGGCCATGCGGTTCTCCTGTGAGGGGGAACCGTGCTCGGCACATTGCCGCCGTGGCTCCCGATGGAGACCAACGATGCCTCAGCGGTCGCGGAGTCATTGCTCTGAAAAGCGTGGCGTGAACCGGCCAGATCCGAGGTGACGCAGGAACGCCGCACCGGGCGCCGACGCTTCGGTCGGCGCCCGGCGGGCGATTCCGGAGGCGGCCGGAGCCGCCCGGTGCGACGTCAGCCGCGCAGCAGCGAGAGCACGTTCTGCGGTGCCGCGTTCGCCTGCGCGAGCATCGCGGTGCCGGCCTGCTGCAGGATCTGGGCGCGGGTCAGGTTGGCCGTCTCCTTGGCGAAGTCGGCGTCCATGATCCGGCTGCGGGCCGCGGTCTGGTTCTCCGCGGCGATCTGCAGGTTGGAGATCACCGCCTCGAAGCGGTTCTGCATCGCGCCGTAGGTCGCCCGCTCGCTGTTGATCGCGTCCAGCGCGGTGTCGATCGTCGTGATCATCGCCGCCGCGGCCGTGCCGCTCGTGCCGGAGATCACCGCCGCCGTGCCGGTGACCGCGGTGATCGAGGCCGAGCTCTGCATGTTGGTCGTGGAGACCGACAGCTGGTCCGACGACGCGTTGTTCGCGCCGATCTGGAACTGCAGAGTGCCGGCCGAGGCCCCGATGATCGTGCTGCCGTTGAAGCGCGTGGAGGCGATCGTGCGGTCGATCTCGTCCGCGAGCTGGCGGAACTCGGCGTTCAGGCTCGTGCGGTCGGTCGAGGTGTTGCTCGCGTTCGACGACTGCACGGCGAGCTCGCGCATCCGCTGCAGCATGTCGCCGACCTTGCCGAGCGCGCCCTCGGCGGTCTGCGCGAGCGAGATGCCGTCGTTGGCGTTGCGCACCGCGACGCTCATGCCGCGCGCCTGCGCGTCCATGCGGTTCGCGATCGCCAGGCCTGCCGCGTCATCCTTCGCGCTGTTCACGCGCAGGCCGGTCGACAGGCGCTGGATCGAGGTCGCGAGCGAGCCCTGCGTCGAGTTCAGGTTGCGCTGCGCGTTCAGCGACATCGTGTTGGTGCTGATGACTTGCATGCCGATACTCCTGTGTACTTAAGCGTCGGTCCGTGTCAGGACCACTCACCCGCGGACGCCGGTCCTTCGGATGTGTTGCCTGGCCGACACTCGCCGGACCCGGCGGCGGGATGACTCCCGTTGCAGGGGTTATCGGGCGGACCACGGCGGGACTTTAGGAACGCGGCTTGCAGCGCGCTTCAAGGCCGTCCGTCGGACGGCCGGCGCCGCTCGTGGCGTGGCGGTCGGAAAAGCCTTACCCGCTGTCGGCGGGGGCAGGACGAGCGATGCGGAAACGGTCCGATGTTCGAACCTTCGGGCGGCGCGGACACTTGCTTCCATCGACACGCCGCCACCGAGGACCACCATGGAAACACAGATCGACAGCCGCTGGATGCCCGAAATCCGGGAAGTCAACCTCTCTTATCTCATGCTGGCGCAGAGCATGGTCCGGGCCGACAAGGTCCACGCGATGTTCTGCCTCGGCGTGTCCGAGGAAGTGGCCGACATCCTCGCCGACCTCGGCCCGGGCCAGCTGCTGAAGATCGCGTCGGGCAACATGCTGATGTGCCGCTTCCGCTTCGACGACGAGATGGTCTGGGCGCTGCTGTCCGAGCACGGCCGCCGCAGCCCGACCGGCATGGACGCGAACGCGTCGCGCCTGCACGCCAGCATCGTGATGGCGGGCAACTTCGCCGAGGCGGTCTGACATGGCCGCCCGCAGCCTCCTCGCCGAGAATCGCCAGCTCCAGCGCGCGATCGAGCTGATCCGCCTGGGCGCGCGCCTGCAGGTCCTCGAGTCCGAGACCGATCTGCCGTACGAGCGCCTGCTGCGCCTCTACAAGGAGGTGGCGGGCCGCTCGCCGTCGAAGGGCCAGCTGCCGTTCTCGACCGACTGGTTCATGACCTGGCAGCCGAACATCCACGCCTCGCTGTTCCTGAACATCTACGAGTACCTGCAGAAGTCGACCGACATCGAGTCGATCGACGCGATCGCGAAGGCCTGGCGCCTGTACCGCGACGAGGTCGGCTCCCACGGCGTCGAGCCGATGCTGTCGGTGACCCGCGCCTGGCGCCTCGTGCGCTTCGTGGATTCGGGCATGCTCTGCCTGACGAAGTGCGCCAAGTGCGGCGGCCGCTTCATCAACCACACCTACGAGATCGACCGCGGCTTCGTCTGCGGGCTGTGCGAACCGCCGGCCCGCGCGGGCAAGGCGCTGCGCAGCGGCACGATCCACTGAAGCGGGGTCGAAGCGGCGGATTGCGGGGCTCGGGCCCCGCTTTTCGTTTGCGGCGACCGGAACGGTCGGTCGTGCGCGACGGGCGGTCGGGTCGGCGCCGCGCTGCGCGCGGGTCGACTCAAGTCGCGGGGGGGAGGGCCGAAAACGGGAGCGTACGAGCGCGCTCCGCGCCCGGGTGAACAGGCTTGCTCCTACATGTTCGTCATCGTCGGTTACGTGGTGGTCATGCTGGCCGTCTTCGGCGGTTACGCGCTCGCCGGGGGCAAGTTCGCGGTCATCATCAAGGCGGCGCCGATCGAGCTGTTCATCATCGGCGGCTCCGCGCTCGGCGCGTTCTTCGTCGGCAACGACGCGAAGACCATCAAGGCGACGATGGGCGCGGTGCCCACGCTCTTCAAGGGCTCCAAGTACACCAAGGCGCGGTACATGGAGCTGATGGCGCTCCTCTACGAGATCCTCGCGAAGGCCCGCAAGGAAGGCCTGATGTCGATCGAGGCCGACGTGGAGAACCCGCACGACTCGCCGCTGTTCAAGAAGTTCCCGAACATCGCGGGCGATCACCACCTGGTCGAGTTCATCACCGACTACCTGCGGATGATGGTGTCGGGCAACATGAACTCGCACGAGATCGAGAACCTGATGGACAGCGAGATCGAGACGCACCATCAGGAAGCGCACAAGCCGATGGCTGCCATCCAGTCGGTCGGTGACGGCCTGCCGGCGTTCGGCATCGTCGCGGCGGTCCTGGGGGTGGTGAAGACGATGTCTTCGGTCGGTGCGGCGCCCGCGATCCTCGGCCAGATGATCGCCGGTGCGCTGGTCGGCACCTTCCTCGGCATCCTGCTGGCCTACGGCTTCGTGAGTCCGCTCGCCAAGCTGCTCGAGGCCAAGGGCGAGGAGTCGCACAAGGAGCTGCAGTGCGTGAAGATCACGCTGCTGGCCAGCCTCCAGGGCTACGCCCCGGCGATCGCGGTCGAGTTCGGCCGCAAGGTGCTGTTCTCCACGGAGCGCCCGACGTTCCAGGAGCTCGAGGCGCACGTCAAGCAGAAGAAGGCCTGACCGATCATGGCGAGCGGCGACAAGAAGATCCAGCCGATCATCGTCAAGAAGATCAAGAAGGGCGGCCACGGGCATCACGGCGGGGCCTGGAAGATCGCGTACGCGGACTTCGTGACCGCGATGATGGCGTTCTTCCTGCTGATGTGGCTGCTCGGCTCGACGACGAAGGGCGACCTGAAGGGCATCGCCGACCACTTCAACACGCCTCTCCAGGTCGCGCTGATGGGCGGATCGGGCTCGGGCGACAGCTCGAGTGTCCTGAAGGGCGGTGGCGAGGACCTGACGCGGACCGTCGGCCAGGTCAAGCGCGGCGACGTCGAGCAGCAGAAGGCCAAGGTCAACCTGCAGGCGCTCCCCGAGGAGCTGCAGAAGCTGAACGAGCAGCAGGCCCGGCAGGTGCGCCAGCGCGTCGAGGAGGCGATCGAGCGCAACCCGAGGCTGCGCGAGCTGCGCTCGCAGGTGAAGATGGACATCACCGCCGACGGCCTGCGCATCCAGATCGTCGACGACCAGGCGCGCCCGATGTTCGACTCCGGCTCGGCGGTCGTGAAGCCGTACATGAAGGAGCTGCTCGGCGAGATCGGGCGCGTGCTGAACGAGGTCGACGCGAAGGTCACGCTGACCGGCCACACCGACAGCGCGCCGTTCTCGGGCGGCGAGCGCGGCTACTCGAACTGGGAGCTCTCCGCCGACCGCGCGAACGCGTCGCGCCGCGAGCTGCTCGGGGCCGGCATGGACGAGCGCAAGATCCTGCGGGTCGTCGGGCTCGCGGCCGTGCTGCCGTTCGACGCGGCCGCGCCGAACGCGCCGGTCAATCGCCGCATCTCGATCGTCGTGATGAACCGCATGGCCGAGCGCCGCGTGCTGTCGGGCACCGAGCTGCAGGCGAGCGACGTCGGGCAGTTCGAGCAGGCGTTCGAGAAGGTCGTGCCGCGCGGTGCGGGAGGCGTCGTGCCGCCGCCGCCCGGCCCGCCGTCGGTGATGCCGTCGCTGCCGCGCGAGGGCGCCGCCGCGCCGGCCGCGGCCGTCGCACCCGCGCCCGAGGCCCCCGCGCCGAAGCGCTGACCGGGGTCGCCCGGCCTGTTCCGCCGCCTGGCGGACCGTTCGTCGCGATACGGCCGATGTGGGCAGTCGCGTCCCGCCTATTCCACGGTTCGCCGCAGGGCGCCCCCCGGGACAATCGCCGGACCGGGACCCATCGGCAACCATGGCGGAATCTACAGACGATCGCGACGAACGGCGGCTACCAGCCTCCGAACGCAAGCTCCAGCAGGCGCGGGAGGGCGGGCAGGTCCCGCGTTCCCGCGAGGCGGGGCATGCGGCGGCGCTGCTGGCCGCGCTCGCCTGCGTCGGACTCTACGGGCCGACCTTCGCCGAGCGCACGCTCGACCTGGTGCGCGGCACGCTGCGCTTCGACCGCGCGCTGACCCGCGAGCCGGAGCGCGCGCTCGCCGCGGCGGCCGCCGCGGGCGCGGAGGCGCTCTGGTCGGTAATGCCGCTGCTGGTCGTGCCGCTCATGGCGAGCCTCGGGGCGACGCTCGCGATCGGCGGCCTGGTCTTCTCGTCCAAGCCGATCACGCCCGACCTCTCGCGGATCGACCCGGTCGCCGGGCTCGGTCGCCTGTTCTCGATGGAGTCGCTGATCGACCTCGGCAAGCTCGCGGTGATCGCGCTCGCGATCGGCTCGGTGGGCGCGTGGATCGCCGCGGGCGGGCTCGCGCAGTTCGCCGCGTACGCGGGGATGCCGCTGCCGGCCGCGCTCGCGGCCGCGGGCAGCGACCTGCGCTTCGGCATCTTCGCGATCGCGGGCGTCGTCGTCGCCGTGGCGCTCGCCGACGCGCCGCTGCAGATCTGGCGATTCAATCGCCAGATGATGATGACGCCGGCCGAGGCGAAGCAGGAGTTCAAGGAGAGCGAGGGCGACCCGCTGGTCAAGGGCAAGATCAAGGAGCGGCAGCGCGCGATGTCGCGCGGCCGGATGCTCGCTGCGGTGCCGACGGCCGACGTGGTGGTCACCAACCCGACGCACTTCGCGGTCGCGCTGAAGTACGAGGATGGCGCGATGGGCGCACCGAAGGTGATCGCCAAGGGCGCCGACCTGCTCGCCGCGCGGATCCGGGAGATCGCCGCCGAGGCGGGGGTGCCGCTGCTCGAGTCGCCGCCGCTCGCGCGGGCACTGTATCGGCACGTCGAGGTCGACCGGGAGATCCCGGCGGCGCTGTACTCGGCGGTCGCTCAGGTGCTCGCGTGGGTGTACCAGCTCGACCAGCACGCGCGCGGGGGCGGCGCGAGGCCCGCCGAGCCGGGCATCGTGCTGCCGCCGGGCCTCGATCCGCAGGAGCGTGACGCATGAGCGCGAACCCGCGTCCGGCCTGGATGCCGTTCCCGATGCCGGCGGCGCAGGCGCTCGCCGCACCGGTGCTGATCGTCGTGCTGCTGGCGATGCTGGTGCTGCCGCTGCCGCCGTTCCTGCTCGACGTGTTCTTCTCGTTCAACATCGCGGTCGCGCTGGTCGTGCTGCTGGTCGCCTCGTACACCGTCAAGCCGCTCGACTTCGCGGCGTTCCCGTCGGTGCTGCTGCTGACGACGATGCTGCGGCTGGCGCTCAACGTGGCCTCGACGCGTGCAGTGCTGATGCACGGGCACACCGGTCCGGACGCCGCGGGCAAGGTCATCGAGTCGTTCGCGAACTTCCTGATCGGCGGCAACTTCGCGGTCGGCATCATCGTGTTCGCGATCCTGACGGTGATCAACTTCATCGTCGTGACCAAGGGTGCCGGCCGGATCGCCGAGGTGTCGGCGCGCTTCGCGCTCGATGCGATGCCCGGCAAGCAGATGGCGATCGACGCCGAGCTCAACGCCGGCGCGATCGACGACAAGGAGGCGCGCCGCCGCCGCCAGGAGGTCTCGCAGGAGGCGGACTTCTACGGTTCGATGGACGGTGCGTCGAAGTTCGTCCGCGGCGACGCGATCGCCGCGATGCTGATCCTCGCCATCAACGTGGTCGGCGGCCTCGCGATCGGGCTGCTGCAGCACGACCTCCCGCTCGAGCGCGCCGCCTCGAACTACGTGCTGCTGGCGATCGGCGACGCGCTGGTCGCGCAGATCCCGGCGCTGGTGGTGTCGCTCGCCGCGGGCCTGATCGTCTCGCGCGTCGGTTCGGACGACGACGTCGGCGGCCAGGTCGGCAAGCAGCTGTTCTCGATGCCGCGCGCGCTCGGCCTGACCGCGGCCGTGCTCGCGCTCCTCGGCGTGATCCCCGGCATGCCGCACCTCGCGTTCCTGACGCTCGCGGGCGCCTGCGGCTGGGCCGCGTGGTGGCTCGCGCAGCGCCAGCAGGCCGAGGCGGCGCGCGCCGCCGAGCCGCCGCCGGCGCCGCCGGCCGCGCCGTCGACCGAGGCGAGCTGGGAGGACGTGACCCCGGTCGACGTGCTCGGCCTGGAGGTCGGCTACCGGCTGATCCCGATGATCGAGCGCACGCAGGCGAGCGACCTGCTGACCCGCATCAAGGGCGTGCGCAAGAAGTTCGCCAACGACGTCGGCTTCCTGCCGCCGGCGGTCCACATCAAGGACAACCTCGAGCTGCGCCCGTCGGCCTACCGCGTGACGCTGAAGGGCGCGGTGGTGGGCGAGGGCGACGTGTATCCGGACCGATTCCTCGCGATCAACCCCGGCCACGCGATGCTGCAGCTGCCGGGCACGCCGACGCAGGATCCGGCCTTCGGCCTGCCGGCGGTGTGGATCGACGCGTCGCAGCGCGACGAGGCCCAGGTCGCCGGCTACACCGTCGTCGACGCCGCCACGGTCGTCGCCACGCACCTGAACCACCTGATGGGCACGCACGCGAGCAAGCTGCTCGGGCGCGCCGAGGTCCAGCAGCTGGTCGACCACCTCGCCAAGTACGCCGGCAAGCTCGCCGACGAGGTGGTGCCCAAGCAGGTCCCGATCGCGGTGCTGCAGAAGGTGCTGCAGAACCTGCTCGACGAGTCGGTTCACGTGCGCGACCTGCGGACCATCGTCGAGTGCCTCGCCGAGCACGCCGGGCGCACGCAGGATCCGGCGGAGCTCACGCGCGAGGTGCGCGTGGCGCTGGCACCGGCGATCGTCGACCAGATCTACGGGCACGCCCGCGAGCTGGAGGTGATCGCCTTCGATCCGAACCTCGAGACGCTGCTCGGCCAGGCGCTCGCGCCCGGCGCGACCGGCGCGCTCGAGCCGGGCGTCGCCGACCTGGTCGTCAAGGCGGCCGGCGAAGCGGCGGCGAAGCAGGAGAACACCGGCGTGCCGGCGTGCCTGCTCGTGCCCGACCGGATCCGCGTGCCGGTCGCCAGGCTGCTGCGCAAGGGCGCGCCGCGGCTGCGCGTGCTCGGGCACGCCGAGATCCCTGACACGCATTCGATCCGGATCGGCCGGATCATCGGAGACGCGACATGAACGTGATGCGATTCGTCGGCCGCACCTCGCGAGAGGCGATGCGCAAGCTGCGCGACACGCTCGGGCCCGATGCGCTGGTGCTCGCCAACCGGCCGTGCGCCGAGGGTGTCGAGCTGCTCGCGGCGGCCCCGGACGCGCTCGCGCCGATCGGCGACGAGGGCGGCGCGCCGCAGCGGCCCGCCCCGGCCGAGGGCCGCGCTGCCGGCGGCGCGAGGCGGGCCACGCCCGCTCCCGCCGAGGTCGCGGTGCCCGCCGGCATGAGCACAGTGTCGTTTCAGGACTACGTGCGCCAGCGTCTGCGCGATCGCAACCGCGCGCAGCTCGGCGAGCCCGCGGCGCTCGGCACCGGGGCGCTCGCCGCAGGCGCGCGCGCGGCGACCGCGCAGGCGCCGGCCGAACCCGTCGCACCCGTCGCACCCGTTGAATCCGTCGCATCCGTCGCTTCGGCGCGGCCCGCCGCGGCCGCCGCCGTCCGCGGGCCGGCCGCGCCCCGCGCCGGGGGCCCCGGCGGCGGCGTGGCGCACGAGCGCGTCGCGCCGATCGCCCCGCCGAAGGCCGCGTTCGTGCCGCCGGGCGGTCCCGCCGCGGGGCTCGCCGCGGCCGGCCTGCACGTGCCAGCCCCGCTCGACGCCGCGCCGCGCGACGACGCGTGGTCGATGCCCGCCGCATCGTCGCGCGCGGCCGCCGGGTCCGGTCAGGACGCGCTGGTCGCCGAGCTGCAGTCGCTCAAGGGGATGATCTCGCGCCAGTTCGCGACGATCAGCTGGTTCGAGGGCGTGCGCCGCAGCCCGGTCCAGGGCAAGCTGCTGCGCACGATGGTCGCGGCCGGCTTCTCGCTGAAGCTCGCGCGCTCGGTCGTCACGCGGCTGCCGTCGGACTACGGCGAGCGCGACGCGCAGGTCTGGCTCGAGGAGGTGCTGGCGCGCAACCTGCGCTGCGCGCCGCCCGGCGAGGCCTTCGAGGCGGGCGGCGTGTTCGCGCTGGTCGGTCCGACCGGCGTCGGCAAGACCACCACCACCGCGAAGATCGCCGCACGACACGTGCTCAAGCACGGTGCGCAGTCGGTCGCGCTGATCACCGTCGACACCTACCGTCTCGGCGCGCACGACCAGCTGCGCGCGTTCGGCCGGATCCTCGGCGTGCCGGTGCACATCGCGCACGACGCGTCGGCGCTGCACGACCTGCTGCGGCTGCGCGGCAGCCGGCAGCTGGTGCTGGTCGACACCGTCGGCTTGGGTCACCGCGACGAGCGGATCCGCAGCCTGCTGATGTCGCTGCCGCGTACCGACATCCGGCACGTGGTGGTCGCGAGCAGCGCGGCGCAGGCCGAGACGATCGACGAGTCGCTGCGCGCCTACGAGGCACGCCAGGCGGCGGGCGTGGTGCTGACGAAGGTCGACGAGGCCGCGCGGATCGGCGGCGCGCTCGACTGCCTGCTGCGCCAGCGGCTGCGGCTGCTGGGCGTGTGCGACGGCCAGCGCGTGCCCGAGGACTGGCAGGCGCCGGACGCGCCGAAGCTCGTGCGGCGCGCGCTGCTCGCGCCGCACGGCGGCGCGTTCGCGCTCGACGACGAGGAGCTGCCGTTGGTGTTCGGCGTGGCGGCGACGCTGCAGGGAGACGTCGCGCATGCTTGATCGCGGGGACGACCAGGCGAGCGGGCTGCGCCGCTCGATGCCGCGCCGCGGCGGCGCGGTGCTGCCGGTGGCCGGCGCGGGCGAGCACCCGGAGTTCGTGGTGCGCCTCGCGCAGGCGTTCGCCGACGGCGGCACGCGCACGGCCGTGGTGAGCGACTTCGACGCGGTGCTCGAGCAGCTCGCGCAGGGCCGGCCGCGCAACCGGCTGACGGCGATCCACTCGATGCAGGCCGGCACGGACCTGCTGCGGCTGTCGACGATCGCGGCGCGCGCCGACGTCGTGTTGGTGGCCGTCGACGACGGACGCCTCGCGCGCGGGCTCGCGCTGCCGGCGAGCGAGGCGGTGGTGCTCGCGGGCGCCGACACCGAGGCGCTCGCGACCGCCTACGCGCGGATCAAGGCGCTGGTCGGGCTCGGCTCGATCCGCGACGTCTGCACGCTGTTCGGCCGCGGCAGCGGCGGGGCGCCGGCCCGGATGGGGCACGAGCGGCTCGCGCAGACCGCCGCGCGCTTCCTCGGGGTCGACCTCGCGTTCGGCGGGGCCGCGCCCGACACCCTGATGCCGGGCGCCTACAGGCGGCTCGCCGACGATCTCGCGGACTGGGCGCGTGGGCGCGGGGGGGCGGCATGGCGGCCCCACTGACGAAGGGAGGCGAGATGTACACCGCTCGCGGCACCCTCGAGCGCAGCGCCGCGGTCGAGCGCTACGCGCCGATGGTGCGCCGGCTCGCCTCGCAGCTGATCGCGCGACTGCCGGCGAACGTCGAGCTCGACGACCTCGTGCAGGCCGGCATGATCGGCCTGATGGACGCGCTGTCGCGCTACGAGAGCGGGCACGGCGCGCAGTTCGAGACCTTCGCGATGCAGCGCATCCGCGGCGCGATGATCGACGAGCTGCGCGGCGGCGACTGGATGCCGCGCTCGGTGCGACGCAACCAGCGCGCGATCGAGTCGGCCGTCCACGCGGTCGAGCAGCGTCTGCGCCGCTCGGCCACCGAGGCCGAGGTCGCGGCCGAGATGGGCCTGCCGCTCGCGCAGTACCAGCAGATGCTCGGGGACTCGCACGGCGGCCAGCTGCTGTACCTCGACGAGATGGTCGGGCCCGACACCGACGAGAGCTTCCTCGACCGGCAGCCGGGCACGGATGCGACCGATCCGATCAAGGTGCTCAACGACGACCGCTTCCGCGGTGCGCTCGCCGCCGCGATCGAGGCGCTGCCCGAGCGCGAGAAGCAGGTCATGGGCATGTACTACGAGCACGACATGAACCTGAAGGAGATCGGCGCGGTGCTCGGCGTCACCGAGTCGCGCGTCTGCCAGCTGCACAGCCAGGCGGTCGCGCGGCTGCGCACGAAGATGAAGGGCTGGTGACGGCCGCGGCGGGTTCGCCCGCCGCGGGCTCGCGTCGCGCATCGCAAGGTACGCGCAGGGCCGTTCGTCGATGACGGGGCGCGGCGCTCGCCGCGCGGGGGCGTCAGGCCCCCGCAGGCCCGGGCGTGCGGGTCCGGACGGCGTTCAGGCCGACACGCCGCGCGGGCGTCCGCCCTGAGCCCCGAGGGCACCCGAGGCGGTGTAGAGCGACGGGGCCGCGTCGAGCGCCGAAAGCGCGCGGGCGGCATGGGCCTCGCCGCGGGCGGCCAGACCGGCGTTGACGGCCGCGGTCTTGAGCGCCGTGCGCACGCGAAGGGGGTCGCGGCTGCGTGCGGCGTCGCGCCGCCAGGCTGGATCCGACAGCAGGGCGTGGATCCGCGCGCTCGCGTCGCCGAGCGCCGGCACGTCGCCGGCGATCATCGCGCGGCGCTGCGTCTCGAGCAGCGCCTCGAGCGTGCCGATCGCCTTCTCGGCGGCGGCCGGGGCCGGTGCGCGGACTGCGCGCGGCACGGTCATCGCGGCGATACGGCCAGGCCGATGAAGTCGCGCGCTTCGGCGAGCAGCTGTTCGGCCACCCGCTTGGCGTCGACCGGGAAACGGCCTTCGGCGATTGCCCGGCGCACCTCCTCGACCTTCCTGTCGTCGAAGGGCGGGGCGGCCGAGGGACCGATCAGCGCCGTGCGGTCGCCCGACAGGGAGATCCTGTCGACGGCCGGGTTCGCGGACACCGGATCCGATCCCGAACCGGTGCGTGCCGGCGTGGCACGGTCCGCGGCGACGGTCTTGCCGTCGACACGAAGGCCATCCGAATTGCTGGGTCCGATCTTCATCGCATCCTCCTGCGGGGCACGGATACAGCGCCCCTCGGGTCCATTATCGACCACCGCGGGCCCGACTTGAGCCCGAAAAGAGCAGGGAACCGCATCCAGTTCGGCGATCGGGATCCGGGACCGACCGGTCAGATCCTGACTTCGACCGTCCGTCCGCGAAGCGTTCCCGAGAGGATCCGGCCGCTCTCGGTCCGCACCCGGACCGACTGCCCGTCGCCTGCCGCCGCGAGGGCCTGGCCCTCGGACTGGATCACGAAGCCCTGTCCGACCACCTTGATCGCCACCGGGTCGCCGGCCGACACCACCGGCGTCGCCCGCAGGTGCTCCGTCCGGATAACCTGCCCGGCCGCCACCGGCCTGATCAAGGTCTTGCCGACGAGCTGCGCCGGATCGGTGACCGGCGTGCCGGGCTCGCGGGTGAGCTCGGCCTCCTCGATGCGCAGCGACGCGCCGGCGGGCTGGCTGCCCGCGACCAGCGTCTCGCCGGCGACGACCGCCCGGCCACGTACCGTGACGGTGACCGGCAGCGCCACCGTCCAGCTCGCGCCCTCGAGGCAGCGCACGCCGATGGCGGTGCGACCCCACAGGCGGGTGCCGGGCAACAGATAGGGCTCGACGCGCGCGCACGGCGCGAGCTGCAGCCGCGGGTCGAGCGTCCCGACCGCGATCTCGACGCGGCCGGCGCCCGAGGGCAGCTGCTGCTCGAGGAACGCCCGGACGGGGTCGGCGGGCGTGCCCTGGGCGACGCACAGGGCGGGCCACGCGATCGCGAGGCAGGCGAGCGCGAGCGCGCGGCGCAGGGTCGGACGGAGGATGCGGACGGACATCGGCGGACCTCGGAGGTCGGGGGACGACGCGCCGAGCATAGGCAGCGGCCCGTGCCGCTTGAGCGGGATCAGCGGCACGCGCGCACCGCTTTTCGCCGCTTAAGTTCGACGGGTGGCCGCCACCATTGCCGCCATGCATTCCGACCGGAGCGTCTCGAGATGAGCGGCCGCCTGACCGAGTCGATCGATTTCCACGGTCGCGCGCTGCTGCTGCGTGCCGAGCGCCAGAAGGTGATCGCGTCGAACATCGCGAACGCCGACACGCCGCGCTACGCCGCCCGCGACTTCGACTTCAAGGCGGCGCTCGCGGAGGCGACCGGCTACGACCCGGGCGCCGCGAAGGGCGCGGCCGCACCGACGACGAAGGCGCCGGCGGCGCCGGCGGTCGCGGCGACCCATCCGGGTCACCTCGGCGGCACCGGCGGCCCGGGGCGGGTCGACTCGACGCTGATGCGCTACCGCGTCGCCGAGCAGCCCAGCCTCGACGCGAACACCGTGGACCTCGACCGCGAGCGTGCGAGCTTCGCCGACAACGCGGTGCGCTACGAGGCGGGCCTGCGGTTCATCAACGGCTCGGTCCGGACGCTGCTGTCGGCGATCCGGGGCGAGTGAGCGGCCGACGCCGCAGGAGGGCAGCCATGTCGCTGATGAAGGTCTTCAACATCTCGGGCAGCGCGGTCTCGGCGCAGAGTCAGCGCCTGAACGTCGTCGCGAGCAACCTCGCGAACGCCGAGTCGGTCGCCGGTCCGGACGGGCAGACGTACAAGGCGCGCCAGGTGGTCTTCCAGAGCACGCCGACGAAGGACGGCAGCGCGGGCGTGCGGGTCTCGACGATCGCCGAGGACAACGCGCCGGCCAAGCGGGTGTTCGAGCCCGGCCATCCGATGGCCGACCAGACCGGGCATATCACCCAGTCGAACGTCAACGTCGTCGAGGAGATGGTGAACATGATCTCGGCGTCGCGCTCCTACCAGAACAACGTCGAGGTGATGAACACCGCGCGCTCGCTGCTGCAGAAGACGCTGCAGATGGGCCAGTCGTGAGCCGTCCCGTCCGAGGAACCGAGTCATGAACGTCTCCGCCGTCACCCCCGTCAAGTCCGCCGCCGCCACGGCGTCGGCCGCCACCGGCAACGCCGCGGCGAGCGCCGGCTCGAAGGCGTTCGACGACATCCTGCAGCAGATGCGCGGCGGCGAAGCGTCGGCGACCGGCGCGGCCGGCGGCGCGTCGGGCTCGACCAAGGCGAGCGACGACCCGACCGAGGACCGGTTCCTGAAGCTGCTGGTCGCGCAGATGAAGAACCAGGACCCGCTGAACCCGCTCGACAACGCGCAGGTCACCTCGCAGCTCGCGCAGATCAACACCGTCAAGGGCATCGACAAGCTCAACACGGCGTTGCAGAAGCTGGTCGACCGCGGCGAGTCGGGCACCGCGACCGAGGCGGCCGCGATGGTCGGCCGGCGCGTGCTGGTCGAGGGCAGCACGATGGAGCTGCCCGAGCAAGGGGCCGCGCAGGCGGGCTTCGAGCTCGCGGCGCCGGCCTCCTCGGTGAAGATCGAGGTCGTCGGCCGCAACGGCGCGGTCGTCGACACCCGCACGCTGACCAACGTCCCGGCGGGCCTGCAGACCTTCGAGTGGGACGGCGACGGCGGCGCGAGCCGCGCGGCGGCCGGCACCTACTCGCTGCGCGTGACCGCGGCCAGCGGCAGCGAGTCGGTCCAGGCGACGACCCTCACGGCCGCGCCGGTGCGCGCGGTCATCCGCGGCACCGACGGCGTGTCGCTGCAGCTCGGTGCCCTCGGCGCCAAGCCCCTGAACGAGGTGCGGGGCATCCTCTGACGCGCCCCGCACCGCACACCCCTTTCCCTGGCAGGAGTCCTCGATGAGCTTCCAGCACGGTCTGTCCGGCCTCAGCGCCGCAGCCAAGAACCTCGACGTGATCGGCAACAACGTCGCCAACGCGAACACCGTCGGCGCAAAGTCCTCGCGCGCCGAGTTCGCGGACCTGTACGCCAACTCGCTCACCGGCCTGTCGGCCGCGACGACCGGCATCGGCGTGGCGGTGAGCAGCGTCGCGCAGCAGTTCACGCAGGGCGACATCGTGTCGACGCAGAACCCGCTCGACATGGCGATCAACGGCCGCGGCTTTTTCCGCGTGTCGCAGGAGGGCGTGACGCAGTACACGCGCAACGGCCAGTTCCGGATGGACAAGGACGGCTACATCGTCACCGCGCAGGGCGCGCGCCTCACCGGCTACCAGATCGACACCACCGGCGTCGTCAGCAACGGCACGCCGACCGACCTGCGGATCAGCACCGCCGACATCTCGCCGAAGGCCACCGCGAACACGCGCGCGCAGCTCAACCTCGACGCCCGCGACACGCCGATCACCGCGGCCTTCAACTCCACGAACCCGACCACCTACCACAGCGCGATGTCGATGTCGGTCTACGACTCGCTCGGCCGCGACCACCAGGTGACGCTGTTCTACCGCAAGACCGCCGGCAACACCTGGGAGGTGCGCGCCTCGGCCGACGGCACCGACATCCCGGGCGTCGCCGCGACGCTGAACTTCAGCAGCGCGGGCCTGGTCACTTCGCCGACCGGTCCGTTCAACCTGACGATCCCGGTCGGCGCCGACGCCGGCAACTCGATGACCTTCGGCATCGACCTGACCAACGCGACGCAGTTCGGCGCGTCGTTCGCGACCACCGAGATCACGCAGGACGGCTACGGCACCGGCCGGCTGTCCGGCTTCACCGCCGACGACTCCGGGATGCTGATCGGCCGCTACTCGAACGGCCAGACGCGCCCGCAGGGCCAGATCGTGCTCGCGAACTTCGTGAATCCGCAGGGCCTGGTGCCGCTGGGCAACAACGTCTGGGTCGAGGGCGCGGGCGCGGGCCAGCCCACGCTCGGTGCGCCCGGCAGCGGCATCCTCGGCTCGCTCGAGGCGGGCGCGGTCGAGAACTCGAACGTCGACCTGACCTCGGAGCTGGTCAACATGATCACCGCGCAGCGGGTCTACCAGGCCAACGCGCAGACGATCAAGACGCACGACCAGCTGCTGCAGACCATCGTCAACCTGCGTTGACGAGCGTTAGCCGCGAGCGGAGGACCCCATGGACCGGATGATCTACACCGCGATGTCGGGCGCGAAGGCGACGCTGACCCGCCAGGACGCGCTCGCGAACAACCTCGCGAACGCGAGCACGGCCGGGTTCCGAGCCGACCTGTCGGCGTTCCGCGCGGTGCCGATCCAGGGGCAGGGCTCGCCCACCCGCGTTCATGCGCTCGAGGCGACCGCGGGCTTCGACCCGGCCGAGGGCCCGGTCTCGCGGACCGGCCGCGCGCTCGACATCGCGGTCCGGGGCCCCGGTTGGATCGCTGTCCAGGGGCTCGACGGCAACGAGGCCTACACCCGGGCCGGCAGCCTCGAGCTGTCGGCCGACGGCACGCTGCAGACCGTCGCCGGACTCACGGTGGCGGGCGAGGGCGGCCCGATCGTCGTGCCCCAGGGCGCGTCGGTCACGATCGGCGCGGACGGCACGGTGACCGCGAAGCAGCAGGGGTCCCCCCCGACGCCGGTCGGCCAGATCAAGCTGGTGAACCCGCCGGCGGGCGAGCTGCGCAAGGGCGGCGACGGCCTGATGAGGACGACGAACGGTGACCCGGCACCCGCCGATCCGCTGGTGCGGGTCGCCGACGGCTCGCTCGAGGGCAGCAACGTGAACCCGGTGGAGTCGATGGTCGGGATGATCGCCGCGGCGCGCCAGTTCGAGACGCAGATGAAGATGCTGCAGACCGCGGAAAGCAATGAGCAGCGCGCCGCGAAGCTGCTGGCGCCCAACGGCTGAGGAGAAGCACCATGATCCGATCCCTGTGGATCTCGAAGACCGGGCTCGACGCCCAGCAGATGCAGCTGGACACGATCTCGCACAATCTCGCCAACGTCGGCACCAACGGCTACAAGCGGGCGCACGCGCAGTTCGAGGACCTGCTGTACCAGAACCTGCGGCAGTCCGGCGCGCAGGAGACGCAGCAGACCACGCTGCCCACGGGCCTGCAGCTCGGCACCGGCGTGCGGCCGGTCGGCACCGCGCGCGTCTTCACGCAGGGCAACCTGAACCGTACCGAGAACCCGCTCGACCTCGCGATCAACGGCAACGGCTTCCTGCAGGTGCAGATGCCCGACGGCACGACGACGTACACCCGCGACGGCGCGCTGAAGGTCGACGCGCAGGGCCAGCTGGTGACCGCCAACGGCTATCCGATCACGCCGGCGATCACGCTGCCGCAGAACTCGACCAACGTGACGATCGGCGCCGACGGCGTCGTCACCGCGCTGACGCCGGGCGCGGCCGCGCCGACGCAGGTCGGCCAGATCCAGACCGCCACCTTCGTGAACCCGGGCGGGCTCGACCCGGTCGGGCAGAACCTCTTCCGCGAGACCGCGTCCTCGGGCACCGCGACCGTCGGGGCGCCGGGGCTCAACGGGCACGGCACGCTCAGCCAGGGCTATGTCGAGACCTCGAACGTCAACGTGGTCGAGGAGCTGGTCTCGATGATCCAGACGCAGCGCGCCTACGAGATCAACTCCAAGGCGATCCAGACGGCCGACCAGATGCTCGGCCGCCTGTCGCAGCTGTGACCGCGATGAGCCGGATCGCCGCCGTCCGTCGCGTCGCTCTTTGCGCGGCCGTGCTCGCGCTCGCCGCGCTCGCCGGCTGCGCCGACCTGCAGCGTGCAGAGGTCGAGATGCCGCCGCCGCCGCCGGCGCCGCGGGTGATCCCGCCGGTGGGCGCGGCGCCGCCCGCGAGCGTGGGCGCGATCTTCCAGGGGCCGGCGTACCGACCGCTGTTCGAGACGATCCGCGCGCGCGGCGTCGGCGACCTGCTCACCGTGCAGATCCAGGAGAACACCACCGCGCGCCAGCGCTCGAACAGCTCGGTCAACCGCGAGGGCAAGCTCGACGCGGCGATCGCGTCGCTGCCGTTCGTGACCTCGCCGGTGGTGCCGCGTGCGAGGGTCGGCGCGACGTCGAGCAACGACTCGAGCGCCAAGGGCGAGAGCGGCTCGGACAACGTGTTCACCGGCACGATCACCGCGACCGTCGTCGAGGTGCTGCCCAACGGCAACCTCGTGATCGCCGGCGAGAAGCAGGTCGGCGTCAACCAGACCGTCGACTCGCTGCGCTTCTCGGGCGTCGTCGACCCGCGCTTCATCCGGCCGGGCAACACCATCGTCTCGACTCAGGTCGCCGACGTTCGCGTCGAGTTCCGCGGCCGCGGCGACATCGACCGCGCGCTGAAGGTCGGCTGGCTGCAGCGCTTCTTCTTCAGCTGGTCGCCGCTTTGACCCGAACGGACCCAGAACGATGATCCTCCTCGCGATCGCCGCCGCCCGCCCGCTGCGGACCGTGCTCGGCACGGTACGCGCGCTGCGGCCCACGCCGCGCCAGCTGCTGGCGGCGGTGGTGCTGCTCGCGCTCGCCGCCGGACTCAGGCCCGCGCAGGCCGAGCGCGTGAAGGACCTGGCCACGGTGCAGGGCGTGCGCGCGAACCAGCTCGTCGGCTACAGCCTGGTGGTCGGCCTGGACGGCACCGGCGACCAGACGACGCAGGCGCCGTTCACCACGCAGAGCCTGGGCACGATGCTGCAGAACCTCGGCATCGCGCTGCCTCCCGGCGTGAACCCGCAGCTGCGCAACACCGCGGCGGTGATGGTGACCGCGCAGCTGCCGGCGTTCGCGCAACCGGGCCAGCCGATCGACGTGACCGTCTCCTCGATCGGCAACGCGCGCAGCCTGCGCGGCGGCACGCTGCTGATGACGCCGATGAAGGGCGCCGACGGCAACGTCTACGCGATCGCGCAGGGCAACCTCGTCGTCGGCGGCGCGGGCGCGTCGGCCGCGGGCAGCAAGGTGCAGATCAACCACCTGAGCGCGGGCCGGGTGCCGGGCGGCGCGACGGTGGAGCGCACCGTCCCGAACGCGGTGCTCGAGGGCGACGTGCTGCACCTGGAACTCAAGACCACCGACTTCACCGCAGCGACCCAGGTCGCCGAGGCGATCAACCGGCGCATCGGCGCGTCGACCGCGCAGCCGCTCGACGCCCGCGTGATCCGCGTGAAGCTGCCGCCTCCCGACAAACGGGTCGCGTTCGTGTCGATCCTGGAGAACATCGACGTCGCGTCCGCGACCCCTCCGGCGAAGGTGATCGTCAACGCGCGGACCGGCTCGGTGGTGATGAACCAGACGGTGACGCTGGCGCCGAGCGCGGTCGCGCACGGCAACCTGTCGGTGTCGATCTCCACGACCCCCGTGATCAGCCAGCCCTCGCCGTTATCGCAGGGCTCTACAGTCGCGACGGAAAAGGCCGATATCACGATCAAGCAGGACGGGGCGGCGCTGATGATGCTCGAAGCAGGCGCCAAGCTGTCCGACGTCGTCAAGGCGCTCAACAGCCTCGGAGCGACCGCCCAGGATCTGATCGCGATCCTGCAGGCGCTCAAGGCAGCGGGCTCCCTGAAGGCGGAGCTGGAGATCATCTAGACATGCGGGTGCCCGGGTCGCTCGCGTCCGACGTCCGTTCGCTCGACGCCCTGAAGACGGGCGCGGCGAAGGATCCGCAGGGCGCGGTCCGGCAGGCGGCCTCGCAGTTCGAGGCCTTGTTCATGCAGATGGTGCTGAAGAGCATGCGGGACTCGGTCCCCAAGAGCGGCATGCTCGAGGGGCCGGGGGCCGACGTCTATCAGGGCATGCTGGACACCCAGTTCGCGCAGGCGATGTCGGGGCGTCCCGGCGGCCTGTCCGAGCTCATCGCCAAGCAGCTGATGCGCAACATGCGCACGGACGGTGCGCCCGCGAAGGCCGACACGGCCGATGCGGGCGGCGCGACCCCTCCCGCGATGCCGCGGGTGTCGGCCGACGGCCTGGCCCGCGCGGTGCTCGCCCAGCAGGCGGTGCGCGGATCGGGCGAGGACGACGACGAGCCGTCGATGTTCCCGAGCGGCGGGCAGGTCGCGGCGGCCGCGGCGGCCGCCGCCGCCGCGCGTGCGCGTGCCGCCGGCGTGCGCCGCGAGGCCGCGGACGGCATGCCGATGCTTGGGGCTGCGGGCGGCGCCGGGTGGTCCGACGCCGGGACGCCCCGCGCCGGCGGGCCGCAGGCCGCCTTCGTCGACCGGATGTGGCCCGCGGCGCTCTCGGCCCAGCAGCGCACCGGCGTGCCGGCCGCGTTCATCGTCGGCCAGTCCGCGCTCGAGTCGGGCTGGGGCCGGCAGGAGCCGCGCTTCGCCGACGGCCGTCCGTCGTACAACCTGTTCGGCATCAAGGCCGGCCCGGGCTGGAAGGGCGAGGTCGTCGAGGCGCCGACCACCGAGTTCGTCGACGGGCGCGCGGTGAAGTCGGTCGAGCGCTTCCGTGCCTACGGCAGCTACGAGGAGTCGTTCGCCGACTGGGCGCGGCTGATGGCGTCGAGCCCGCGCTACGCGGGCGTGCTGCGCGGCGGCGGCAGCCTCGAGTCGTTCGCGCAGGGCCTGCAGCGCGCGGGCTACGCGACCGACCCCGACTACGCGTCGAAGCTGAGGCGCACGATCACGACGGCGCTGTCGCTGCGCCGCGCCGACACCTGACGGGGAGGAGGGCGCCATGAGCGACCTGATGAGGATCGGCAGCAGCGCGATGAACGCCGCCTACGCGCAGCTGCAGACGACCGGCCAGAACATCGCCAACGCGGCGACGCCCGGCTACGTGCGGCGCGAGGTGGTGCTGCAGGAGGCCGGAGACAGCAGCCCGCAGGGCTGGACCGGGCGCGGCGTCGATGCCGTCGCGGTGCGCCGGATCTACGACGAGTTCCTCGTCCGGGAGTCGGTCGCGACCAAGGCGGGCGCCGCCCAGGACGCGGCGCGCGGCGAGTCGCTGGCGCGTCTCGACCGACTGTTCGCCGACGGCGAGGGCGGGCTCGGCGCGGGCTTCGACGACCTGGTCACCGCGTTCACCGACCTCTCGGCCAAGCCCGCTGACCCGTCGGCTCGCTCGGCGGTGCTCGCGCGCGCCGACTCGTTCGCCAGCCGCGCCGCCGTGCTCGACGGTCGGCTGGTCGAGCTGCGCGACGCCGCGCAGGGGCAGCTGCAGGCCGAGGTGCAGAAGGCCAACGACACGCTCGCCTCGCTCGCGCTGGTCAACAAGCGCATCGGCGAGGCGCGCGGCGCGAGCGGCGAGCCGAACGCGCTGCTCGATCAGCGCGACAAGCTGCTCGCCGACCTGAACGGC